>CAJKBH010000006.1 GCA_905198125.1 uncultured Porphyromonadaceae bacterium
CCCGAAACGCGAATGCAAAATTAGTATGTTTTTCAGCCGTTGTCAAGTACTTTCACGATATTTTTTCAAAATTCCTTTACTTATCCGTTTAATTTGTTGATTCTCAATCGAATTAATAAATGTTAATTTATATTTAATTATATTAATTTCAGGTAACAATTTTATAGATGGATTAGTTCATTCGGCTGTCGAGAAGCCGACGGAGTCAATTTTTAACACTAAATACGATATTTGACACTCAAATTTTAATCACAGACATAGCCATCCGGTGCTTTCAAGAAGTATTTTTATCAGCATACATACAAAATCTGCCGATCTACACATTATATTCGATCTACACATTATAGATAGAGATTGAATAGGTGTAGATAAAAAAATGCGGGGTGGTATTGCAAATGTAAACCAAGTGTATTAACTTTGCGTTGTAATGGAAAACAAGGGAGCAAGAGAGCTTTCTTTAATAATGAGAAATATCAGAAACGGGAGTCACGCCCAGGTGCATCGAGATTCAAGAGGGTCTGGCGGATGCTAAAGTGCGGACACCGAGTCAAGATATCCCACATCAAAGCAAATTGGGAAACTCATCAAATTTATCAGAAATGCCGAGACAAGCTTATCAATTAATGGCGGGCCCCGCGCCGCAAGGCGTTGACTCCCCGAGTCACAAGGCGGATTACAAAGATTGAGGGCACTCAAATCCTGTCGTTCGGAGTTTCGTCACATTCCTTTGGTGTGGACCTTTTAAGCCGGCAGACTTTCAAATGTCTGCCGGTTTTTTACTTTCCATTTAAATATAACCCAAAGCATAAACCTACACTAAGAATATGAAAAGCGTAAAGGAATCATTGCTGGACCGCACCAGCATCCGTCGCTACGAGCGCGAGCCGATACCTGCGGAAACCATGGAATTCATCCGCGCCGCCGTGCGCAACACCCCCACCAGCTACAACGGCCAGCAATTCTCCGTAATAGAGATAGACGACCAGCCCCTGAAGGAGGAACTGTACGCCATCACCAACCAGAAACAGCTCAAGACGTGCAACCGTCTGCTGATATTCTGCTCGGACTATAACAAGATCTCGATGCTGGCACAGCGCAAGGGCGTGGAGATGCCCGCGTTCTACGACACGATGGACGGCGTGACCATCGGCATCATCGACGCGTCGCTGGCCATGATGAGCGCCGTAGTTGCCGCCGAGGCCTGCGGACTGGGATGCAACTGCATCGGCTACCTGCGCACCGCCGACCCCAAACGCATCGCCGAGCTGCTGCAACTGCCCAAGGGCGTGTTCGTGGTATGCGGTCTGGCACTCGGAATCCCACGCGAGCAGCCCGATCTTAAGCCCAAACAGCCCGAAAGCCTGGTGTTCCACCACAACCATTACCGTCACGACGACGAGCATCTGACCGACGAGCTCGCGGCATACGACAAGACCGTGACGGAATACAACCGGACCCGCGCCGGAGGCACCACAACCAACGACTGGTGCAAGCACATCATAGAATATTACGACCACGCCATGAATTACCGAATCCTGCAATACCTTAAGGATCAGGGATATGACGTGAAATATTGATGGCAAGAAAAATTTTAACGCAAAAAAGTGAAAAAAATTTTGCGTTCGATTAAACTAAACGCGCATTTTTTACGTCTATATAATAGGTGATTGTCGCAGACATTGCCTAAATAGTAGAACAATGCTAAAGCGACAAAACGGGATGGAGGCCGAGGCCTTGCATCCCGTTTTATTTTTATCCCTGAAATGTTGCAGAATTCGGATTCCAATGAAATGTTCCAGAATTCGAATTCTAAATTTCCGACCGTTATTCTGGATTCTCTCCCAACAGGTCAGGCCTGAGACGGCGGGTCCGTTCCAACGCCATGTCATAGCGCCATTGCGCAATCTTAGCCTCATGTCCCGACAGCAGAATCTCAGGCACTTCCCATCCCTTATAAACCGCCGGCCTCGAATACACGGGAGGTGCCAGCAGATTGTCCTGGAATGAATCTGACAGGGCCGACTGCTCGTCGCCGATCACGCCCGGAATGATGCGCACCACCGCGTCGGCTATCACGGCCGCCGGCAACTCGCCGCCCGTCAGCACATAGTCGCCGATGGATATCTCCTTAGTGATGAGGTGTTCGCGCACCCGCCAGTCCACACCCTTGTAATGGCCGCAGAGTATGATGATGTTCTGCAGCAGCGACAGCTGGTTGGCCATTGGCTGGTCAAACTGCTCGCCGTCGGGCGAGGTGAATATCACCTCGTCGTAGTCACGCTGTGCCTTAAGTTCGGAGATACAGGCGTCTATCGGCTGTATCTGCATCACCATGCCGGCCTCGCCGCCGAACGGATAATCGTCCACCTTGCGGTGTTTGTTGGTGGTGTAATCGCGGAGATTGTGCACCACAATCTCCGCGAGTCCTTTGTCTTGCGCCCGCTTCAGGATCGAACACCCTATGAAGGGTTCGATCATTTCGGGCATTACGGTCAGAATGTCTATTCTCATTATTATAATTAATACCTTGACCGGTTGAGACTATGAGCCTCAATCGATTTCTTCGTCAGCCTCGTAACCGCCCATTTCGCGGATGGCGTTCTTCAGCATGGTATACTGCTGGAACAGGTGGTTTACGGGCACCTCTCCCTTGGTATAGTCGTGCATCGGGCTCTTGAGGAAGAAGCTGAGGAACCGCTGCGTGCCCTTGCGTCCGGCGCGCGCGGCCAGATCGCTCAGCAACACCAGGTCAAGACACAGCGGCGCGGCCAGAATCGAGTCGCGGCACAGGAAGTTGATCTTGATCTGCATGGGGTATCCCATCCATCCGAAGATGTCGATATTGTCCCAGCCCTCCTTGTTGTCGTTGCGAGGAGGATAATAATTAATACGTACTTTATGATAATACTGCGTGTCCTCGTCGTTGCCGTGGCCGTAGAGGTCAGGCTGCTCCTCGGGTACGAGAATGCTTTCCAGTGTGGAGAGTTTCGACACCTCCTTGGTACGGAAGTTGGCGGGTTCGTCCAGCACCAGGCCGTCACGGTTACCAAGGATGTTGGTCGAGAACCAGCCGCTCAGACCCAGGCAGCGCGTGCCGATGATGGGCGCGAAACCGGACTTGACCAGCGTCTGGCCCGTCTTGAAGTCCTTGCCGGCGATGGGCATTCCGGTCTTGTCGGCCAGCTCCCACATTGCGGGGATGTCCACTGTGGTGTTGGGAGCGCCCATTATGAAAGGAGCACCCTCCGACAATGCGGCGTAGGCGTAGCACATTGAGGGAGCGATATGCTCCTTGTCGTCGGCCTTCATGGCAGCCTCCAGGGCGGCCAACGAACCGTGCACCTTATCTTCGACCGGCACATATACCTCGGTCGATGCGGCCCAAAGCACCACTACGCGCTCCACGCCCGATTCCTTCTTAAACCGGCGGATATCCTCGCGGATCTGTTCCGTCATGTCCCAGCGGTCCTTGCACTGCTTCACGTTGTCGCCGTCCAGACGCTTAGCGTAGTTCCTGTCGAATGCGGCGGGCATCGGCTTGATCTTCTCCAGTTCGTCCCTGACGGGATTGATGTCCTTCTCCTTCAGCACCTCGGCGTTGATGGCGCTTTCGTATGCGTTGGCCGGATATACGTCCCAGGCCGCAAACTCTATATCGTTCAGATCGGCCAAAGGCACTATGTCCTTATAGTGCAGATATTTCTTGTTTTCTCCTTTGCCTACGCGGATCTTGTCGTACTGGGTCATCGAGCCTACCGGCTTGGCAAGTCCCTTGCGGGTCATCAGCACGCCGGTAATGAACGTGGAGCTTACCGCACCCAGTCCTACCACCATTACTCCGAGTTTACCGTTGGGAGCCTTTGCTTTTGTTGACATAGTTTGTGTTGTGTGTGTTATTGATAATTGTCTTTTGATTCTCTGCGAAACATCCGTTGCCAAAGGGTCCAGGACCGGCCCTGCGGCACTCTTACGCCGACATTTCGCATTCCGGGCGTAAAATTATACCCAATAGTCGAGACGACAAAGGAATTAGCCCTCTATTTACGCTCTTTGAATCTTAAAGTTTCTTATCAATACCCGCATTTGGCCAATATTAGTTAATTTTATATCAACATCAGCTTATTTTGTTAACTTAAGTTAATCGAGCTGTCAAAGCAATACGGCTTTCGCTTCCTCCAATGCGTAGATGGTGTTGGGGTGCGTCTGCTCGTCCTCCTCCTTGGTCCAGCCCTCGCCTTTGATCCACAGCACCTGGCAGCCCAGGCTCTCGGCCGGTTCGATATCCTTGCGCAGCGAGTCGCCTATCACCAGAGTCTGTTCGGGCAGGATGCCTAACGACTTGACGCCATGTTCGAAGATGCGGGGATCCGGCTTGCGGATGCCCAACACCGCACTCTCTATGATGTCCTTGAAATATTTCCTGATGCCGAAGTCCTCCAACACCGTCTCGATGTTGCCGTAGAAATTGGACACCAGCACCAGCGGATATTTCTCCGACAGCGCCTGAAGCACCGGTTCGGAGGCATGCACGGTCTTTCGGGCGAAGTCGTAGCATATCTGGGCTATCTCCTTCCCTTTCGCCTTCACATCGTCGGGCGAGAACAGCCCCTGCCGCACCAGCCACTCGAGTTCGATGCGCACCTTGATGTCCAGCATGTCGTGGAAGTCGTGCGCCGGCAGTATGTGGCGCGTCCTGGCCAGTTCGCGCTCGGCATATACGTATGCCTCGCGGAAGCCAGCCTTGTCCACCTCAACGCCGGCCTGCCGGTAGCCGTCCCACAGCACCTCGCTCCAATGGCGTCCGCCGGTGTCGAGCGTACCGCCATAGTCGAAGATGATTCCCTTTATCTTACTTTTGTCTATATTCATGGCTTCTGATTTTCAAGTTCCTTGATGAATGCGTTGCATATATTCTCATGTCTTACAACCATATACACCATCAGTATGTTCAGCACCGTCAGCTCGAAGGCGAAGTACAGCCACGGCATACGGAATATCAGTATGGACACGAACAGCGCCAGCGAACGGGTGTTGAACGACAGTATGTTGGTATATTTCATCAGCGGCAGCGAAGCCTTGCGGAACCGCTCGCGGAACTCCACCGGTATGTTGTTGCCATAGCGTGCGTGCAGCACCCGGCGCAGCTTCTGCATCTTGGGCGTGCGCGATTCCTGGCCCACTGTATAGTTGATATAGAACAGCAGCACAAGTTTGGCCCAGGGCTGATGCCGCCACGACATAGTGCGGTATTTCTGCATGAGCGAGTCGGCGTTCTCCAGTTCGGAGCCCTCCGGACCCTTGACGAAATACAGATGGAACTGGCGGTAATAGTCGGCCATCGCGGCCTGTACGCCATGGCAGATTCCGGTCACCACGGCCATGACCCATATCACCCAGTGATGGGCCATGAAGAACTCGGAAGTGACGTTCTCGCGCAGACAGATGGCTATGTAAATGGACGCGAACCAGAGGTCGCCGCTCACGCCGTCCAGGATGCGCCCTATGCGCGAGTACTGGCCGGTCATGCGCGCTAACTGCCCGTCGGCCGAGTCGTAGGAATCGGCCCATACCAGCAGCAGCACACCTAACAGGTTCCACCATATATTGTCGAAATAGAAGCACACGCCCGATCCTATGCCAAGGAATATGGAGGCGATGGTGATGGCGTTAGGCCTGATGCCGGCCTTGCGCGCCATCCTGGCCCACCAGTATCCGATGGGGCGGTAAAAGTGCAGATCCCACCATTCCTCCGTATCCATCGACTTCAGCGACGACTGATACTCCTCGTTTTTATCCTTATTGCTCATTACAGAGTCGTTACTGTTGTTGTTTGATATGTTTCCTTATGGCTTTCAGCACACTCCTGGCTATTGCCGGAGCGGCCTCGGCGCGACAGGGAGCGAAGCTGGGCCAGTCGTTGAAGTCGATGATGCTGATATGCCCCTGCTCGTCGACGATGCAGTCGCCGCCGTAAATACGCACGTCCATCAGTTTCGACGCGCGCTGACAGATGTCGCGCAGCTCCTCCAAGTCGAAGTTGAAGCCCTGGCTCTTGCCGTTCACCACTTCCCAGCCATACTTGCTGTGACCCTCGTCAAAGGGATAGAACCAGAAGAAGAAGGGCTCGTCACGCACGCCGTAGAATTTCACCAGGTCGCCAGTCAGATGGCGGTTTATGACGGCGCGCTTTATGCCACGGTAATAATACTCGTGCAGCATCTCCTGAGCCTCCTCCGCATGACGGCAATAGGATATATCCTCCTTGTGCATGGCATGGAAATCGCCGCGCTTGATCCATACGCTGCCGAAACCGGCACGTTCCAGCTCGGCGCGCACATCCTCGTTGGTGTTCACAATCAGTGAGTCGGGATAAGGTATGCCGTTGCCTAACAGCATACGCGTCATCTGCTCGCGCGTGCAGTTCTCGATGCCGAAGCCCGAGTTTATCACCAACTTCCCCTGCTCCTCCAGGCTCTGCAGCTTGGCCACGGACTCGCGTTCGCGGCACATGTTCAGCACCGTATCCTCGGTGATTTCCGCGCGTTGAAATTCATCTTCGCTGTACACGTTCACCTCGCAGCCGCGCTTGCGCAGATGGTCGGCCACCGCATTGAAGATGGCCGCATCGTTCCCGATATGGTTAGGCGAATATGCGCCGGCCCTCATCACGCCGGCTATCTTGATAGCTGACATTACTATATCTCCTCTTTCTCCTCTTTAGTGATTTTTCTGGCCAGCTCCAGGTCCGAGGCGTGGTCCACGTCGATGGCGCGTCCTATGTCCGACGCCTTGAGGCGCAGCCCGTTCTCCACCAAGGCGCGCTGGAAATTGCGCATCCGGCTCACGCCGGATTCCAGACACCCGTCCAGCACGTCAAGGGCCTTGTCGTCCAGCCCGTACACGCCGGCGGAGATATATTTCGGCTCCGGGTCTTTGTCAAGGAATGCGGTTATGTCCATCCTGTCGTCCACGCGCACATACAGCGGCTTCTCGTCGTCGATGTATGTGGTCACGGCCATCATGCCGTCCACGTCGGCCGGGGCGTTCTGAAACGTCTGCACGTACTTGCCGAACTCCGCGGCGCTGAATATGGTGTCGACGGTGGTGGTGATGAACCGCCCCTTCCCTTTAAGCATCCCACCCAACAGGGCGAAGGTATGCATCGAGCTTGGCGTCACGGCTTCCTTCACATGGAGGCGGAACGGCAATGTCGAGGCTATCCCTGCAAGATACTCGGCTGTTTCATGCCGCGTAGCGTTGGTCACCACGGCCACGTCCTCGGCTCCGAGTTCGCCGAATATGCGCATCAGGCGCCCTATCATCGGCTCGCCGTTCAGGTCCACCAGCGGTTTGGGCACAGAGATACCCTCCTCCGACAGTCGGCTTCCCTCGCCGGCAGCTATTACTCCGAAATTCATTCCGCCGCTTTGTTTTTGTCCTGTTTATTGCTGCGTTCCTGCGGAGCGCCGCGACGCTCGCCACGGTCGGGACGTTCCGGCATCCTGGGCAGCGGATTTGCAGCGGCCTCTATGTTGCGGCGGCGGTTGCGCGTCAGGTCTATGGCCGAATAGATGGCCTGGCGCATCGACTGCGGGTCGGCCACGCCCTGCCAGGCGATGTCGTTGCCCGTGCCGTGGTCGGGGCTGGTGCGCACGAACGGCAGTCCGGCCGTAAAGTTCACGCCCTCAGGTCCGGCCAGGGCCTTGAAGGGTGCCAGTCCCTGGTCGTGGTACATGGCTATCACGCCGTCGTACTTGCGCCACGAATACGAGGCGAAGAATCCGTCGGCGGCAAAGGGTCCGAACACTAAGAATTTGTCGCCGAGTTCCTCGATGGCGGGCTTTATATCGCGAATCTCCTCGGTGCCGAGCAGTCCGCCGTCGCCGTTGTGGGGGTTCAGCGACAGCACGGCAATCTTGGGCGCCTGGATGTCGAAGTCCTGCTTCAGCGTTGCGTTCAGTTCCCTGACTGTCTCCATAACGCGCTCCTTGGTCACGGCGCCAGGGATGTCGGCTATGGCCTTGTGAGTGGTAAGGAGCGCCATGCGCAGTCCCTCGTAATAGAGTATCATCAGCGGCTTGCTGTTTGAGCGGGCGCCAAGGAACTCGGTGTGGCCGGGAAACTGGAATTCCTCGGTCTGCACGGCCTCCTTGCTGATCGGGGCGGTGACAAGCGTGTCGATGGTGCCGGCCAGCACATCGGCCACTCCTTTCTCAAGGGCAGCCACGGCTGCGGCGCCAGACTGACTGTCGGGATGTCCGGGCGTCAGCTTCACCTCCTTTATGCCTAAGTCCACGATATTCAGGTACCCCTCCTCGGCTTCGGAGGCATCGTTTATTATCTTGAGTTCGGGCAGTTCCAGTTCGAAATCGGCCGCGGTCTTTTCCACGAGTGCCGGAATGCCGTAGAAAACCGGAGTGTAGAGTTCGGTTACGGTCTCGTCGGCCATGGCTTTCAGCGCCACTTCGTAGCCCACTCCGTTATAATCGCCGTGGGTTATCCCCACTTTCAGAAGTTCAGACATTGTTTTCAGGTCTTGTTAGAGCGTGTCAATATATATATTAACGCACTTTAGGTTCTGTTCATTACAAATGTGCGGCCGGTCACACCGATTCGGTGCGGCTCAGCTGCCCGCAGGCGGCGGCTATGTCCTCGCCGCGGCTGGCGCGGATGGTGGCCGTGATTCCTTTGGAGTTGAGATAGTTGCGGAACATCAGCATACGTTCCTCGCTGGCGGGTTTCAGGTCCACGCCCGGTACCTGATGGAAACGTATCAGGTTGACACGGCATTCTATCTTGCCTATCAGCTTGACGAGCATATCGGCATGCGCTATGTCGTCGTTCACGCCGCGCCACATTATGTATTCCAGGCTGAGGCGGCGCTGGTGGCTGAAGTCATAACCGCTGAGCAGGTGCATCACCGACGCGATGGGGAAAGCCTTCTGTGCGGGCATCATCGACTCGCGCTGGGCGGTGTCTGCGGTATGCACGCTGATGGCCACATGCACCTGGGTGCGGTCCAGCAGGTCCTTCAGCTCTGGCAGCTTGCCCACCGTAGACACCGTGATGCGCTTCGGGCTCCATCCCAGGCCCCACGGCTCGGTCAGGATACGTATCACCTTCTCCACCTCCCTGAAATTGTCCAGCGGCTCGCCCATACCCATGAACACCACGTTGGTCAGCGGCTGCATGTTCGACCCTTCGGGCGGAATGCTCAGTATCTGGTTTATGATCTGGGCTGCGGTGAGCTGCTTGCGGAAACCCATCTTGCCGGTGGCGCAGAAGTAGCAGTTCATCTTGCAGCCCGACTGGCTCGACACGCACAGTGTGGCGCGCTCCTTGTCGGGGATATACACCGACTCCACGCTGCGCCCCTCGCCCACGGCAAACAGATACTTCACCGTGCCGTCCTGCGACTTGGCGTGTTTGGCGGGCGCCGTGCGCCCTATCTCATAGTTATCGGCGAGCCACGCCTGGTTTTTCTTCGAGATGTTCACCATCTGGTCGAAGCGCGTCGCCTTCTTGACATACAGCCATTCGCACAGCTGTTTGCCCACGAATTTAGGCATACCGCCACGATAGGCCACATCCTGCAGTTCCTCAAGTGTCTTGCCGATCAACGGCTGTTTCTCGTTTTCCATCGCTTTAAGTACACACCTTTGGGGGTGCACCTGCTCCTGTCGGCGGCACACCCCCAATATGTTTGATTTTCAATCTTTATTTATACAGATACTGTACGGCACCCTTGTAGTTCAGAATTTCGTTTATCTGCTTTATCGCGTCCTTTGCTTCGGGCGTACCGGCCTTCTTGAACATCGTCAGGGCCTTGTCGTAATTCTCCTGCTTTGCGGCGAGCACGCCACGGGCATAGTTGGCCTCGGGGCTGTCGCCGACCTGGTTCAGGAAGTTCTGCGCGCTGGTCAGGTCGCCTCGGCTTATGGATGCCATGGCGGCGTTGATGTTGGCCACCGGATCCTTCGGGTACATGCGGACGGCCACGTCAAACACCCGGTCGAATTCAGGCGAGCCGGGCTTATAGCTCTGGGCCGCTAAGAAGAATTCGTTGAGGCTCAGGTTCTGCGGATGCGTCTTCAGTACTTCGCGAATCTCGTTGATGTCCGTGTACTTGCGCACCTCGTAGTTAACCACGTAGTCGGTGTGACGCAGGCCGGGATATATCTCTTTCAACAGGTAGGGATAAGTCTCGGGGAAAAGTTTGCGCAGCTGGTCGTTACGCTTCTCGATGGGATAGTCTGAGTCGATGAAGCTGATGAGTTCGGCCTTGTTGGCCAGCGAGCTCTTTTCGATGGCGGCTTTCAGACCGGCCCAGTCCTCGGGCACCGATTTGGTGACGAACAGATTCTCTGGAAATGCGTACTGCTTGCGGATATATTCGCGCAGCGCGTCGGTACGTCCCTGTGCCAGACGGGCGTTGCCGGCATACGAGCCCTCGGGCGACGCATAACCGGTCAGCGTGATGCGCTTCACCTTGGCGTCCTTGTTGTCGCGCACGGCGTCGATGGTGTCCAGGATCTTCTTTAGCTCCTCGGGGTTGGTCATATAGTCAGGCTCGATGTTGGTCTTGTTCACCTTGAAGTTGATGAATGCCTGACCCTCCAGGTTGAACAGCTTGGAGTCCACTGCCGCAGGACGGATGTAGGTGAACTGGGGCTTATACTGCGGAGCGGCATAGTCCATGGTGGCCATGGGCACGTTCTCGGTCTTCTCGTTGCCGCAACATCCGGTCACGCATTCGAAGTCCAGTTTGGAATGTTCCATCCAGGGCTCGTAGGCGAAGTCCTCCTGATATTTCACGGGCGTCTTGCTGCTGCGCTTGTACAGGTTGGGGGTCTCGCCGTCACGCAGATTGTAATAGTATGCGTTGCGGCCGGCGAACGTAAGCGAGGGCAGACGCTTCTCGAGCGAGCCGTTCAACTGCTTCAGCACAGGGGTGATGGTCACATCCTGGTTGTATTTTACGTTGAAATTATCGGGCACCAGCGTCATCTGCACACGCATGGTCTGGTCCGTGGGTCTGAGCACCTGAAGGTCAGATGCTCCGAAGTCCGACGACGTCATGGCTCCGGCACCCAGCGCGGTGACCGCCGCCAAGCCCAATGTCATTATTATCTTGTTCATCTTCTTTCTTCTTTTGTGTTAATAATTCAGGCACCTCTCCTTAGAACAGGTATTCGACGCTCACGGCCAACTTGGTCGGGCCCACATAGTTGTGGTGTCCTGTCTTCTCGCGTGTGCCGCATTCGGTACACGGGTATTTCTCATAGCGGGTCCACAACCAGCCGATGCCTATCTCGGCCTCGATGTTCCAGTGTTTGGCCACAGGCCATGCGTAACCGTAGTTAAAGCCCGCTCCCACGGCGTAGCCCTGATAGCGGCTCGTGTTCAGGTCGTTGAAATTACTGCCTAAGAAATTTCCCTTCAGTCCGATGTGTCCGAAGTTGTATTCGCCGCCTATCGCGTTGATCGAGATGAAGTGGCCGGCGAAGCGCTGGCAGAACCAGTAGCGAGGCTCGATGCTGGCGAACCAGTGCTTCCACTGGTGGTGATAGCCGGAATTCGAGTTGTTGTCCTTGATTTTCCAGCCATTGTATTCTCCTTCAAGCTGTAGTGTCCATTTGGGCGCAAGTCCTATCTCCAGTCCGAGGTTAGGGCTAAGCAACGCATCGTTCACCAGGTTCGTCTTGATTCCCACTGACTGTGAAAATGCCGTCGGAACCGCCATTGACATCATTGCCGCGCCAATCAGATAACGTGCTGTTTTTCTCATATCCATTAGTAATTTATAATTCATATTGCCTGTGCGGCAACCTCTCTGTACTATAAAAACAAATTTCGGGGAGGATTTTATTATCTCCTCCCCGAATTTTTTTCGTCTATCCAGGGCCGATGCTTGGTCGTCACCCCGAATCTATCCGTCTATTCAGGGCCGATGCTTGGTCGTCACCCCGAATCTATCCGTCTATTCAGGGCCGATCCTTAGTCGCCGGCCTCGAATTTGTAGATGTTGTTCTTCACTTTCCTGTCACCCTTGATCAGCTCGAACATGTTGGGATTCAACAGCTGATAGTACTGCTGCTGGTACTGCTGCTCGTTGAAGGGGAACTTCTCGGTGTTCTGTCCCATCACCTGGTAAACGTACACGCCGTCCTGACCTGCTGTGATCACCACCTTCTTGTTGGCGGGGGTGCCGTAGATCTTGCCCGTAACCTCGGGATCGCCTACGCCCATATTACGTCCGAAACGGAACTGTGCGTTGCTCTGCACCTGCACGCCCATTGCCTGGGCCGCGCTCTGCAGGCTCTGCGTGTTCTTCGAGAACTTGTCCACCAGCTTCTTGCCGGCCTTCTCCGAGCGTACCAGGTCGGTCACATAGTCCTTGATGTCCTTGTTCGACAGCGGTGCGTAGTCGTCGTATTCGCTTATCACGGCTGCGGCATACAGCAGCGGAGCCGTCGGGTTCTTCGATTCGTAGATGTGGCTTACGGCATCTGACTCGCCGTCTATCATCACCCAGCGCATCACCTGACGCGAGTCGGGATAGTAGGAGTTCATGCCGGCGAAACGGGGCACTGCGGGCAGCGAAGCCGTAACGGTGAAGTTCTGCACGTTGAAGCCGGCCTTCGATGCGTTGGCCATGAATTTCTTGGCGTCGTTGTTCTGGGCCAGGAATTTCTCGAGCTTGCCGCGCTCGTCGTTCAGCGTCGCGTTGCTGGGACCGAGCACATACGATGCCTCGTCATATTCATACACGGTCTTGGGGGCGTTCTGCTTCACTAATTTGGCGATTACCATACCCTGCGGGCCGCTTACTATCGATACATATCTGCCGGCTGCCTGACGCAGTGTGTCCAGCTGCTCGGCGGGGATTGCGTTCGTGGCGCCGTCGGCGTCATAGAGGGCGATCCACTGGTCGGGCTGTGCCATCACGCTGTCGGGGCTGAACTGGGTGCCGATGGAGTCGGCGGGAAGTCCGGCGTTAAGCGCGCTCAGCACGCGGCGGCCGCAGTCCTCGGTGGCGGCCTGTACCAGAGTGATTTGCACGGAGTCTACCTCCTGCTTGGTGCTCAGCACGCGTACCACGCCGAAGCCCAGGCTGTTGTTGTAGGCCAGACGGGCGGAATCGCCGCCGGCTGTCACGGCGCTGCGCACGTTGCCGGGAATGTCGGCGGCCAGCACAGTGTGGCGCGACATCGATACGCCATCCTTCTTCAGTTCCTTGCTCAGCGGGCCGGCGTTCTTGTTCATGAATGCCACGGTCTGGTCGGCCAGAGCCTTGGCGGCTGCGATGTCCTTGTCGCTCGGAGTCACGGTCACGGAGATGAAGCCTATCTCCTTGGTCGCCTCGTCAACGGCGAAGCGGCCCTTGATCTCGTCATACTTGGCCTTCAGCTCTGCGTCGGTGACGGGATATTCCTTCTCGTTCAGGTTGCCGAAGGGCAGGAACGCGTAGTCCACGCTCTTGGTGTTGACATAATCGTCGTAGAGAGCCTTCATATCCAGGTCGTTCGCCTTGACCGTACCGGCCAGCAGGCGCTGGTATATCTGCTCGGCAATCTGCTGGTCCGTCTCCTTCTCGGCGGCGAGCCATGCGCGCTGCATCGGCTCTACCTGAGCCTCGGTCAGACCGTTGCGCTTCGGATTGAAGATAATGTCGTATGCCTGTGCGGGCGTCTGGGCTGCCAGGCCCGACTGCTGCAGGCTCTGCATCAGCTCCTGAACCTTCGGATTGCCCATGTTTTCCAGCATATAGTAACGCAGCAGGTTGGCGCTCGACTTCACGCCGGCCTTCTTGGCGGCATTGTCTATCACAGTCTGCTGTATCAGCTGCTCGAGAGCCATCTCGCCTAACTGCTGGGTGTCGAAGTTGGCGAACTGCTGGGGATTGCGGCGGCGCGCCTCCTCGTACTGGTTGTTCAGTTCTTCACGCTTGCGCTGATATTCCGTATAGTCGATCTTGGTCGACCCTACCTTGGCAACCGTGGTCTGGTCGCCGAATATATTACGACTGTTTGTGAGGGCGTCCCCCACGATGAAGGCAAGCAATGCCAAGCCTATCACCACGATCAGAAATACCGATTTGGATCTGATTTTCTCTAATGTTGCCATTTATGTAGCTCTGTATTTTGTTACTAAGTTGTTATGCAAAATGAACCGGTCCGCAAGAGGCCGGTCCGGGGCCGGTCAGTGTGTGTGCGGTTGCGGAAAACATACGCGTCTAACAGCCCCACGGGGCCATTAAACGCGCAAAGGTAATACTTTTTGGCGTATTTAGCAAATTCACACCGTAATTACGCCGTTTTTCGCTACTTTTCGTCAGTCTTTTATGCCGAATGCCTCGCGGATGACAGGGACCATGTCCAGCTCCTCCCACGCAAACTGGCGCACGTCGCGCTCCACCTTGTCGCGCTGTATGGCGGACACGAAGGTGGTGTCGGCGGGCTTGCGGCCCACATGGCCGTAGGCCGCGGTGGCGCGGTAGATCGGGTTGCGCAGTCCGAAGCGCTTCTCGATGCTGCGCGGACGCATGTCGAACAGCTCGCTCACCTTCACGGCTATCTCCGGGTCGCTCATGTTCACCTTGGCGGTACCGTGGGTGTTGATATACAGGTTGATGGGATGCGCACGGCCGATGGCGTACGACACCTGCACCGTCACCTCTCCTGCTACTCCCGCAGCCACCAGGTTCTTCGCGATGTGACGCGCCGCGTATGCCGCCGAGCGGTCCACCTTCGACGGATCCTTGCCCGAGAAAGCGCCGCCGCCGTGATAGCCGCGGCCGCCGTAGGTGTCAACGATGATCTTGCGGCCCGTCACGCCCGTGTCGCCGTGAGGCCCTCCGATCACGAATTTACCCGTCGGATTCACATACACCTTGGTACGGCTGTCGTACATCTTCTGCACGGCTTCGGGATACTGCTCAAGCACACGCGGTATCAGCACCTTGCGCACGTCGTCGGCAATGGTGTCCAGGATGGCGCGGTCGGCCTTGTTGCGGGCCTCGGCGGTATCCTCCAGCGCCTCCACGAACTCATCGTGCTGGGTCGACACCACGATGGTGTCTATATGCACCGGCTTGCGGTTGCTGTCATATTCTATCGTCACCTGACTCTTGGAGTCGGGACGCAGATAGCTCACCTGCTTACCCTTGCGGTAATAGGTCATATCCTTCCCCTCGCGGCGTATCTCGGCCAGTTCCTTCACTAATTTGTGCGACATGTCGAGCGTAAGGGGTATCAGCTCGTCGGTCTCGTCCACTGCGTAACCGAACATCATGCCCTGGTCGCCGGCACCCTGCAGTTCGGCCTCGTCGTTGTCCGACAGCGCGTTCAGTTCGGCCACCTTGCCGGCGTCCACGCCGCGGTCGATGTCCTCGCTCTGGCCGTGGATGGCGGTGAAGATACCGCAGCTGTCGCAGTCAAAGCGATAGGCACCGCGATTGTAGCCGATCTTGCGTATCACGTCGCGCACCACCACCGGCACGTCGATGTATGCCTGCGAGTCAACCTCGCCCGACACCACCACCTGCCCCGTGGTCACGAGGGTTTCCAGAGCCACATGGCTCTCCGGGTCGCGCGCCAGGAATTCGTCTAACAGCGCGTCGCTGATCTGGTCGGCAACCTTGTCCGGGTGTCCTTCCGACACCGATTCCGATGTAAATAGGTAGTTCCCGTTAGTCAGTACGGGAGATTTTTCAGTCTGCTTCATATAATAAAAATTTAGGCGGCTGTCAGATGCAGTCGCCGTGCAGATGTCTTACTGTCATGCCCCGGGCGCGCAGTCAGTCGTCACCCCGAGGTATTGCAGTTTTAGCATTTTTTACACGGTGGTTGCAAGCAGCCAAATTTGTCCACCGGACCCGTCCCGACCTACGCCCGGCGTTACGTTACTGCCATAGCTTCACGTCGCGCCATCACCAGGTCTTTCCGAATCCAGCCACAAAGTTACAACATTTCCCCTTAATATGCAACTCCCGTTCCAAAAACCGCACATTTATATGTTTTTATGTCGGAATTTATTAACTTTGTGGAAGGAATCAGAACAAAATCAAAAAGCTAATGCCATGATAGAAGATATTTTGAGATACAACCGGGAGTTTGTGGAGCGCAAGGAATATACACGTTACGAGACGTCGAAATATCCGGACAAGAAGATAGCGATAGTGACGTGCATGGACACGCGCCTGGTCGAGCTGCTTCCGGCGGCGCTGGGCATCCGCAACGGCGATGTCAAGATGATCAAGAATGCCGGAGGCACCATCATCAATCCGTTCGACTCCACCATGCGCTCACTGTTGGTGGCCGTATATGAGTTAGGCGTGAACGAAATCATGATAATCGGCCACACCGGCTGCGGCGTGCAGGGCATGAATGCCGGGAAGATGCTCAATCTGATGCGCGAGCGCGGCATAAGCGAAGAACACATCACGTTGATGCGCCACTGCGGCATCGACCTGGACCAATGGCTTCACGGTTTCGAGGACACCGGCGACGCCGTGCGCGAGACGGTCGACCTGGTGCGCAACCACCCGCTGATGGCCGCCGACGTCCGCGTGGCCGGCTACATCATGGACTCCCTCACCGGCGCCCTCCAGCCCCTCCCCGCCTCCCTTTAGCCCAGCCGCTGGCCGCATCTACAGCCTGACAGCCTGCACAGCCAGCGCTTCGCGCCGGAACAGAACGAGCTCCGCGACCTGCAAAGCCGAGACAGCCGAGGCCACCCTGCAGAAGCGCAGAGCCAAGGCCAAAGGCCTAAGAAGGTACTGGCCGATGGCCGGTGCGCGGCCGCCAGCCGAAGCGCGGAGCCGTTCAGTTCAAAGGCAAAGCCTTTGCCCGTCGTCCGCCACTCCTCCTCTCCCCTTAACCTCAATCTAAACACCTAATAGATTCTTCCCATGAATAACCCGTCCATGCAAGAGCCACCAGCCTACTACAGGCCCCTGATCCCGAACGGCTGCCGCCGCGCCCCTTGGCACGACTACCGCTCCCGCTGCATCTACATGATAACCATCAACCGGGCGCCAGGCATACTCCCCTTCTCCACTCTCGCCGGCATTCCGGGGAACCACGACTGGAAGCCGCGCACTGTCCTGACTCCTACCGGCGAAATAATCGCCTCCTGCATCTCCGGGCTAAAGAGCGCATTCCCGTTCACTCAGATCCTGAGGCGCGTCATCATGCCCGAGCATATCCATTTCGTCCTCTTTGTCACCGAAGCCACTGACATCCACCTCGGCGATATCATCCTTAAGCTCAAGAACGAGTGCACCCGCCGTTACCACTGCTCCACAAAACAGACTGATCGGGAAGCGCCATTAGTCTCAATCTTCGAGGAAGGGTACCACGACCGTATCCTGCTGAAAGAAGGGCAACTGCAGCGGATGCTCGCCTATGTCAGCGACAACCCGCGACGCCGTCTGGAACGCATCAATCATCCCGACTTCTTCCACCGCACCCTCATGGCCGGTCCCGACGGCACCCGCTACGAAGCCTACGGCAATATCCACCTCCTCGAAGATCCCGACATCGAAGCCGTGAAGGTCAGCCGCAAATATACCCCCGAAGAACTGATACGCCGCAAGCGCATCTGGATGCGCACCGTCCAGAACGGCGGAGTCCTTGTGTCGCCATTCATTTCTCCAGCCGAAAAGAAGGTAGAGAACTGGGTCTGCAACGCAGGCGGCCGCATCATCCTCATCACCGACAACGGCTTCGGCACCAACTATACCCCGAAGGGAATGTTACACACCCTCTGCTCGGAAGGACGCCTGCTGATAATAGCCCCTACCGGGCACCGCACCGCCTCCATAGCTCTTGACCGCGCCACCTGCCTGCAGATGAACGCCCTGGCCGAAACCGTAGCCGCCTATTCCCTTCACCGGCTGTGATTAAATAATTTTCGGAGGAAATTCGTGTTTATATAAATGGACTAAGACAAAGGAAAGAAGATGGGCGTATGTTATCTGCAGGTGGAGGGGCTGACCAAGAGTTACGGCGACAGGGTGCTGTTCGGCGACATTAGCTTCGGCATAGACCAGGGCGAGAAAGTGGGACTTGTGGCACGCAACGGCACGGGCAAATCCACCTTCCTGGACATCCTTACAGGGCGCGAATCGCCCGACTCCGGCTCGGTGATATGGCGCAACGGCATCCGCGTGGGCTATCTGGAACAGCAGCCTCCCCTCGACTCGGAACTGAACGCCGTGGACTACGCCACTCCTGACTGTCCCGCCGGCCTGACGCCCGGCGAATGGAATGGTCGCGACATGGCGCGCCAGATGCTGGGCCAGTTCGGCATCGACGACATGACGCTGCCCGTCTGCAAGCTCTCGGGCGGCCTGGCCAAGCGCGTGGCGCTGGCCAAGGTGCTGCTGACCGAACCGGACATGATTATCCTGGACGAGCCCACCAACCACCTTGACATCGAGATTGTGGAATGGCTGGAGGACTATCTGCAGCGCCGCAAGGTGACGCTGCTGATGGTGACGCACGACCGCTGGACCCTGGACCGCGTGTGCAACCGCATCATCGAGATCGAGGGCGAGACCCTGTACAGCTACGACGGCAACTACGACTACTACATACAGAAGCGCACCGAGCGGATGGAGAACCGCGAGGCGGAGTTGGGGCGCGTGCGCAACCTGCTGCGCGGCGAGCTGGAATGGATGCGCCGCCAGCCGCAGGCCCGTGGTTCGAAAGCCAAATACCGCATCGACAACTTCTACGACCTGGAGGCCCGCAGCCATTCGGCCGGGCCGGAGAAGGACGTGCGCCTGGACGTGAAGGCCGGCTACATCGGCTCCAAGATATTCGAGGCCAAGAACGTATGCAAGTCTTTCGGCGACAAAGTGATACTGCGGGACTGGAGCTATACCTTCGCCCGCTACGAGAAGGTGGGCGTCGTCGGGCCCAACGGCGTGGGCAAGTCCACGTTCATCAAGATTCTGCTGAACCGCCTGCAGCCCGATTCGGGCAGCATCGACACGGGCCAGACCGTGAAATGGGGCTATTACAGCCAGGAGGGAATCACCGGCTTCGACGAGAACGCCAAGGTGATAGACGCCGTGCGCACCATCACCGACCGCGTCCGCATCGACGACAAGACCACGCTGACGGCCCAGCAGTTTCTGACCCGCTTCCTGTTCACGCCCAAGGACCAGCAGAAATTCATCCACAAGCTCAGCGGCGGCGAGCGGCGCCGTCTCTACCTGGCCACCGTGCTGATGCAGGAGCCCAACTTCCTGGTACTTGACGAGCCGACCAACGACCTGGACATCATGACGCTGGCCGTGCTGGAAGATTACTTGGCGAACTTCAAGGGATGCGTCATCGTGGTGAGCCACGACCGATACTTTCTGGACCGTGTGGCCCAGCATCTGTTCGTGTTCAAGGGCGACGGCGAGATTAAGGACTTTCCCGGCGACTATTCCACTTATCGTCATTGCGTGGCGCAGGAACGCGCCGCCAAGCGCAGCGAGGCTGCAGCCGCCGACCCCGCAAAGAAGGCGCAGAAGCAGAACCGCCCCCGCACCGAACAGAAACGCAAGATGTCGTTCAAGGAGCGGCGCGAATACGAACAGCTGCAGACACGCCTGGAGCAGCTGGGCGCCGAGCGCGCCGAATTAGAGGCGTCCATGAACTCTGGCACGCTGACACACGAGGAGCTGTCCGCAGCCGGTGTCCGCATCCAGCAGATCATCGACGAAACGGACAGCTCCGAATTCCGCCTCCTCGAGCTGATGGAACTCGAGGACTGATTTTTTCAATCTCCTTTAATGGAACACTTTACTGGGCCTTGGTGAAATTGAGGCCCAGTTCTATCTTCGTGGTTTGGTCGAGCAGCTGGGGCAGCGCGTCGTAGAGCGCCATGATGGCTGTGGCGTACTGGCTAAGGGAGGTGTTGTGCTGCACTAAGTCGGCTACGATGCCGCGCATGGCGGGATTGGAAAGCACCGGCACGATTACCTGCTTCAGCAGCGGCACCAGGACCTCGCTGCCGAGATACAGCTGCATACCGTCGCCCTGACGCACGCACGCCATCGGCAATCCCTCGGCCAGCATCGGCGACATATTCTTCACGATACCTTCCAGCAACTGAAGCAGGGTGCCTTCTTCGGCACGGCTCGCCTTGCCGAACGGATTGTCGGGTATATTCGGGTCGCGGTTGGTGTTGTTCAGCAGCACAAGGCTCAGTATATCGGTGGGATTGGCGTACAGCCTGATGGCATTGTCGCTGAGAGGCACGTACGTGAACGTGCATCTGGGCGCGGTGATGAACTGCGAGGCCCCGTTGGCCGTCTGCAGATACGTGACGGGCATACAGCCGTCGCCGGCCATTCCCACGGTGCGCAGACCGTTGGCTATTACCTGTGTCAGCGACATCTCGGCCGTACCGTTATATACAGGTATGAACGGAGTGTTGACTAAAATCCGCAGCACATCCTGAATGCCATACTGGGTGCCCGGCAGCTGGATGGGCAGCTTGGTCTCCCACACTATATGGAACGGCTGGCTATCGGCCAGAGGGTTAGCCGGAACGGCCACAGGTTTCCACGCGCCTCCGGCAAATGTCTGGTTCTTGAGACGCACATCCTCAAACTCGCCCTCGAACTTGTTGTTGTCGAAGTCTCCCTCCAGGCGGTAGGTCACGAAGTCGGTCTCGCCCGTGTAGTCGAAATCCCAGTCGTTGCCGTCGCGGGTCACGGGCACCGTGATGTCCAGCTTCGGAGTACCGGGCAGCACGCCGGGACCGTCCAGCTCGGGCAGGTCCTTGAACGCGGCGTTGAGCGTGCCGAGATTCACCTTGGAATAGAACGACATGCTGACGTTGCGGCCCGATGCCGGAGCCACGTCCACCGATTTGCCGGCCAGTCCCGAGTCGTTGTATTCCAGGTCCAGCACATTGAGGCCGGTGTACGTCTTAGACTGGATCTGGTCAAGATCCACGTCCTTATTGTTGTCGTCCTTGTCGCAGGCGACAAACAAAACGGGGCTCAGCAAGAGCCCCAGTAATTGTAATTTCTTCATAGCAATCAATTCATACAGTGGAGCCTATCAATCCGGTCCATAGCGTCGGACCGGTCAGCCCGGGTAGTCCACGCATGCACGGCAATCGATGTGACCGCGTATTATGTCCACACACGCCACGTGGGCGGGATGGACGCTGTAAGCGGCGATATCCTCCAGCGAGTCTGCCTCGGCTGTAAGAATAACGTCAAAAGTCTCCGCAGGGTTGACGTTCAGCCCCGTTTCCATCGATTTTAACTCCGGAATAATCTCCGGCAGCTTCATCAGCGCCTCGGCGAACTTGTCCGCCAGCTCCTTTCGCTCCGCGTCCGTGCCTTTCAGCCGGAACATAACCGTATGCTTCATGTCTATCAGCAATTATAAATTATATGTCCGATTCAAGATCATTTACCATGGCCTTAATCAATTCCACATCTACCGTTGAGTAATCAGACTTGTCGTAAATTTCCAACAAGAAAACTTCTCCGGCATCTTCGGTAACAATAACATTATAAGTTATCACCCTTGCACCGCCCGATTTACCTCTTCCTTTAGAAGCGATTGCCATTCTTATCTTGCGAATCCCGGGACTCAACTCATCTCCCTGGAATGGATTAGCCTCCAAGGAATCTACTAATGAACCGAGGTCTGATTTCAAAGATCTATGCCGCTTGCTAAGAGCCTTAGCAGATCTCTCAAATCGTGGAGTAGTATGTATCTTAAAGCTCATTTAGGAAATCTTTTGCTGATTTTGCCTTAAGTTTCCCTTCCCTAATCATTTTTACCTCCCTTAAACCTTCGCATATACGAGTAGTTAGCGTATCTTCTTCCGTCACTGGCATTATCTTAAACATACCTATACGTGAAGACAACAATACAGATTCTCCTTTTTTGGCTTTTGTCAATACAGCTGTCTGATTCGCTCTAAATTCTCTTGCACTAATTATTTCCATAATCTATCTTATTTTTACGTACAAAGATAACAAATGGAAACCAATTTGGTACACGCATTAACATTATTTAATATTCAATGCGTAACGAAAGTTTTAGTTTGGTTATTTAATTTTGAATGTTGAATAAATGGTCAAAATTCAAAATTAATTGTAGAGGCGTTCGCGGGCGGCGGCTACCTTCTCGTCCTCCACGTAGTCGTCGTAGTCCATCATCTTGTCGATGATGCCGTGAGGCGTCAGCTCGATGATGCGGTTGCAGACGGTCTGGATGAACTCGTGGTCGTGGCTGGCCATCAGGATGACGCCCTTGAAGTTCTGCAGCGTGTTGTTGAACGCCTGAATCGACTCCAGGTCCAGATGGTTGGTGGGCGAATCAAGCACTAAGGTGTTGGCGTCCGTCAGCATCATGCGCGCTATCATGCAGCGTATCTTCTCGCCTCCGGACAGCACCGACGCCTTCTTCAGCACCTCCTCGCCGCTGAACAGCATCTTGCCGAGGAAGCCTTTCAGATATATCTCCGAGCTGTCGGACGAATACTGGCACAGCCAGTCCACCAAGTTCAGGTCGGTCTGGAAGAACGCCGAGTTGTCGAGCGGCAGATACGCGCTCGTGATGGTCTGTCCCCAGTCATATGTGCCGGCATCGGCCTGACGCTTGCCGTTGATTATCTCGAACAGTGCGGTCATGGCACGCGGGTCGCGGCTCAGGAAGGCCACCTTGTCGCCCTTCTCTATCTGGAAGTTGACATCGTCGAACAGCACCTCGCCGTCCACGCTGGCCTTCAGGCCCTTAACCTCCAAAATCTTGTTGCCTACCTCGCGGCAGGGGGTGAAGATGATGCCGGGATAGCGGCGCGACGACGGCTGTATCTCCTCCACATTCAGCTTCTCCAGCATCTTCTTGCGGCTGGTGGTCTGCTTGGACTTGGCCACGTTCGCGCTGAAGCGGCGTATGAATTCCAGCAACTCCTTGCGTTTCTCCTCGGCCTTCTTGTTGGCAGCCTGCTGCTGACGCAGGGCCAACTGCGACGACTGGTACCAGAAATCGTAGTTGCCGGCAAAGAGGGATATCTTGTTATAGTCTATGTCGAGAGTGTGGGTGCTGATGGCGTTGAGGAAGTGTCGGTCATGGCTCACCACGAGCACGGTGTTCTCGAAGTTGGCCAGCCAGTTCTCCAGCCATGCCACGGTCTCGAGGTCCAGGTCGTTGGTAGGCTCGTCCAGCAGCAGGTTGTCGGGGTTGCCGAACAGCGCCTTGGCCAGGAGCACGCGCACCTTCTCGTTGGCGCTCATGTCCTTCATCAGCATATAGTGGCGGTCCTCCTTGATGCCGAGGCCCGACAGCAGTGCGGCGGCGTCGCTCTCGGCGTTCCACCCCTCAAGCTCGGCGAACTTTTCCTCAAGCTCGGCGGCCTTGATGCCGTCCTCGTCGCTGAAATCGGGTTTTGCGTAGAGGGCATCCTTCTCGGTCATGATCTGGTACAGCACGGTGTGGCCGCGCATCACGGTATCGATGACCGTGCACTCGTCAAACTCGAAGTGGTCCTGGCTCAGCACCGACAGGCGCTCGCCCGGGCCGAACGTCACACTGCCCATGGTGGGCTGGAGCTCGCCCGACAATATCTTCATCAGCGTAGACTTGCCGGCGCCGTTGGCTCCGATTATACCGTAGCAGTTGCCACGGTTAAAGGTCAGGTTCACGTCCTGGAACAGGACGCGCTTCCCGAACTGCATGCACAGATTGTTGGTCTGTATCATCTTCTCATTCCTCCTTGTGCCGCCTTCATGCGTTTCATCATCTGGGCGGGATTCTTAATACTTGATGCCAGGTGCATCATCTTGCGCATCTCCTCGAACTGCTTCAGCAGACGGTTCACCTCCTGGAGCGATGTGCCCGAACCACGGGCTATGCGCTGGCGGCGCGTACCCTTGATCACCTCGGGATTCTCGCGCTCGTAGGGTGTCATCGAACCGATGATGGCCTCGATGCCCTTGAATGCGTTGTCGTCTATGTCTATGTCCTTGATGGCTTTGCCCACACCGGGAATCATGGCCGCCAGGTCCTTGATGTTACCCATCTTCTTGATCTGATGAATCTGGCGTATGAAATCGTTGAAATCGAACTTGTTCTTACGCAGCTTCTCCTGCAGGCGCTCGGCCTCCTTCTGGTCGTACACCTCCTGCGCGCGCTTGGCCAGCTCCACGATGTCGCCCATGCCGAGGATTCGCGACGCCATACCCTCGGGGTTGAACTCCTGGATGTCCTCCAGTTTCTCGCCCGTACCCACATACTTGATGGGCTTTGCCACCACGGCGCGGATGGAGAGGGCGGCACCGCCACGGGTATCGCCGTCCAGCTTGGTGAGCACCACGCCGTCGAAGTCGATGCGGTCGTTGAATGCCTTGGCCGTGTTCACGGCGTCCTGACCTGTCATGGAGTCCACCACGAACAGTGTCTCCTGCGGCTGCAGCGCGTTCTTCAGGTTGGAGATCTCGTTCATCATCTCCTCGTCCACGGCCAGACGGCCGGCCGTATCGACAATCACCAGGTCGTACTGGTTCTTGCGGGCGAATTCGATGGCATCCTTGGCTATCTTTACGGGATCCTTGCTTTCCTCGTCGGTAAACACAGGCACGCCGATGGACTCGGCCAGGACGCGCAGCTGCTCGCGGGCGGCGGGACGGTAGACGTCGGCACCCACCAGCAGCGGATGCTTGGCGCGCGTGTTCTTCAGCTTCTTGGCCAGCTTGCCGGCGAACGTGGTCTTACCGGCACCCTGCAGACCGGCCATCAGTATCACGGCCGGCTTGCCCTCGATGTTCAGCGGCGCGGCGTCGCCACCCATCAGGGCGGCAAGCTCGTCGTGAACTATCTTCACCATCAGTTCCTTGGGCTTCAGCGCGTTGATCACGTTCTGGCCCAGGGCCTTCTGCTTCACGGTGTCGGTGAAGGTCTTGGCCACCTTATAGTTGACATCGGCATCCAACAGCGCCCGACGCACATCCTTCAGCGTCTCGGCGATGTTGATCTCCGTGATTCTTCCTTCTCCCTTAAGTATCTTGAATGAGCGTTCAAGACGCTCGGACAGTGTATTGAACATTTTCTATCTTAACCTTAACCCCTGGTTTAAACTAACCTCTTAACTTTCTAAACTTTTTCAACTTTCTAAACTACGCCTTCAGCCTGTTGGTGGCCGTATCCGGGAAAATCACCGTGGGCTTCCAGTCGGCGGCCTCCTCGGGCGTCATGCGGGCGTAAGCCATGATGATGACTATGTCGCCGGGCTGCGCGCGACGTGCGGCGGCGCCGTTCAGGCACACTATGCCGCTGTTCTCCTCGCCGGCGATGGTGTATGTGTCGAAGCGCTCGCCGTTGTTGTTGTTGACGATGAACACTCGCTCGCCGGGCAGGATGTTGGCGGCGCGCAGCAACGCGGCGTCAACCGTGATACTCCCGATGTAGTTCAGATCCGCCTCCGTCACCGTGACGCGGTGGATCTTGGATTTCAGCATTTCTATCTGCATGGTTGCATTCAGCTGTTCGGCACTCTGGATTCAGACGCCTGATTCGTTCTTATATGTGATATTGTCGATGAGACGCACCGCGCCGCAATAGACTGTGATGCAACCCACTATCCAGCGGGCCTCGGCCCAGTCGTCGATGGGCTGCATGGTCTCGGCGTCCACGATCTCGAAGTATTCCACACGCATTCCGGGTACGGCGTTGAGGCGGTCCACCACGGTGTCGTGCGTGGCCTGCAGCGAATGGTCCAGCATGTAGGCCTTCGACTCCATCAGCGCGGCGTGTATCTCGGGCGCCACCTTGCGCTGCTCGGGCGTCAGCAGGGCGTTGCGGCTGGACAGCGCCAGACCGTCGTCTGCGCGCTTGATGGGACAGGCCACGATCTCGACATCGATTCCCTCGCTCTTTACCATGTTGCGTATCACGGCTATCTGCTGGAAATCCTTCTCACCGAAATACGCGCGGTCGGGACGCACCAGCAGGAACAGGCGGCTCACCACCTGCGCCACGCCCTGGAAGTGTCCGGGACGGTACTTCCCCTCCATCACCTCCGCGGCGGCGCCAAGGTCAAACTCATGGTCGCGCTCCGTGCCGTCGGGATAGACGGCCTCCACGCTCGGCATGAACACCACCGACACGCCGGCCTCGGCCAGCAGACGGGCGTCCTCCTCCTCCGTGCGCGGATAGGTGGCCAGGTCATTCGCATTATTGAATTGCGTGGGATTCACGAACACGCTCACCACGCTTTCGTCGTTTTCTTTCACACAGCGCTCCACCAGCGACAGGTGTCCCCGGTGCAAGGCTCCCATGGTCGGCACAAATCCTATGCTCCGGCCATTATTCTTGGCACGGGCAACATATTGCTCCAGTTCCCCTGCCTCTTTGATTATCAGCATCGCTTTGCTTGGTTTTTGTGCGCAAAATTACTAAATTCTCGGCAAACTCGAAAATTTTTATTAACTTTGCAGTCATTATATATAATATTATAGCGATAAGGTACGGCTCCGCGGGCAAGCGCCGCCTACCTTGCCCATACGAGAGACATAGCAGACACAAGAATGGCAGACAACAGGATCATATATGTATCCCAGGAGATAGCCCCCTATCTCCATCACAGTGAAAACGCACGACTGGACCGCGAATTACCTCAGGAAATGCAGGAGCTTAAGTACGAAGTGCGCACCTTCATGCCCGATTTCGGCACCATCAACGAGCGACGCAACCAGCTGCACGAGGTGATTCGTCTCAGCGGCGTCAACATACCCATCCGCGACAACGACCATCCCCTGATCGTAAAGGTGGCCTCGATGCAGCCCTCGCGAATCCAGGTCTATTTCATCGACAGCGACGATTATTTCCAGAAACAGGACAGCGACGCCGACCCCTTCGGCTCAAACCGCACGGACAACGACGAGCGGATGATATTCTACGCCCACGGCACCATGACCACGGCCAAGAAACTGCAGTGGGATCCCGATGTGGTGCACGTCACCGGATGGATGTCCACCCTGGTGCCTCTGTATCTGAAGCGCCTGTTCAACGACGGCCCGTCATTCCACCACACCAAGGTGATATACACCGTAGGACCCGAGACCGAGATAGCCCCGCTCGACCCCGACTTCTTCGAGAAGCTGAAGGCCGAGGGCGTGCGCAAGACCGACCTCAAGCCCTTCGCCGAAATGGAGCTGAACCGCACGACGCTGCACAAGATGGCCATCAACTGGTCGGACGGCCTGGTGTTCCGTGGCATCGAGCCGGATCCCGAGCTGGTGGAATTCGCCGAGGCCGCCAAAGTGCCCTGGATTCAGATCGACGGCGAGACCGCACACGGCAAGGAACTCAACGAATTCTACAAGAGCGTGCCGCTACGCAAGGCGTAAGGCACATAATTTAATTTTGAATAATAACCCGGGCGTGACGCGCCCTACCAACAACACATTCAGGAACATGAGGCTGAAACTGACCGGACTGGCATTGACATGCTGCATGGCGCTTGGGTTCATCGCCTGTCAGGACGACACGTCGACAATCGGCGGCTCGCTCGCCCCGGGCGAAGTGACCATCACCGTCGATTCCATCGAGACCGACCTCAGGGGCAAGGCGGAGTGGATCAACGACTTCGACTCCCGCACCACCACCAAGCTGTTAGGCAACCTTACCATCCCCGAGTACGGCAATCTGAAGTGCAGCTTCGTCACCCAGATGATGAGCTCCACCAAGATGAACATACCCGACTCCATTCCGGAATCGGACGTGGACTCCATACGCATGGTCATGTCCATACCCCGTGGCGCTCTTACCGGCGACTCGCTCGCCCCGCAGCAGCTGCGCGTGTACCGCCTCAACAAGGCCCTGCCCAAGGACATCGACTCCAGGTTCGACCCAACCGGTTACTACGACCCGTCGGCGCCGTTCGCCACCAAGAGCTACACCGTCAGCAACATATCGAAGAACGACACCATCTTCGCACAGTCGGTTTACGTCAACATCCCCATGCAGCTGCCCCTCGAGTTCGGCCGCGAACTGTTCCGTAAATACCGCGACAACGACCCCATCTTCGAATGGCCGGCCACGTTCAACCAGTGGTTCCAGGGCATCTATGTGGAGCAGAATTTCGGCAACGGATGCGTGGCAAACATAGCCAGCGTGCGCTCCTATCTGTACTGGCACCGCAAGGAACGCGAGGCCGTAACGGTAGACTCGGCCAAGGTGGAATACCGCGACGTCATAAGGCGCGACTCCGTCTGCCTGCTGGCGTCGGCACCCGAGGTGCTGTCGTCCAACAACATCAACTACAGCCCCTCGGCACAGCTGCAGAAGCTGGCCGAGGAGGGCAAAAGCCTCGTCACATCGCCCGGCGGATACGTCACCACGTTCCGCTTCCCGGTGCGCCAGCTGCTGGACCGTTACATGGAGGCCGATACCGAGCTGTCGGTGATTTCGTCGCTGGTGCTTAAGATTCCCGCCGTCTCAGTCAAGAACGACTACGGAATGATGCCACCCGCCAATCTGCTGATGACCACCCTGGACCAGCGCGAGGAATTCTTCCGCGAGAACAAGATTCCCGACAACGTCACCTCGTTCTACTGCACGTACGATTCGGAGAACAAGATATATACCTTCAGCTCCATGCGCGAATACCTGCTGAAGAAACTGGATGAATACCGCAAGGATCCGGCCAATTTCTCCGACGATGAGGTGTTCTGCCTGCAGCCTATAGCCGTCACCACAGAAACCACCAACAACTACTACGGACAGCAGACCACCTACGTGACTCGTGTGGCACCGTATCTGGCCACTCCCACAATGGTGGAACTCGACATGGAGCACGCGCAGATTCTGTTCACGTTCTCATCTCAAGTGTTGGAATGAACCTATTAGGAATATTGGCGTTCAGTCTGCTCTCGTTCATCACGGGCGCGGACAGCATCGGAGCCCCTGCGGGCGCCGACCTGCTGTTTGTGGGCGACGCCATGCAGCATCAGGCGCAGCTGGACCGCGCGCGAGAGCTGGGCGGCGGCAAAGGCTATGACTGGAACGAATGCTACTCGCTGATAGCTCCCGACATCACCGCCGCCGATTACGCCGTGTGCAACCTGGAGGTGCCCCTGGGCGGCGGTCCCGACTATTCGGGCTATCCCTGCTTCTCCGCTCCCGACAATTACGCACAGGCCCTGAAGGACGCCGGATTCGACATGTTCCTGACGGCCAACAACCACTGTCTGGACCGTGGCGACAAGGGGGCCCGCGCCACCATCAAGGCCCTGGACCGTCTCGGAGTGGACCATGTGGGTACTTACGCCGACTCGCTGCAGCGCACGCAGCGCGTACCGTTCATCAGGGACATCAAGGGAATCAAGGTAGGATTCCTTAATTATACATACGGCACCAACGGCATCGAGCCGCGCGACGGCATCGAGGTGTCGATGATAGACCGCGACCGCATGGCGCGCGAAATCAAGGCCACCCGCGAGGCCGGCGCTGAGATTCTGGTAGTGGCCGTGCACTGGGGCGTGGAGTATGTGCTTCTGCCCGGACAGGCGCAGAAGGACCTGGCGCGGTTCCTGGTGGACCAGGGCGTGGACATGGTCATCGGCGGCCACCCGCACGTGATACAGCCTATGGAAGTGGTGCGCAACGAGGCCGAGGACAAGGACGTACTCGTGGTGTATTCGTTAGGCAACCTGATATCGAACATGAAGACGGCCGACACGCGAGGCGGCGCGCTGGTCAAGGCGCGCATAGAGCGCGGTGCCGACGGCAAGGCGCGCTTCGTGAGGGCCGCGTACGACACTTTCTTCTCGCAGAAGCCCCACGGGCCGCGCGGCAACTTCAAGGTGGTGCCCTCGCGTATGGCCGACCGCATACCGGCCGCGCAGAAAGCGCACTGGGAGCTGTTCGACCGCAACGCGCGCCGCATATTCGACCAACACAACAGAAACGTGCCGTCATTGTAACGAGACAATATAATATAAGGAATGGAAACAGTGCGATTCAGTGACGTCAAGGGTCAGGAGGAGGCCAAACGCCGTCTCCGCATGACCGTGGACAGCGGCAAGCTGCCTCACGCACTGATGCTGACCGGACCGTCGGGCCTGGGCAAGATGCTGCTGGCCCGCGCGTTCATGGCATACGCCCACTGCGAGAATCAGCACGACGGCGAGCCTTGCGGACATTGCCGCAACTGCCGCCTTCATGCCGACATCGACCATCCCGACGTTCACTTCTCCTTCCCCATAGTCAAAAGCGCCGCAAAGCATATCCTCACTTCCGACGACCGGCACGACCTGTGGGTCAGAATGCTTACGGAGCACCCGCTGATGACGCCGCGCAACTGGCTGGAACTGATAGACGCCGGCAATTCGCAGCCGGCCATCCATGTGGAGGAGGCCCAGGACATAATACGCTTCGCCGCCTTCCCCTCGTACACCACATCGCTGAAATTCTTCGTGATATGGCTGCCGGAACGTCTGCGTCCCGAGGCCGCCAACAAGCTGCTGAAGGTGATAGAGGAACCGTCCAACGGCATCTGCTTCCTGTTGGTGAGCAACAACGACCTGGAAGTGCTGCCCACCATCCTGAGCCGCACGCAGCGCATCGAGGTGCGCGCCAACGCCGTAACGTCCGAACCCGCCACCGACCAGGAGGAGACCGCCGAGTTCCGTCAGGTGTTCCAGACACTGATGCGCGACGCCTACCAGCGCAAGATAGGCAACATCAAACGCCTGTCGGAAAGCGTGGCCACCTGGGGGCGCGAGAAGCTGACCCGTTTCTTCACCTACATGACGGCCATGATCCGCGAGAACTTCATATACAACATGCGCATCCCGAAGCTGAACCGGCTGGAGGCGCAGGACGAGGCCTTCTCGCGCAATTTCGCCCCTTTCATCCATGCCGGGAACGTGGAGGAAATGATAAGCGAATGCGACCGCGCGCGAAACGAGATAACGCGCAACTGCAACCCCAAGATAGTGATGTTCGACTTCTTCCTCCTCATCGTGGCGCTGATACGCCGCAAACGCACTCAATAAGGCTATAACATACAATAAGGCTATAACAAACAAAACGTAGAACCAATATACACAAACCTATAAAAAACTAAAAGACCAATGAAACCTACACTATTCATTCTTGCTGCAGGTATGGGATCGCGTTACGGCGGTCTGAAACAACTTGACGGTCTGGGCCCCAACGGCGAGACCATCATGGACTATTCCGTATACGACGCGCTGCGCGCCGGATTCGGCAAGATCGTGTTCGTGATCCGCAAGGACTTCGAGCAGGAGTTCCGCGACAAGGTATTGAGCAAATATGAGGGCCACGTGCCCGTGGAGGTCGTATTCCAGTCCATCGACAAGCTGCCCGAGGGCCGCAAGCCGAATCCCGAGCGTCAGAAGCCGTGGGGCACCAACCACGCCGTGCTGATGGGTAAGGACGTGATCAAGGAGCCGTTCGGAGTGATCAACGCCGACGACTACTATGGAGCCGAGTCGTTCCAGGTGCTCGGCGATTTCCTGCGCAGCGTCGAGGGCAAGAAGAACGCATACTGCATGGTAGGCTTTAACATCGAGAACACCCTGAGCGAGAACGGCGGCGTGTCGCGCGGTCTGTGCGAGGTGGACGAGAACGGCTTCCTGACCGGTGTCAAGGAGTGCCACGGCATCCAGCGCGTGGACGGCAAGCTGATTCAGGATGAGCCCGACGGCTCGAAGTCACCCTTCCCCGAGGGCGCAAGCGTGTCGATGAACATGTGGGGCTTCACCCCCGACTATTTCGATTACAGCGAAAAGGCATTCATCAAGTTCCTGGACGAGCACGGCGACGAGCTTAAGAGCGAGTTCTACATCCCCAGCGTGGTCAACGACCTGATCAATGACGGCACCATCACGCTGAAAGTGGAGCCCACGCCCAGCAAGTGGTTCGGCGTTACGTTCGCGGCCGACCGTCCCGCTACCGTGGCTCAGTTCCAGAAGCTCGTGGACGACGGCCTCTATCCCTCGCCCCTGTTCAAATAATAAAGACAAGACAATGAAAGAGAAAATATTGGTAACCGGCGGTACGGGCTACATCGGCTCGCACACCACCGTCAAGCTGCAGGAAGCCGGCTATGAGGTAGTGATAATCGACAACCTGTCCAACTCCAACATCGAGGTGCTGGACGGCATCGAGGCCATTACCGGCAAACGTCCCGTATTCTTCAAGGGCGACTGCACCGACATCGCCACGCTGCGCCGGCTGTTCACAGAGAATCCCGGCATCAAGGGCATCATCAACTTCGCCGCCAGCAAGGCTGTGGGCGAGTCCGTACACAAGCCCATCCTGTACTACCGCAACAACCTCGGCACCCTGCTCAACCTGCTGGAGTGCATGCCGGAGTTCGGCGTTAAGGGCATCGTGTTCTCATCGAGCTGCACCGTCTACGGCGAACCCGACGTGAACCCCATCGACGAGACCGCTCCCATCAAGCCCGCTACATCGCCTTACGGCAACACAAAGCAGATCTCGGAGGAGATAATCCGCGACGTCATCATCTCGGGCGCTCCCATCAAGTCGATTCTGCTGCGTTACTTCAACCCCATCGGCGCGCATCCCAGCGCGAAGATCGGCGAGCTCCCCGTGGGCGTGCCCCAGAACCTGGTGCCCTACATCACGCAGACCGCTGCCGGCATCCGCAAGGAGCTGACCGTGTTCGGCGATGACTACAACACCCCCGACGGAAGCTGCATCCGCGACTACATCGACGTCAACGACCTGGCCGCCGCTCACGTAATCGCCATGGAGCGCATGCTGAGCCGCGAGGACACCGACCAGCTCGAGGTGTTCAACCTCGGCACCGGCAACGGCCTGTCCGTGCTGGAACTGGTCAACGCATTCCAGGACGCCACCGGCGTGAAGGTACCCTACAAGATCGGCGCACGTCGCGAAGGCGACATCGAGAAGATCTGGGCCGACCCCAAGAAGGCCAACGAGGTACTGGGATGGAAGGCCGAGACACCCATCAACGAAACCATGGCCAACGCCTGGAGATGGCAGTGCACCCTTCCCAAATAATCCTGCAATTGTAATCCAACTCCATAAAGACGGAGCGCCGGCCCGACCGACGCTCCGTTATTTTATCTCCATGTTATCTATCAGAACAGATACTGCTTATTCTCCTCCGTGATTTCAATTCGGAATTTACTGTAAATTTGCAGTAATTTCCGAATACATCCAAATTTTACGTTACTCCTTGCCGCAGAGGCGGCGCATGGGGCAGTAGCGGCATTCGGCGTCGTCGGAGGCGGGCGTGAAGGCCGGATCGTCGAAGATGTGGCCGATCAGGTCGGCAAGGCGGCTGTCGAACTCCGCGAACGCTTCGCCGTCGCTGTTGCGCCCTTCCCGGTTCGTGCCTAACGAGATGTAACATTCGCCGTCGCCATGTTCCATGCCGTTGGTGTCGAATATGCACATCTCCACACCCCTCTTGCCGGTCATCTTCTCCAGCTGGCGCGCATAGAACAGCAACTGGAACACGTGCTTGGCCTCATCGCCCTTGCCGCCGCCGAACACCGAGTCCAGTCCCTTGCTCATGTCCAGATATACCTTGCCTGTCTTATAATCGACTATCCGGTATGGGCCTCCCTTCAGGGAATCGACGCGGTCCAGGCTTCCCTTGATGTTTACGGTCAGGTCGTCGCGCACCTTCAGCTCGTCCTGAAACGCCACCTCCACTCCGTTTACGGTCAGCGGCGACTTCGCGGCCATGTCGGCGTCGTGCCGTATCACCGCCTCCACTTGCTTCTGCAGTCTGTCGGCCACCATCTGCACCGACTCGCTCAGCGGCGCGTCCAGTTCCGGGCCATCCTTCACGCCATGATATTTGCGGTTCACGGCCTGTGTCATCTTCCTGCGCAGCGTGTCCTGGTCATTGAGTACGCGCATGTAATAGTCCCGGTCATGCTCCTGCGGATTGGGGATGTACGAGGCGTTGTCCCATAGCTTGTGCTGATCTTTCTTTGCGAAATACAGGTTCATCATCGCGTCATGGAATATGTCGCCCTGCGTGATGGCATCGATGCCACCGTCCGACTCGGTTTTGTCGCCGATGTTCTTCACGTATCTGTAATAGAACAGCAACGGACATCTGATATACGTATTCAGCGCCGAAGCCGACAGGTACCGTTTGTCGCCTTTGTGGTCGGCCCTGAACTCGTGGAGCAAGGCGCGGATCTCGGGTGTTTTCTCCACGGGAGGCACCGGCGCGCTGTCTACGCGGGCACTGTTGCTGAACTTCATGGTGATGCGCTTCAGTGTCTCGCGGCGATATATCTTCTCGAGCTGCATCAGATAGCGTGACTTGCCGCCGCTACGCATCCCGTCGCTCTGACGGGCGTCATATACCAGATGCACCTGACCGGCACGCGACAGCAGCCTGTAGAACCAGTAGTCGTACAGTTTCTCCTGGTGGTTGGTGGAAGGGAGGCCGTAACCATAACGCAGCGTGTCGGGAATGAAGCTGCGCTTACGTGCATGGCGCGGCATGACCTTATCGTTCATCGACAGGACGATGACCCGGTCGAAATCCAGCGCGCGCGTCTCCAGCAGGCCCATCACCTGCAGGCCCTCCAACGGTTCGCCCTTGAATGAAATCCTCTCGCCGCTCACCATCTTCTGCAGGATATGGAACAGTGTGCCCGAACGCATCTCGATTCCGTTCATCTCCCCGGCCGCGGCTATCTGGAACAAGGATGTCAGATACACCTGTATCAGCATCCGCTCCACCTTGTTCTTATTGTCGGCCTCTCCCTGCGACAGCCTGAAGTCCACGTCACGCAGCAGTTCCTCCAGCCATGCCACGCTTTCCTTCAGCCTGGCTGTGGCGCTGAGAGGATACAGCAGCCTGCCCAGTTCCTTGCTGTAGCCCTCCAGCTCCGTCCACGACATGACGCGGCGGTGGCAGCGGTCCATGTCGGTGTTGATGCGTATTATCACCTCCGGCCCGAACAGCAGTTGCATGATGGGCTGCGCCAACAGCATCCGCAGGTCAGAGGCCAGATAAATGGTGTCGTCGCCCTCCTTCTGCCTGTGGCGCAACGTGCGCTGCAGATGGAACAGGAAGGTGGCTATGTCCGTGTAACGCATGGACCATCCCATCGTGACGTTCACGTCCATATTGCGGTCGGGCAGCGAGTAGAGCAACGGCAGCAGCATGTTCTCGTCCGGGAGCACCACGGCCACTCGGGCGTCGGCCACGTCGGCGGCCATGTCGCCGGCATGGGGGTCTATCCATTCCCCTATCACCTTGGTCTGCATGGAATTGGACGGCACCGACACCTCGGTGATGTCGGGCATGTCGCGGCGCGCCGCCTTTTCGACATATTCCTGCGCCCATCTCGACATGGGGAACGCGCGCATCTGACGCCTGATGATCCGGCCTGCTTCCGAATCCCTGGCGGTCAGTACCGGTCCGGTGAGATCCCACCAGAAATCCACTACCGGTTCCTTGCGGTTCTCGCCTATCTTCCGCAACTCGCGGAACAGCTTTATCTCCGTCATCGACATCCAGTCGAGTCCGACGGTCACGACATGTTTCCATGGCAAGGCGTCAAGGCCATTTTCAAGCACCAGTTCCATGGCGCGGCGATAGACTGTACCGGCCAGGCCCATCGGCAGGAGCGCCGTCTCAGGGTCGCCGCCCGGATGCTCCAGCCGTTTGCGCAGTTCGGTGTATAGACCCGGCAGCAACTGCCACAGCTCGGTGAACCGGCTCGTGGCGACACTGCCCTGTCCCTTCTCGACGTTGGTCCAGAAACGCTCGCTCTCGTCGCCCGTGGGACGATAGCCCATGTACTGCTCCAGGATATCCATTTGCTCCGGCGTCAGCGGATTGGTTGCGATAGTCCTGTAATTCACCACATTGGCGAATATCTTCTGCGCGTCGACGTCGCAGATGTCCACCTCGCTGAAATCGGACAACACCACCTCGCCCCACGGCAGGAATTCGTCGAAATCCACCAGTGTCTTCTCGTCGTCGATAGGATCCGCCACCTTGCGCAGCTCACGGTAAGCCATGTACAGCTCCATCAGCTGCGTGACGCGCGGCGCCACCTCCAGGCATGAAATCCGGGCCATGAACTCACCCATGGCCATGACTTCGGGAGCCAGCATTGTCCTGCCTCCGAGACGTTCGGACAGGCGTTTCAGAAAGAAGGTACAGCTGCGTCGGTTTGGCAACACGAAGCAATATTCCGACAAATCCACATCCTGCCGGGCGTACGCTTCCGCAACAGCCCCCAAAAATGTAATGGTATCCATGAGAGGGTTATTTCATTCGTTTCAGCAGATTGTAGCTGGGGAGCACGCCGAGTTCGCCCGCCTTGCTTAAATCGTTGAACGCGAGGCGGCGGTTGCCGATGCGCAGGTATGTCAGGCCCCGGTTATAGAGGGCCGCGCCGAAAGCGGGGTCAAGTTCCAGAGCCTTGCCGTAACATTCAATGGCCGATGTGAAATCGCCGGCGGCATAATACAGGTTGCCCTTGTTGACCCAAACGAAAGCCAAGCGCGGGTCGATGTCGAGGGCGGCGTCATAGTCATGGAGCGCGACGGGAGCCTGTCTCGGGTCGAGGGCGGCGCGGGCGTATGCCCGGCCCACGTATGCCGTGCTGAGGTCGGGACTTTTGCCCAGTGCCTTGTCGAAAGCCTTGATGGCGGCCTCGTAATCCTTGAGTGTGGAACGTGCCACGCCGAGACTCAGATAGTCGGCCGCCGTGGCTGTGCCTAAGGCTGCTTTTTGGTCAAGCTCCGAGGCCAGGTCGAACAATATCTGGGCGTTGGACTCGCCCACCACCGGGCCGGACACGAGATAGAGCTTGCGCGCTGTCCAGCCACGGGTGTTGAACTCGTCCATCTCGCGGAAATACACCGGCCGGCTGTCGAGTGTGGCGGCCGTGGGCACGAATGTCAGCGCGTATGCCGCCTGCGGCTCGATGTTGACGTTGCGGTCCTGCACGCGTCCCTTGATCTTGTCGTCGTAGTTCAGTGTGGTCTGCTCGGTGGCGCTGACGGTCACCAGACGGTTGAAGCGGTCCATCACCTCGTTCTCGTCCTCGTCCTCGGTGGGCGCGGAATGGCTCTCGGTGTTGGTCAGTCCGTTCTGCACGGCCGGACGGTCCAGAGGATGCGCCACGGGATTGTGTACATATTGCTTCACCAGCTCATCGGCCTGATGCACCATGGCCATGGCCTTGCGCATGTCGCCCATGTCGCGGTATGCCTCGGCCAGCGCGTAGTACACGTTGTGATAGCGCGGATAACGCCGTGCTATCTTGTTGAACTGCTCCAAGGCCTCGCGCGGCTTCTTGCGCTGCAGATTCACCAGACCGAGGTTGAACGTGGCGTGGAAGTTGTCGGGATTCAGTTTCAGCACCTCCTCCAAGTCGCGAGCCGAACGGTCCAGGTCCTTCACTTCATAGCGCAGCAGCGCGCGATTGAATATTGCCGCCTCGTTGGCGGGATTCAGTTCTATGGCATAGTTATAGTCGGCCATCGCGCCGAAAAAGTCGTCGAGGTTGTAGCGGACGTACGCGCGGTTCAGGTATAGGTCCGGTTCGCGCGGCATCAGCTTGATGGCCTGGTCCATGTCCTTCAGGGCCTCGTCCCATTTCTGCTGCCGTGTGCTTAGCTCGGCATGGAGCAGGAAGGTGTTGGTGCTCTTTGCGCCCTGGTCCATGGCCTTCTGCAGCGACGCCAGGGCCTTGACGGTATCGCCCTGTATGGCATATAGACGCCCCCTGGCGCCAAGTCCCTCCTCGAATCCGGGATACATGCGCAGCAACGTGCCGAACGTGGTGTCGGCGTCGGCATAGCGCTTCAGTTCCGTCTCGGCCACGCCCTTGAAATAGAGCATGTATTTGTCACGCGGATTATATTTCAGACCGGCCTGATAGTCGAGCACCGCCAGCGAATCGTGTCCCATGGACTGGCGTGCGAAGCCACGCAGGCGATAGGTGTCGGTATGGAACTTGTTGCGCTCCATCGACAGGGTGGCATCCTCCTCGGCTCCCTTGTAATCCTCCAGCTGCAGCTTGGCCAGGGCGCGGAAGAAGTAAGGCTCGGACAGATAGGGCTTGGCCTTGATGGCCTGGTTGAAATACTGGATCGAAAGCATATAGTCGTCCATCGACAGCACGTTCTGTCCGATGGTCAGCACCTGCTCGGCGTTTACCTGCGCCGCCGCCGGCACGGCACACACAGCCATGACCGCCATAATTCCAATATTCCGTATTGCCTTCAATATCCTCATTCCCTAATACTGCTTTTTGCTTTGAAAATACAAAGATACGAAAAAAAAACGAATAGCCGCCGGAGCGTCCATATTATAATAATTTTGGCATTACGGTTTTATTGTGTAATTTTGCGAATCTGATACATGAAGGCATTGAAACGCGAACAACAGGGATAATTTATAATGGACAACCTGAGAGAACTACAGCTTGTCGAGCTGGACTTGCTTAAGGAGCTGCTGCGCGTGTGCTCCGAACACAACCTGACCGTATGGGTGGACGGAGGCACGATGCTTGGCGCCGTACGTCACAAGGGCTTCATACCCTGGGACGACGACATCGACGTGCTGATGCCGCGCCGTGACTACGACATACTGCTGCGACATGGCCACGAATGGTTCAGTCACCCTTGTTTCCTGCAAAGCGCATACTCCGATCCCGGTTATTTCCGCGGTCACGCCCAGCTGCGCAACGACAACACGGCCGCCATACGTCCCTCGGAAGCCTACCGCAAGTTCAACCAGGGCATTTTCGTCGACATATTCGCGCTTGACGGTTGTCCCGACAATCCGCAGGAACTGGAGGACCTGAGCCGTGACACGTTGCATTCCCTGCGTCTCCTCAAGGCCGTGGACCTCGACGTGCTCTATTCAGGGCGTCTGCTGCAGGTGTTCCGCAAGGCACGTATGCGGCGCCGGGTCCGCAAATCGGGGTTCATCAACATGTACAGCGCCATAGAAGACCGTCTGCGTCAGGTAGACATGGATGCCGTCCGCAACTGGGCCAACATCTCGTTTTCGGGCAGCCGGCTGCTGTTCGACCGTCATCTGTTCGACGACACGGTGTATATGGATTTCGAGGACATCAAGGTGCCGCTGCCGGCCGGCTACGACCGGTACCTGCGCATCCTGTACGGCGACGATTACATGACTCCCCGTCAAGATCCGACGGAACACGGCGAACTGGTGGTGTCCACCACACGCTCATGGCGCGAGGTAGCTCCCGAAGTGTGCCGTCAATGGAGAAAAGGGACCATGAAACGACTTGTCAACAAACTCAGAAAGAAATGAACTGCTATCTCGCACGCGACTATAAAGGCACGCTGAGTGCCGGCAACAAGGCCCGCACCGACATCGAGGCCGTAATGAGCAGCCTGGGCTACCGCAACCTCGGCATCAGGCAGTCCGTGTCCAACGGCGGCCTGAAGCACTTTGTCCGCAACCTGGCCGGAGTCATCAAGGAATGCGGCACCATACGCCCCGGCGACATCGTGGTGCTGCAGTATCCGCTGAAAAAGTATTTCTCGCCCGTATGCCACATAGCCCATGCGCGCGGAGCCAAAGTCATAGCCCTGATCCACGACTTAGGCAGCTTCCGGCGCAAGGCACTGACTGAAGAGAAGGAAATCAGGCGCTTGTCGAACGCCGACCTGATAATAGCACATAACGCCACGATGCGCCGTTGGCTGGAACGGCGCGGATGCACGGCCAAAGTTATAGAACTCGGGATATTCGACTTCCTGAACCATTCCCGTCCCGCCGAGAATCATGAACCGGGCGCCAATTACAAAGTGGTCTATGCCGGCAACCTGCAACGGCGCAAAAACAGTTTTCTGTATTCCATTAAGCCGCAGGGCTGGAGCATGGTGCTGTACGGCAACGGATTCGAGGCTTCGGAAGCGGCCGGCGCCGACAGCATAGACTATCGCGGCTTCGCCAAGCCCTCCGACTTGATCGCAGACGCGGGCGGAGATTTCGGACTGGTATGGGACGGCGATTCAACCGAAACATGCAGCGGAAACTACGGCGAATACCTGCGGTTGAACAATCCCCACAAGACATCGCTCTATATCCGCTGCGGACTGCCTGTCATTATATGGAAGGAAGCGGCCCTCGCCCCGTTCATAGAACGCGAAGGTCTCGGCATCACCATCGGCTCGCTCGAGGAACTGCATGACATCCTCCCTTCCATCACACCGGACCGTTACCGCGAGATGCGTCGCAGGGTGCTGGCCATCGGCGAGCGTCTGGCCAACGGCAAATATGCCGGAGCCGCACTGCTCCGCGCCACCGCCCTCCTCGCCCCGAATCCCGTGGAATAACCTTATCACCCATCACCCATCACTCATACCTCATCACTCATCACTATGCCTTACGATTACCTTATAGTGGGGGCCGGCCTGTTCGGCGCCACATTCGCTCACGAGGCCACCGGGCGTGGCCTGAAATGCCTGGTCATCGACCGCCGTCCGCACACAGGAGGCAACGTATATTGCGAGAACATCGAGGGCATAAACGTGCACAAATACGGCGCGCATATCTTCCACACCTCCGACCCGGAGACCTGGAAGTTCGTAAACGACATAGTCCCCTTCAACCGCTTCACCAACTCGCCATTGGCCCTCGCGCCCGACGGCAGACTGTACAACCTGCCGTTCAACATGAACACATTCTATCAGCTGTGGGGCGAACGTGACCCTCGGAAGGTAAGGCTTATTATCGACGCACAGCGCCGCGAGGCCCTTGACAGGATGCACGCCGACGGAGTGTCCGAGCCGCGAAACCTGGAAGAACAGGCGCTGACTCTCGTCGGCAAGGATGTGTACAGGCTTCTGATCAAGGAATATACCGAAAAACAATGGGGACGCAAATGCTCCGAACTTCCGGCGTTTATAATCAGACGCCTGCCACTCAGATTCACGTTCGACAACAATTACTTCAACGACGCATTCCAGGGCATTCCCGTGGGAGGCTATAATCCATTGACCGAAGGTCTGCTTAAGGGTTCCGACGTGGTGCTTGACACCGATTTCTTCGCCGACCGCGACAGATGGCAGGGCGTGGCGCGCAGGATGCTGTTCACCGGCAAGATAGATGAATTCTACGGGTTCCGGTTCGGAAAATTGGATTACCGTACGGTCCGGTTCGAAACCGAAGTGCTCGACACGCCCAACTATCAGGGCAACGCGGTGATAAACCATACGTCGGCATCGGTGCCGTACACCCGTGTCATCGAACACAAGCACTTCGAGGTGTTCGGCGACCGGGTGTATGACAATCCGCGCACCGTGGTGTCGCGCGAGTATTCCACCGAATGGCACGAGGGGATGGAACCGTTCTACCCCGTCAACGACGCCCGCAATCAGGCCATCTATGAACAATACCGCGCACTGGCCGACCTTGAACCCGACGTGCTGTTAGGAGGCAGGCTGGCCGAATACAGATATTACGACATGGCGCCCCTCATAGCACGCGCCCGACAGCTGTTCAAAACCGCTGAAAAAGAATAATTTGCATATATCGGATAAAATTAGTAATTTTGCACAGCAAAAATCCCGTGTGATGGGAAACGCGCCGCACAGGCCCGTTTTGAGTAACACAACAACAAGAAAATGAAAAAGTATGCATTGAACGCTCAGCCTCGCGTAGAGCTGGGCAAGAAGTCGGTGAAGGCTCTCCGTGCCGAGGGCAAGATTCCCGCAGTGATCAACGGTGGCGCTCTGGTAGAGCTCCCCTACACCGGCACCCTGAAAGAGGGCCAGAAGCTGGTAGAGATTGACGCAAAGCGCGGTCTGATCACAACTGACATCGTAGTGAACGCCGAGGATGTGCGTAAGCTCATCTACACTCCCGACATCTTCGAGGTTGACATCAACCTGAACGGCGAGGAGGTTAAGGCCGTGATCAAGGACCTGCAGTTCCAGCCCGTTAAGGACACTCTGCTTCACATCGATTTCCTCCAGGTATATCCCGACAAGCCCGTAGTGATGGAAGTTCCCGTCAAGATCGAGGGTCACGCCGAGGGTGTGAAGGCCGGTGGTAAGCTCACGCTCTCCATGCGTAAGCTGAAGGTGAAGGCTCTCTACAACGAGATCCCCGAGCGCCTGATCATCAACGTCGACCATCTGGGTCTGGGCAAGTCCATGGCCGTAGGCGACCTCCACTTCGAGGGCCTCGAACTGATGAACGCCAAGAACGCCGTTGTATGCGCCGTTCAGCTCACCCGTGCCGCTCGTGGCGCACAGGCCAAGGCTGAGCAGGCTTAATCAACCCACAGAAACTTTTAAGGCTCCATCCCACACTCTGCGGGATGGAGCCTATATATTGAAGTCATGAATATTTTTAAACGTCTGTTCGGGTCCGGAACATCCCGAAGCTCTGCGAGCACTCCGGACCCAAGCACCGATTCCGATATGAAACGTTACCTGATAGCATGTCTGGGCAACATTGGTCCCGAATACGAAGGCACGCGCCATAACGCCGGATTCATGGTGGCCGACCGCCTGGCCGACGACGCCGGCGTCAGCTTCCGGTCCGGCCGCTACGGCGACATGGCCACCGTACGCATCAAGAACTGCGAGCTATTAGTGCTGAAGCCCTCCACGTTCATGAACCTGTCCGGCGTGGCCGTGCGTTACTGGATGAACCACGAGAAACTGCCGCTGGACCGGCTGCTGGTCGTCGTAGACGATCTCGCACTTCCCTTCGGCACCCTGCGCCTGCGTAAGTCAGGCTCCGACGCCGGCCACAACGGGCTGAAGAACATAGCCGAACAGCTCGGCACCCAGAACTACGCGCGTCTGCGCTTCGGCGTTGGAAACGACTTCCCCAAGGGAGGCCAGATCGATTTCGTGCTCGGCAAGTTCCCGCCCGAAGAACGCGCGAAGATGCCCGAAGTGCTGAAGCGTGCAGCCGAGGCCGTCTCGACTTTCTGTCTCGCCGGCCCCGACATCGCCATGAACCGATTCAATCATTAGTTTAAAAAGTTTATAAAGTTGAAAAAGTTAAGAGAAATCCAGAGCATTCGCACGACTGCACTATCATCTTGACTTTCTTAACTTTTTAAACTTTCTAAACTACCTTAAAACTTAAACTGTAACCGGAGCTGGATTATGTTGACGTGACGCTTGGGGCTGACGCTCGAGTCGCGCACGTCGGTATAACGCCAGCCTAAACGGGCAAGCATATACTTGTTGAAATAATAGTTCAGCGTCACCGAATAGTCGTTGCTGATACCGCCGCGTATGTCCTTATGGCTGGCGTTGGTGTAGTCGTAACCGGCCACAAGCTCCAGGGTCCTGGGCTTCGGAATGGCGATACCGGCATCCCACGGCGAATAACTGTACTGACTGTCGCCGAGAATAAGGCAGCGCAGCCATGCGTATGCACCCTGCACCTGATAGGCCGGACGCCCTATGCGGTTGATGTTCATATAGTAATACTGCGACTCCAGGGCCACGCGGTCCTTGCAGAGCAGCAATTCGGGGCTGAGCTTCAGCTGATTGCCGGCATCCGTCACATCGGCACCCAGCATCTTCACCTTGACTACGCGCGTCGGGAAGTTGGCACCTAAATTGAATGCGCCGGACTGTGACTTACCGTCCTCGCCACGCTTGTGCGTCGGGCTTTGATACCACGCGCTCATACCGACCTGCACTATCGCACCGTCGCGGGCTATGGGACGCCATACGAAACGGCCCACACCTCCGATGCTCTGGCGCGTGATGCCGTCGCCGGTCAGGTTGTCGCTGTTGCCGAATATCACGCTCGTGCCCATGAAGAATTTGGGCAGGCTCAGATTGTACATGATACCGAGGTTACGCCCCGTAGCGGCCAGGTAGTCGTCGGTGGTCGGAGCCTCGAACGCGCTCTTGAACGAGCTGGATGTGGATGACTGCAATCCGAACTGATGCACGAAGTATCCGCCGCGCACCAGCATCTTGTCGTTGATTCTGTACTGGATGAACACATCCTTGATGCTGAGCTTGAATCCGCCGAAGCCCACATCCACCTTGGCGTTCCAGTTGCCGTATGCGGCGCTGAGGCCTATACGCATGTCGGGCAGCTGCACGCCGTCGGTAAATCCGTTGCCGTCGGGAGCGTAGACCGCACCATCGGCAAGGATTCGGGCCATTGGTTTGAAACTGAACTTGGGTTTACCTTCCGAAGTGCGTGCCTCCTCATGGTGCTTCACCGAAGTGCTCACCACATCAGGATCGCTCATAGGCTCCGTGAGCCAGCTCTTGGATGGTTTCTGAGACTCTGTCACCGTCGGCTCCGCAGTAGCCGCCGGTTCAGCAGTTGCTACCGGTTCCGGTTCCGGACTTCCGGTCGGCGTATCGGCCGCCGTTGCCGGGAATATGCACAATGCCCCAAGCATCGCGCCTGTGAGTATGAGTGTTTTCATAGTATATGGTTTTATAGTGTACTCAAGATTGAAAATATCCCTACAACTCCACTTATACTATTCCAACACTATCACACCTCTCCTGGTTTATCTTTTATTTGTTAATTAACAATGCAATAGCCCTTTCTGCAATCGCATATCCCCGCGGTTCCCAAAGGAATGACAGCCGGGATGGTTCCTTCGGCGCGGAGCCGTTCTGTTCCGGGGCGTAGCCGTTCTGCTTTTTTGTTTTCTTCGGCGCGGAGCCGTTCTGTTCCGGGGCGTAGCGCCGGCTTAGATACGACCGAGGGTGTGTCAACGCGAATTGACACACCCTCTGTAGGATATTGCACGCCGAGGCGTATTATTTCTTAACTTTGTCGCAGATGGCCTTGAAGGCTGCGGGATGGTTCACGGCCAGCTCGGCCAGAGCCTTGCGGTTGATCTCGATACCGGCTGCGTGGATCAGACCCATGAGCTTGCTGTAGCTCAGGTCCTCCAGGCGGGCTGCGGCGTTGATACGCTGGATCCACAGGGCGCGGAAGTTGCGCTTCTTCTGCTTGCGATCACGGTAGGCGTAGGTCAGACCCTTCTCCCAGGTGTTCTTGGCCACCGTCCACACGTTGCGACGGCTACCATAGTAACCGCGCGTCAGTTTCAATATCTTCTTTCTCTTGGCACGTGAAGCCACGTGATTTACTGATCTTGGCATCTTTTTTTTCTGTTTTTGAAATCCAGCGGCTTTATTCACTCTTTATATGCTGGAGTTTCGGTTAATAAATTTTTAATACGGGGCAAGGGCGCTGCCGGCCCGGGCCCGGTGCGATCTTAACGAAGGTTCAGGAGGTCGCGTACCTGCTTGAGGTTGGCGCTTGCCACCAGTCCCGTGTGGTCCAGGTTGCGCTTGCGCTTCTTCGATTTCTTCGTCAGGATGTGGCTGTGATAAGCGTGCTTACGCTTGATCTTTCCCGTGCCGGTGAGCGCAAAGCGCTTCTTGGACGCGGCATTGGTCTTTACTTTAGGCATTTTGTTTTATTTTTAGTTGTTTTAAACCTCGGCACCGAGTGCCTACGGTCTCTAATTCGTTCAATCGGTTTTCCTGCGCGACGGGCTTGTCACTCGGCTGCGTCGGGAGTCTCCTCGCTGTCGCTCACCTCCGGCTTCGGAGCCTCGGCGGGTTTCTGGGCCTCGGCGCGCTTGTCCTTGCGGAGCTCGCCGGCCTGCTTCTCTTTCTTGGGCGCGGCTTTCAGGGGCGTGATCATGATGGTCATACGCTTGCCTTCCAGCACCGGCATCATCTCCACCTTGCCCAGATCCTCCAGGTCGTTGGCGAAACGCAGCAACAACACCTCGCCCTGCTCCTTGAACAGGATGGAACGGCCGCGGAAGAACACGTAGGCCTTCACTTTCGACCCCTCCTTCAGGAATCCCTGGGCATGCTTCAGCTTGAAGTTATAGTCGTGGTCGTCGGTCTGGGGTCCGAAACGGATCTCCTTCACCACCACCTTCGTAGCCTTCTGCTTCTGCTCCTTCTGGCGCTTCTTCTGCTGATAGAGGAATTTCTGGTAGTCGATCACACGGCATACAGGGGGTTCGGCCGTGGGTGAGATTTCCACGAGATCCAGCTCCTGGCTGCGTGCTATCTTCAGGGCCTGGGCTATCGGATAGATGCCCTGCTCCACGTTATCGCCCACCAATCGGACTTCGCGTGCGCGGATGCGTTCGTTGGTCTGATACGGGTCGTTGCGACGGTCGTCGCGACCGGGTCGCTGACCGGGCCGGGGCTTCGGCCCCATGGGACGCTTCGGTCCCGTGAATAATGGTTTTTTCTCCATCAACAGGATTTTATTGTTTTGTAAACGCCGAAACCTCGTCGTTTATTATCTTAGCGAACTCTGCCACGGGCATCACGCCCAGGTCGCCCTCGCCGCGCTTGCGCACGGCCACGGTGCCGTCGGCCTGCTCCTTCTCGCCCACAACGATCATATAAGGAATCTTCTTCATCTCGTTGTCGCGGATCTTGCGGCCCACCTTCTCATTGCGGTCGTCCACTTCGGCGCGTACGTCCATCTCCTCGAGCTGTGCGGCTACCTTATGCGCGTAGTCGTTGTATTTCTCGGACACGGGAAGCACCACGCACTGTGTGGGTATCAGCCACAGAGGCAGGTTGCCGGCGGTGTGCTCCAGCAGCACGGCCACGAAACGCTCCATCGAGCCGAACGGCGCGCGGTGTATCATGACGGGACGGTGCTTCTGGTTGTCGGCGCCGGTGAACGTCAGGTCGAAGCGCTCGGGCAGGTTATAGTCCACCTGGATTGTACCGAGCTGCCACTTGCGGCCGATGGCGTCGCGCACCATGAAGTCGAGCTTCGGACCGTAGAACGCGGCCTCGCCCTCCACCTGGGTGGCTTTCAGGCCCTTCTCTGCACAGGCGTCGATGATGGCCTGCTCGGCAAGGTGCCAGTTCTCGTCGCTGCCGATGTACTTGGTCTTGTTCTTCGGGTCGCGCAGCGAAATCTGAGCCTCGTAGTTCTGGAAATCAAGGGCACGGAATATGTACAGGATAATGTCCATCACCTTCAGGAACTCCTCCTTGATCTGGTCGGGCGTCACGAACAGGTGAGCGTCGTCCTGCGTGAATCCGCGCACACGTGTCAGTCCGTGCAGCTCGCCGCTCTGCTCGTAACGGTAGACGGTGCCGAACTCGGCGAAGCGCAGGGGCAGGTCGCGGTATGAGCGGGGCGATGTCTTGTAAATCTCGCAGTGGTGCGGGCAGTTCATCGGCTTCAGCAGATACTCCTCGCCTTCCTGGGGCGTGTGTATGGGCTGGAACGAGTCCTTGCCGTACTTGGCCCAGTGGCCGGAAGTGACGTACAGGGCCTTGTTGCCGATATGCGGGGTGATTACCTGCAGGTAACCGTACTTCTTCTGAATCTTGCGGAGGAACTGCTCCAGGCGGTCGCGCAGCGCGGCGCCCTTGGGCAGCCACAGGGGCAGGCCCTGGCCCACCATCGGAGAGAAGGCGAACAGTTCCATGTCGCGTCCTAAGATGCGGTGGTCACGCTTCTTGGCCTCCTCCAGCAGCACCAGGTATTCGTCCAGCATCTTCTTCTTGGGGAATGTGATGCCGTACACGCGCACCAGCTGGTTGCGTGTCTCGTCGCCGCGCCAGTATGCGCCGGCCAGCGACATTATCTTGGCGGCCTTGATGGGTGCGGTGGTCGGGATGTGCGGGCCACGGCACAGGTCGGTAAAGTTGCCCTGGGTGTATGTGGTGATGTGGCCGTCCTCCAGTTCGGAGATAAGCTCGCACTTGTACTCCTCGCCGCGGTCGCCGAACATCTTCAGTGCATCCTCCTTCGATATGTCGGCACGGACTATCGGCTGCTTCTGGGCAGCCAATTCCAGCATCTTCTTCTCGATCTTGGGGAAGTCCTCGTCGGTGATCTTGTGCTCGCCCGGATCGATGTCGTAGTAGAAACCGTTCTCGATGGCGGGTCCGATACCGAACTTCACGCCGGGATACAGTTCCTGCAGCGCCTCGGCCAGCAAGTGTGCCGAGCTGTGCCAGAAAGCGTGCTTGCCTTCCGGGTCATCCCATTTGAACAGTTCTATCCTGGCGTCTCCCTGCACCGGACGTGCCAGGTCCCATTCCTCGCCGTTGATTTTAGCAGCCAGAACGTCGGCCGCAAAACGCGGGCTGATGCTCTCGGCTATCTGTAACGGAGTGGTCCCCTCGGCGTACTCTCTGACGCCTCCGTCCGGAAATGTAATCTTTATCATTGATAATCAAATATATACATTGTCAATCGGGCATCTTCGCCTCGCGAAAATGCCTTTGCGCCCACAAAATTAGGAAATTATTCTCAATTTTCCAACATTTCGTCGTCATCATCGTCTTCCCAGTCAAGGAAATATGTCTCAGCGTATTGCGTGTCGTCGCGGAATTCGCTGAGCTTGCGTCCCTCGCGCTTGGTGGGGCGTCCCAGTCCCTTGCGGCGGTCGACGAATCCGGAAATGCGCGTCATCTCCAGCAATTCATACTGCGACTGCGGCGTGATGTTCTCCAGGTATTCGGGCACTAACTTGGCGCCCAGCCGGTTCTGCGCCAGCTTCAGCACGCGGAACTTATAGGTGATGGGAGGCTTCTTCACGTCTATCACGTCACCCTCCTTAATGGCGCGGCTGGGCTTGACGGCCACGCCGTTCATGGTGACGCGGCCCTTCTTGCATGCCTCCGTGGCCACGGTGCGCGTCTTGAACACGCGCATGGCCCACAGCCATTTGTCTATTCTTGTCTCTGCCATAATGCTTCGTTCCCCTTACTGAACCTTGACCCGCTGCAGCGTCAGCACCTTCTTGCCCATGGCGTTGAACAACAGCACCTCGACGGGCGACACCGGTCTGGCGGCGGTGGCTTCCTCCAGGGCCACTATCAGCGACGTCTCGTAGTTCATGTCGGGGCAGGCCATGCGTGTCACGCCTATGGCGCTGAACGATATGGAGTTGGCCTCCTCCATGTTGATGTCCATACGGCCGTTCAGTATGTTGCAGCCGGTGTTGCCGTGCAGCTTGCCCTCGTCCACGTCTATCATTATCTTCATGTCGGGCACGTCTATCTTCCGGTCGCCGATGGCGGTGACCTGCCACGTGCCGTTCAGGAAGTCGAAGTTCTGGTGCATCAGCGTCATCACCTTGCGCCCCTCCCTGTCGTAGAAGTCAAGATAATACTCCGAGCCTGTCACGCCCCATGTGTACCGCACCGTAGCGCCTAAGGCCCGGTTTATCTCGGTGTCGGTCAGACCCTCCTGCGCGCAGGCCATCATGGTCGTGACCGTATTGTTGAAGCTCAGCGTGGAGTCGGCGGGATTGTACTTATAGGAGGCGTTCAGGGTGTTGCATCCGTTGTTGCCGTACACGCGCTTCATGCCCGGCACAAAGCGCAGATACGGAGCCTTCTCGCCCACGGCATCCTTGCCGTACACTTCCTGGATGCTCCAGTCGCCCTTCACCACGCCCTTCTTGATTTCCTCGGGATTGTACGAGCGGTTGTCGGCATCCGGCGATATTACCTCGCGGTCATGCGGCAGAATCGGTTCCTCGGCCGTGTCCGGGCCTTGTGTTTTCGCTGATTTGTTAAAAACGCCGCAGGAGGCCATGGCCAACGCCAGCCCCGCGCATATTGCCGTAATCTGAATCTTTCTCATGGTCATATACATCTGTCATTCCCCCCAGTGCTTGCGCAGGGGATACCTGGTGGGTCGCAACAGCAGCCGCAGCGACGTGGAATAGAACAGGTAGTTCCACGTCCAGTTGGTAAGCACGCTTAGCTTGTTGCGCATTCCTAATATGGACATCAGATGGATGAACATCCACACGAGCCAGGCGAAGAAGCCGTTGAAGCTGAAGTGCGGCAGGTCGGCCACGGCCTTTGCCTTTCCGATGGTGGCCATCGAACCCTTGTCGCGGTATCGGAACGGTGTGCGGAACTCGCCGCGGTTCAGGTTCCTGGCCAGGTTGTTGGCCATCTGCAACGCAGGCTGGGCCATCTGCGGGTCGCCCTTGGGGTGGCCGTCGCGCTGCATCAGGCAGATGTCGCCCACCGCAAACACCGAGCCGTCAAGTCCCTTGACGCGGTTGTATTCGTCCACCAGCACCCGGTTGCCGTGTCCCACGCATTCCTGCGGAAGACCAGGCATCGGCTCGCCGCGCACGCCCGCCGTCCATATCAGCGTCTCGTAATATTCCTTCTGTCCGTCTGCAAAGTTAACATATTTATCCGAATAATCCTTAAGAACGGTGTTCAATCGGACATTCACCATAAGTTTTTTGAGTGTTTTCAGCGCGTATTCCTGCGACTGCGGCCTCATGGCGCCGAGCAGCGATCCGGTGCCTTCCACCAGGGTGATGGTGATGTCGTCCGGCTCCAGTTCGGGGTATTCCTTTTTCAGGATATACTTCTTCATCTCGCCCAGCGCGCCGGCAATCTCCACGCCGGCCGGACCGCCCCCTACCACAAGGAACGTGAGCAGTTCGCGGCGACGCGCCTTGTCCTGACATAACGCTCCGCGCTCGAAGCGGTCCAGTATCTCGTCGCGCGTATGCGCCGCCTCGGCCACGGTCTTGATGCCGAACGTCTCCTCGGCCAGCGAGTCCATGCCGAAATAATTGTTGGTCGAGCCGGCGGCCAGTATCAGCTTGTCGTATTTTATCGTCTCGTAGCTGGTGGTCACCTCTTTGGCCGCGACGTCTATGTTCTTGACATGGCCCATGTGATAGCTCACGTTGCGGTGTTTCTTGAACTCGCGCCGGAACGGGAAGCAGATGTTGGCGCTGGTCAGTCCCGACGACGCTATCTGATAGAACAGCGGCGGGAAACTGTTGAAATTATTTCTGTCCACCAGGCATATCTCGTACTTGGCGGGATCCAGCTTCTTGCACAATCTCAATCCCGCGAACCCGCCCCCGATTATCACGATCCTCTCCATAACTTATGTTATTTTCTGCCTTTAAAACGGAAATCCATGCTATTATGTTTTGCCATTTGCAGTGGGCGCAGGAAACAAAAAAAGGTGTGAGGGAAACTGCGTTCCGACACACCCCGGCATATATTAACCTTCAACCCTTCGTATCCCCGGTGTATATAAGTAAGTTTCTTTTATTTGTATTCGCTCAGCATGCTCTGGAGGCGTTTGCGGGCGAAGAAGATGCGGCTCTTGACCGTGCCGAGGGGCAGACCCATCTTGTCTGCTATCTCGCCATACTTGTAACCGGCAATGTACATGGAGAAAGGCACGCGGTATTCCTGATTGAAGGCGCCGATGGCCTTGGAAATCTCCTTGACGGCATACGAGCCTTCGGGCGTGGTCAGTCCCGACTCCTGCGAGACATTGAGATGATACAGATCCTCGGTAGTGTCCACTATCGTAGCGCTACGCGTCTGGCGGCGGTAGTTGTTGATGAAGATGTTGCGCATGATGGTGAACACCCATCCCTTGAAGTTGACGTTGTCAACGTATTTGGACTGATTGTCTAATACCTTGAGCGTTGTGTCCTGAACCAGATCCTGTGCGGTGTCTCGATTGGCTGTCAGACGGCAGGCGAAGTTGAACAGATTTCCCTGCAGTCCTACCAGCTTATCCCGTAATGATAAATTGTCAGCCATAGTGGATCGTTTTTAAGATTATACTCCTTAAACAATACACCAGGGCATTTTGTTTCACATTCTTTATTAATTTTTTAACATATTCCTATCGGTCCAATCATATCCCAATTCCTCTTTACCTATATCCGCAATCAAATCCTGATTTCCATGCCACCCGCCAATCGGTACGGCCCCAAAATTTGTTTAAAATTCACAGATTTAGTAATTTTGCAGAGATTATGATAACAGCATCAGCGAAAAAGAGAGAGAACATAGCCGAATATCTGCTGTATATGTGGCAGATCGAGGACCTGATACGCGCCTACGGGCTTGACATAGACCGCATTCAGCATGAGATAATAGACCGCTACGAGGGGCTGACCGACACGCAGCGCCGCGACATGCGCGACTGGTACGAAAGCCTGATAGACATGATGCGCCGCGAGGGCGTGGCCGAACATGGCCACCTGCAGCTGAACCGCAATACCCTGGCCGACCTGGAGCGTCTGCACCGCCAGCTCCTGTCCGACCCGAAATTCTCGGCCTACTCCAACCAGTACTACGCCACGCTGCCCCTCATAGTCGAGCTCCGCTCCAAGGCCGGCGACAATAAGAAGGACGAGATCGAGACCCTGTTCGAAGCAATGTACGGTCTGCTGATGCTGCGCATCCAGCACAAACCCGTGAGCGACGACACCCTTGCCGCCTCCAAACAGATTTCGAAATTCCTTGCCCTTCTCGCCTCATACTATAAAAAGGATTACAACAACGAGCTTTTCAATCAGGATTGACCCTATGCGAATATTAGTGACAGGAAGCAATGGCCAGCTCGGTCAGTCGCTGCGGCGCGCGTTCGCCGGCGACCCCGACATCACGGCACAATACACGGACTACGACACGCTCGACATCACCGACACCGATGCCGTGGCTGCCTATCTTGAGTCCAACCCGGCCGACATCATCATCAACTGCGCCGCTTACACCGCCGTGGACCGCGCCGAAAGCGACCCCGAAACCGCACGCCGGCTCAACGCCTTGGCCCCCGGCATCTTAGGCAAAGCCGCCTCAAAAGCCGGAGCCAGGATAATACACGTATCCACCGACTATGTGTTCAACGGCGAGAACTTCAAGCCCTACACCGAGCTGGACGAGGCCGACCCCAAAAGCGTGTACGGCCGCACCAAACTCGAGGGCGAGTCGATGGTAAAGGCCGCAAACCATGACGCCGTAGTGATCCGCACCGCATGGCTTTACTCCGAATTCGGCAACAATTTCGTGAAGACCATGCTCCGCCTCGGGGCCGAACGAAAGGAAATCTCGGTAGTGGCCGACCAAATCGGAACCCCGACGTACGCACAGGACCTGGCCGATGCCATATATGCCGTCGTGAAGAATCCTGAATGGCATCCCGGCGTGTATCACTTCACTGACGAGGGTGTCGCATCGTGGTACGACTTCGCCATGGAGATATTCCGACTCGCCGGCAACACCGACGTGACGGTGCATCCCATCAACACCTCGCAGTATCCCACCGCAGCCAGCCGACCCCACTATTCCGTGCTGGCCAAGGACAAGATCAAGTCCGTGTACGGCATCGACATTCCCTACTGGCGCGACTCGCTGATCAAATGTATTAACAATCTCTGATCTGTATTGACAATCTCTGATTTCCCGAATTCATTTCATCACAATGTCTGACGAACTGACCAAAGAAATAAATCGCCGGCGCACATTCGCCATCATCTCGCACCCCGACGCCGGCAAGACGACCCTGACCGAAAAGCTGCTGCTGTTCGGAGGCGCCATCCACGTGGCCGGAGCCGTAAAGAGCAACAAGATAAAGAAGACCGCCACCTCCGACTGGATGGAGATAGAGAAACAGCGCGGCATCTCCGTGGCCACCTCCGTGATGGGCTTCGACTACGGCGACTATAAGATCAACATCCTGGACACCCCGGGCCACCAGGACTTTGCCGAGGATACGTTCCGCACCCTTACGGCCGTGGACTCCGTAATCATCGTGGTGGACGTGGCCAAGGGCGTTGAGACACAGACACGCCGCCTGATGGAAGTGTGCCGTATGCGCAACACGCCCGTCATCATCTTTGTCAACAAGCTGGACCGCGAGGGCCGCGACCCGTTCGAGATTCTTGACGAGCTGGAGCAGGAACTGAAGATAGGCGTACGCCCCCTGACCTGGCCCATCAACATCGGCGCCCGCTTCAAGGGCGTGTACAACATATACGGCAAGCGCCTCGATCTGTTCACCCCGTCGAAGCAGACCGTGACCGAGCGCGTGGAGATAGACGACATCAACTCGCCCGAAATCGACAGGCGCGTGGGCGCCGACGACGCCGGCCGCCTGCGCGACGATCTGGAGCTGATAGAGGGTGTGTACCCCGACTTCGACACCGACGCCTACCTGCGCGGCGAGGTGGCGCCCGTATTCTTCGGCTCGGCGCTCAACACATTCGGCGTCAAGGAGCTGCTCGACACATTCGTGCGCATCGCCCCGGCGCCGCAGCCCATCGAGGCCGTGGAACGCACCGTGCGTCCGGAGGAAGACCAATTCTCGGGCTTCGTGTTCAAGATTCACGCCAACATGGACCCCAACCACCGCTCCAGCCTGGCCTTCGTGAAGATATGCTCCGGCAAGTTCGAACGCAACGTGTATTACCATCACGTGCGTCAGGACAAGCAGATGCGCTTCGCCGCCCCCACGGCGTTCATGGCCCAGAAGAAAAGCGTGGTGGACGAGGCATATCCCGGCGACATCGTCGGCATTCCCGACACCGGCAACTTCAAGATAGGCGACACGCTGACCGGCGGCGAGAACCTGCACTTCAAGGGCCTACCCTCGTTCAGCCCCGAAATGTTCAAATACATCGAGAACGCCGACCCGATGAAGGCCAAGCAGCTGGAGAAAGGAATCAGCCAGCTGATGGACGAAGGCGTGGCGCAGATGTTCGTCAACCAGTTCAACGGCCGCAAGCTGATAGGCACCGTGGGCCAGCTGCAGTTCGAGGTGATACAGTTCCGCCTGCTGCACGAATATGGCGCTCAGTGCCGCTGGGAGCCCATCAGTCTCTACAAGGCATGCTGGATAGAGAGCGACGACCCCAAGGCTCTGGAAGCCTTCAAGCGCCGCAAGCTGCAGTACATGGCCAAGGACAAGGAAGGGCGCGACGTGTTCTTGGCGGACTCCAATTACGTGCTGCAGATGGCGCAGTCCGATTTCCCCGAAATCAAGTTCCACTTCTCGTCCGAATTCTGACGCCGCACCCGCGCCGGGGAATTCCGATTTGGAGAAATGACCGATTATAACTAACTTTGCCTCATGAAGAAGACTAAAAAAATGAGTTTCTGGATGCGTCGCCGGTCGCACATCGCGCCGCTGCTGATAGGCAGCCTGGTGATCGCGCTGCTGTTCTTCAACGAAGACACCTCGTGGAAGAACAACATGAAGTACCAGGCTCAGATCAAGTCGCTTCAGGAGGAGATCAAGGCCTGCAACGACTCCGCGCAATGGTTCCGCGAGCGCCGCGAACAACTGCTCACCGGCAACGAGGAACTGGAGCAGATAGCCCGCGAGGAATACCACATGCAGAAACCCACCGAGGACGTATATCTCCTCCGATAATGACCGTATTGCATCGGAAAATGAAAAAGGCACAAGACACCCCCGATAAGAAACTTAAGAAGGAGCGCATACGCCGCGCCATGGAGCGCACGGCCACGTTCGGACTGCTGCTGCTGGCCATAGGGCTGGTGGCGCCCTTCACCAACCTGTCGAACACCGCGCTGCTCTCCGCGTTCAAATGGATATTCGCAGCCGGATCGCTGATATATCTGCTGGCACGCATATTCGGCGGCACGGATCCGCAGGCCTCCGTGCGCCTGCGCAGACTGCGCCGCATGGAGGTATGGGCAGGCGTGGCATTCTGCGTGGCCACGTTCTTCTGGTTCTACAACACGTCGCGCTATCCCTACATGTCGCTGGCCGTGATGCGCGACACCGTGGTGTTCACCCTTGCCGGCGCGTTGATCCAGATCATAGCCGCATGGATGATAGCCTCGCAGATGAAGAAGGAGGGCGGAAATCCGTCCGAAAAGAAATGAGCCGGAACAAACGCATAATGACCGTGGACGTGGGCAACACGTCGGCCAAGCTCACCGTGATGGAGGGCCCGGACAGTGTGGTCAGCGTCACGGTGCCGGAGGTGACGCAGGGCGCCGTGACCGGAATGCTGCAGGACACCGGCGCCGAGGGCGTGATAAGCTGCTCGGTCGGTCCCGACATCAGCGGCATCCTCGCCGCCGTATGCGCGAGCCGCAACCTGCCTTACGTATCGCTTGACGCCGACACGCCGGTGCCCGTGGAGGTCGACTACGACCGCGCGGGGTTAGGCGCCGACCGTCTCGCCGCCGCCGTGGGCGTGGCCGAACCGGACCGGTGCTGGCTGATAGCCGACGCCGGCACCGCGCTGACACTGGACATGACACGCGGCATGACATTCTCCGGCGGCTCCATAGCCCCGGGCATGAACATGCGCTTAGAGAGCCTGCACAGCCACACGCGCCGCCTTCCGTTGGTGTCGCCCGAAGGCTCCGCGCCACTGTTCGCACACGACACCGCGCAGGCAATACGCTCGGGAGTGATACGGGGCATGGCTTACGAAACCATGTCGGCACTCGGTCAGTTCCGCCAGTTCTGTCCCGAGGCTCGGCTGTGCGTCACCGGCGGAGACGCCCCCGTACTGAGCCGGCAACTCACCATAATGAATGTGCCGCACACCGTGTGCAATAACGCGGTGGCACGCGGACTTGTCAAAATATTCAATTACTGCGAACCGTTAAGAGAGAAATGAGCAAGATAACACGACTTATAGCGACAGTGGCCGCAGTGACGGTCATGACAGGCGCGATGGCCCAGAACACCACCACGCCCTACTCCATGTATGGCTACGGCATGCTCCGCGACAACGCCACCTCCATGCAGCGCCAGATGGGTTCCGTCGGCGTGGCCATGAATTCCGGCCGGCAGGTCAACGTGATGAACCCGGCGGCATACGCGGCCACCGACTCTCTGACATTCCTGTTCGACCTGGGCGCCGATGTCTCCATGATGTGGAGCAAGGAAGGAAGCGTCAAGGAATACGCCACCGGAGGCGGCGTGGACTATATGACCGCACAGTTCCGAATGGGAAAGCATTTCGGCGGATCCATCGGTATGCTGCCCCTCACCTCGGTGGGCTATTCGTTCGGCAACGAGATCAAGCACGGCACACTGGCCAACCAGGGTACGGGCGGCATCAACCAGCTGTACCTCGGTGTGGCGGCACAATATTTCGGAGTGTCGCTCGGCGTGAACATAGGATATGACTTCGGCACCATCACCAACGACTTCTTCACCACCCCCACCGGCCAGAACCAAGTCAAGACCGAGCACACCATGAACGTGCGCGACTGGGACCTGCTCATCGGCGCGCAGTACACGCTGCGCCCCTCCAGGTTCAGCAAGGCCGTCGTAGGCGTGACATACAAGCCCAAGAAGACACTGCTCGGCACCGCCCGCGTCACCAAGCAGACACTTGGTTCGGACAACAAGGTGGACCTGACCACAATCTCGGAGATGGGCCTGCGCAACCATTATGAGACACCCAACTCCGTGGGCGCCGGCGTAAGCTACACCTACGAGAAGGCATCGCGCTGGATGGTGGAGTTCGACTACCTGTGGCAAGGCTGGAGCGACTGCAAGTATGACCCGATGTATGCCAACGGCGAGCTGATGGACAAGAACGACCTGGTGTTCCAGGGCATGAAGTTCAACGACCGCATGCGTTATGCCGTGGGCGCCGAGTTCGTGCCCAAACTCCGGGGCAATTACGGCGAGCGCATCAACTACCGCGTCGGCGCATACTACTGCGACGACTACCTTAAGATAGACTCCAACAGGCTGCGCGAATACGGCGTGACATGCGGTTTCGGATTCCCCACCCCCGAGGGCAAGACCATGATCAACCTCGGCCTGGAGTGGAAGCACCGCCAGGCATCGCCGCAGACCCTGATTTCCGAAAACTACTTCAACGTCACCCTCGGAGTCAACTTCAACGAGGTGTGGTTCTTCAAGCGCAAGATCAAGTAATTCGCAACGTACTCCAAGTGAAGCGGCATCTGACAGACATGAGAATACCGGCCTGGGCGCTGTTGGCGTTCACGGCCGCTTCCGTCATATTCCCTTCCTGCCGCGAGGAGCACAAGATAGACATCGCGTCCAGGCTCAATCCTAAGAAGATGGCCACCATGACCACCGTCAACGTGGCAACCCTTATCTCGGATTCGGGCGTTATACAGTACAAGATAGTCGCTCCGCTATGGACCGTCTACGACCAGGTCGACACCCCCTACTGGAACTTCCCCAAGGGTCTGTACCTGCAGAAGTACGACCCGTACTTCCACGTGATAGCCACCGTGGCGGCCGACTCGGCCAAATATTTCAAGAACCTGAAGCTGTGGCGCCTGGACGGCAACGTGGAGCTGACCAAGGCCCCCAAGGGTCTGTTTCTGTCGCAGCAGCTGTTTTGGGACCAGGGACGGCACAAGATATACAGCGACTCGTTCATGCACATCGAGACCGAGACGCACGTGCTGGAGGGGATAGGGTTCGAAAGCAACGAGGACCTGACTTCCTACCGCGTGATACAGCCTCAGGGCATATTCCCGGTGAACCGCGACGACTTCCATCCCGGCGCGTCAACGGAATCACAGCCGGCATCCTCGCCTGCCCCGTCGAGCCAGGCATCCTCGTCGGGTCAGCCCGAAGCCGTCGAAGTCCAGGCCGACGCGTCTAAAAAATGATAAACAAACTATGGATCTCCCTTTCAGTCTCGCCATTGTCATCACGCTGATCGCCATCGTGTTCTCCGGGCTGTTCTCGGGCACGGAGATAGCCTTCGTGCAGTCCAGCAAGGTCCGCATGGAGATAGACGCCGCGCGCGGCGGCATCATAGACCGTATCATCCACATGTTCTCGCGCCACGAGGACATGTTCATCTCCACCCTGCTGGTGGGCAACAACGTGGTACTCGTAATCTACGGAATCTCGTTCTCGGCCATCATCAACCCATGGCTGCACCGGTGGCTCGACAACGAGGCCCTGGAACTCATCACCAATACCATCCTCTCCACGGGCATCATACTGATCACGGGCGAGTTCCTGCCCAAGACCACGTTCCGCATCAACCCCAACTTCACCATCCGGCTGCTGGCGCTGCCGCTGTACATCATCTACCTGGTGCTGTATCCGCTGTCATGGTTCGTATCGGCCATCTCGCGCGGACTGATGAAGCTGTTCGGCATCAAGGACCGGACCGACGACAGCAGCCGCCTCACTATGGACCAGCTGGACGATTACATCCAGGATTCCATAGAGCACCGCGAGGGCGAGGAGGCCATCGAGAACGAGGTGAAGATATTCCGCAACGCCATCGACTTCAAGGACACCCAGATCAGCGACTGCATGCGTCCCCGCAACGAGATAATATCCGTGCCTCTGGAGGGTACCACGCGCGAGCATCTGCTCAAGGTGTTCATCTCCACGGGCCGCAGCAAGGTGATAGTGTACCGCGACGACATCGACGACGTTGTAGGCTACCTGCACGTATCCGAGCTGTTCAATGGCGACAACGACTGGCGCCGGCGCCTCAAGCCCGTGCTGTTCACGCCCGAGACGATGCTGGCCAACAAGATGATGCGCCGCATGATGAACCAGAAACGCTCCATGGCCATCGTGGTGGACGAATTCGGCGGCACCGCCGGACTCATCACCCTTGAGGACATTGTGGAGGAGATATTCGGCGAGATAGAAGACGAACACGACAAGGAACGTCTCGAAGCCCGCGAGACCGAACCCGGCGTCTATGAATTCTCGGGCCGCGTGGAGGTGAGCCAGGCCAACGAGATGTTCGGACTCGACATCAAGGAGAGCGAGGACTATCACACCCTGGCCGGCTGCGTCATGTTCAACTTAGGCGCCCTGCCCGCCGAAGGCGAGGCAGTGACCGTGGGACACCTGCTTTTCACCGTCCTGAAGATGTCCACCACCAAGATTGAGCTCATCAGGGTGCAACATATCGACCCGCAGCAATAACCGCCGAGGACACGGCAGCCCGTCCACAATGCGGTTGGTGCATTATGTTGTACTTCTTTTATTTATTTTATAAATTTTATTAAAATAATTTGTTTTAATCAAAATTTGCATTAACTTCGCCGGGTGAAAAGGGACAAATTCCCTTGGCAGCAGATAGAAAATCTTAATAAACTATAAACAAACACACACAAACAACACACTAACTAATTTAATGAACGAAAGCAACACCTTCAAATCCTCCGTAATTGGGATGCAAGGAGACCTGATGTCGTTCGCGCTGAAACTCACCACTAACCGTGAGGAGGCGAATGATCTGGTACAGGACACCTGCTTCAAGGCCCTCGACAACGAATCGAAGTATGTCGAGAACGCCAACTTCCGAGGCTGGATGCTGACCATCATGCGCAACATCTTCATCAACAATTATCGTCGCAGCGCACGCGAGAACACCATCGTGGACACGACCGAAGACCTCTACTATCTCAGCCAACCGCAGGATGCCGGCTACGAAACGCCTGAAGGTGCATTCGCAGCCAACGAAATCTCTACGATTCTCGCAGGGTTCCCCGCGGATTACCGTCAGCCCTTCTCAATGCACGTGGCAGGCTACAAGTACGAGGAGATTGCCGCAGCCCTCAAGATGCCCTTAGGCACCGTCAAAAGCCGCATATTCTTCACCCGTAAGCGACTGCGCGAAATCCTGAAGGACTACCGCTGATCCTCCCCACGGCTATAGACACTATTGACGAAACACACTTCCTTAATCTCGGCAGCACTTTCGGCTTTACAGTAGGCAGTTTATCAGACGTCTCAAAAAGGTGTGTCAGACATCAGGTTCTGATACACCTTTTCATTTTGCCGCCCAGGCATCGTCACCCGCTAACTTTGACGGCCTACGGATTGTTAATATTTCAGACCCCGCCGCCAACCCGCTTCATTACGGGCGCGGTCCTAAAACAATACACTATGGCCGCCACTCCGGATAATCCCAATAATCCCACCTCTCCCAATTCTCCCGCACCCACCCCCGAACTCCGGCCGGCGCAGACCGACCGCAGGTACTACTGGTTCCTTATCATATATCTGGTGCTGTTAAGCGCCCTGGGCTCGTTTGTCAACGACATGTACACGCCGTCGCTGCCTCAGATAGCCCGCGACTTCCACAGCTCTCCCTCGCAGTCGCAGCTCTCTCTGACAATGGGCATGATCGGACTGGCCATCGGTCAGCTGCTGCTCGGCCCCATCTCCGACCGCTATGGGCGTAAACCGGTGCTGATCGGCTCCATGCTCGTATTCATAGCCGGCGCCATAATGTCCGTGTTCTCCACGTCCATGATATTCTTCCTGATGTGCCGTCTGGTGCAGGGCATCGGAGCCTCGGGCGGTTATTTCCTGGCACGCACCATTCCCGCCGACATATTCCATGGCCGCGGGCTGGCCAGGTTCATGGCCATAATCGGCGCCGTCAACGGACTTGCACCCGCATCCGCGCCTGTATTGGGCGGCGTAATAGCCGACTACATCAGCTGGAAGGCCGTGTTCATTTTCCTGGCCGCCTTCACGGTGCTGATTCTGACATTCATAGGCAAGCTCAAGGAATCGCTCTATCCTCAGGACAGATCGAAACTCCCGTGGTACAAGACCTTGCCCGGATATATGGTCCTGCTGCGCAACAAGGCGTTCGTGACACATATCTGTCTTAAAGGCTGCTCGCTCGGACTCCTGTTCACCTATATCTCGGCCGCCCCGTTCATCCTGGAGGACCATTACGGATTCTCGCAGACCATGTACGGCGTCATAATCGGCCTCAATTCCATAGCCGTGGCGTTGGGCTCGATGCTGTCGCTCCGGTTCCATCCCTTCAAGAAGGCGGTGCCCGTAGCGGCGCTGATACTGATTCCGGCCATCGGATTCGGAGCCTACGCACTGTGGCACATACACAGCTTCGTATGGTTCGAGATCTGCATGGTGACGATGCTGTTTGCCGGCGGCATGATATTCAGCGTGTCCAACACGCTGGCCATGAACGAAGGACGCGCTAAAGCCGGCGAGGCATCGGCATTGCTGGGGGTGTCCGGCTACATCGTCGGCGCCACAGTGGCCCCGCTGGCCGGCATCGGCAACGTGATGCACAGCACAGCCATCGTGTTCCTGGTGTTGCTCGCCCTGGTCCTCGTATTCTCCTTCCTCACCTACCGCCTCAAGCCCGACCTCGACTCATAAGCCCCCGGCCCTTAGGGTCATAAGCTGATTTTTCAGTTGATTTTCGCTGAAATTTTGCAATTTGGGAAATTATTTGTAATTTTGCAGACGCATCAGGTCTATGCCACCGCAATAATGCAGTAACACAGGGCCATCTGCCGCAATAGCTCAGTTGGTAGAGCATTTCATTCGTAACGAAAAGGTCGTGGGTTCGAGTCCCACTCGCGGCTCCTACAAACCTCTTCAGCTCGGAGCTGAGGAGGTTTTTTCATTTCATCCCGTTTCCGGACAATACCCGACATCAAGTCATGAAGGAACTTTTTTTATTTCTTAAGAAATACGCCACTCCCTACAAAGCCAACATACTGCTCAGCATCCTGTTTAACCTGCTGACGGCTTTCTTCACACTGTTCTCCTTCGCGTTCATCATCCCGATACTGCAGATGCTGTTCGGCATCAGCACCACCCAGTACTTCTACATGGAAATCGGTTCCGCATCGTTCAAGGACGTGGTGGTCAACAACTTCTACTACTACGTGGCCGAAATGATAGCGAATTACGGCCCGTCGGCCACGCTGGCCTGTCTGGGCCTGATATTGGTGGTGATGACCCTGCTGAAGGTGCTGACGGCCTACTTTTCGGAGTATTTCACCATCCCGATGCAGAACGGCGTGGTGCGCGACATCAGGCGCCAGATGTACAATAAGATAGTGTCGCTGCCCGTAGGCTTCTTCACCAACGAGCGCAAGGGCGACATCATGGCGCGTCTGTCAGGCGACGTGCAGGAGGTGCAGAATTCCGTGATGGCGTCGCTGTTCTCGCTGGTGAAATACCCTGTCATGATCATAGCCTGTCTGGGAATGATGCTTTTCATCAGCTGGAAACTCACTGTCTTTGTGTTCATAATGCTACCCATAATGGGGTCCCTTATGGGAGCCGTGGGCAAGAAGCTGAAGGCCAAGTCGCTGGCCGCACAGCAGAAATGGGGCGACATCCTGTCCAGCGCCGAGGAGACCATCGGCGGACTCCGCGTCATCAAGGCTTTCAACGCCGAGGGATTCATGGAGCGTCATTTCGCCTCGGAGACCGAGCAGTTCTATAAGATAAACAACGCCGTGGGACGCCGCACGGCCCTGGCCCACCCCATGAGCGAGTTCCTGGGCACCACGGCCGTGGCCATCATCCTGTGGTTCGGCGGCTCGCTGATCCTGTCCGGCAATTCAGACATAGACGCCGCCGGATTCATCTATTACATGGTGATGTTCTATTCCATCATCAACCCGGCCAAGGAACTGAGCAAGGTGTCATACACCATCCGCAAGGGTATGGGAGCCAAGGAGCGCATCGACAAGATTTTGGACGCTCAGAATCCCATTCAGGATCCCGAATCCCCGCGTGAACTCACCAACGGCAACGCCCCCGTGGGAGTGCGCTTCGAGGACGTGACATTCCGCTATTCCGACGACCCAGACTCGCGCGACGTGCTGAAGGACGTGAACCTTGACGTCAAGGCCGGCCAGACCGTGGCCATTGTCGGCGAATCCGGCTCGGGCAAGTCCACGCTGGTGGACCTGATACCGCGCCTCTGGGACGTAGAACACGGGCATGTCAAGGTGGACGGCATCGACATCAAGGACCTGCGCGTGCACGACCTGCGCGGCCTGATGGGCAACGTGAACCAGGAGGCCATTCTGTTCAACGACACCATATTCAACAACATCGCCTTCGGCTGCGACACGGCTACGCAGCAACAGGTGGAGGAAGCCGCCCGCGTGGCCAACGCCCACGACTTCATCATGGAGACCGAACACGGCTACCAGACCATGATAGGCGACCGCGGCTGCCGTCTGTCCGGAGGCCAGCGCCAGCGCATATCCATAGCCCGCGCCATACTCAAGAACCCCGCCGTCCTGATACTCGACGAGGCCACATCGGCCCTCGACACCGAATCCGAGCGACTGGTGCAGGAAGCCCTGGAAGCCCTGATGAAAGGACGCACCACCATCGTCATAGCCCACCGCCTCTCCACCATCGTCAACGCCGACCGCATCTGCGTGCTGCACCGGGGCGAGATTGTGGAAAGCGGCACCCACGACGAGCTGATTGCCCTCGGTGGCCACTACAAGCGCCTGGTGGATATGCAGCACCTGTAAATTACATAATATCAAGTCATGACACGATACAAGGCTCTTATAGAATTGATCAGACCCAAGCAATGGGTCAAGAATCTGTTCGTGTTTCTTCCGATGTTTTTCGGTGGCCACATGAATACCGCAGAGGCATGGATAGAGGCATCCCTGGCTTTTGTGTCATTTTCCCTTATCGCCAGTGCCGTCTATTGCATCAATGATGTGCAGGACCGGGACAGCGACAGGCTTCACCCCGTGAAACGTTCACGGCCTGTGGCCTCGGGCACCGTATCTCCTTTCGCCGCCACAGTCCTGTCCATATTCCTGGTCGGGGCGGCCGAATGCGTGACATGGTTCGGCATCCAGGACGGAGGAATGGCCGTCGCTGCAATCATATCTTTTTATTTCGTACTGAACCTCGCTTATACTTTCGGACTCAAAAAGATAGCGATTGTCGATGTCATCATCATCGCCTTCGGTTTCGTCCTCAGGCTTTTTGCAGGCGGATATGCCTGCGATATAGCATTGTCTCCCTGGATTGTCCTCATGACATTCCTTCTGACCTTGTTCCTGGCATTCGCGAAACGTCGCGACGACGTCGTGCTGCGCAAACGGGAAAACATTGTGGTGCGCCAAAACACCCAGCACTATAATCTCGCGTTCATGAATCATGTGCTCGGCATTCTGGCAGCCGTCACTATGGTATGCTACATCATGTACACGGTCAGCCCCGAAGTCATAGAAAGATTCCATAGCGATTATGTCTATGTGTCGTCTGTATTCGTTTTAGCCGCATTGATCAGATATTTCCAGCTCCTTATCGTATTGGACAAGGACGGCGACCCGACCCGCATACTCTGGACCGACAGGTTCATCCAATGTTGCGGTATAATCTGGCTCGCCTTCTTCGCCATGCTGATCTATATCATATAGCATTGATATGAACAGGAAACATACTGTACTGACGCTCGCGATGGCTGCCATAATTCAGGCGCCACTGCTGTTTTATGGTGTTGATCTGGCAGACACCGGGTTCTACATGTCCTTTTACGAATGGATTTTCAAGGATCCGGCATGTGTGGAGTACAATTTCATGTATTACCTTACGGGCATTGTCGGCGGTATATGGCACTCTATATGGCCCGGACTCCTGTCCCTACGGGTATTGGGACTGCTTGTCAATCTCTGTACGGTATGGGTATTGACACGAATCATCACAGACGTACGGGCACTCGCCGCGTCCGTAGCGATGGTATTGTTCGGGTTGTATATCTCACCGTCGACGTTCAATTATGACACATTGTCCGCCTGTCTGACTGTGACCGGCCTGTGGTTTATGATCCGTAGCGGCAAAACAGGATGGAAATGGACCTTTGTCGCCGGAATCATAATGGGCATCAACGTTTTCAGCAGGGTATCCAATTTGGCGGGACTGGGTTATGTCCTTTATTATCTGATCCGATCATTCTGGCACAGGCATAAGCCATATAAGGCAGTGTTATGGTATCTTGCAGGTTGGGCAACCGGGGTATGCCTTGTCCTGCTGTTAATGCTCTGTTTAGGACATATCGATGTCTTCACCGACAATCTGACCGAACTGTTGTCAATAGCCGGGGCTGAACAAGGCGAAGCGTCTCACGGGCTGGGCAACCTGATTGGAGCCATGTTCAGGACGTGGAAACGCATCCTCAAATTTTCATTCGTTGCAACGGTTCTGATATGCTTGTTCTGTTGCATACGCAAATATGTTTCGATTCGCAGTGTCCGGATGGTATTGCTTACAATCCTGTCGGTGTTCCTTGCCTATGTGATGTACCGTTCTTCGCCTGTGACCGTTACAGCCGGCATAGGGCTGATAGGGTGTGTCGCGGTTTTTATCAACAGCAAAGGGCATTGTCTGTGGGACGAGGCTCTGTGCGGTCTGCTGATGCTGTTCATAATGCCCTTGGGATCCGACGGAGGCATATACAACACCGGTACACTCGCCACCTGGCTACCTTTGGCCGTAGCCATGGCGTTTTTTATGAATCCGGCCCATGCAAAAAGGCGCGCGCTTGTCCCCGGCATATCGTTTTCCACCGGTATGGCTGCCGTATTCTGCCTGATAATGATTGTATATGTGGTCCGTAATGGCGTATATTTCGATGATACACGTCCCACCGACAGATTGAAAAATATATGCGGGCAACCCATCTATACATCATCCGAAAGACAGGAACTGATCGAAGACCTCGTGACGCAACTGAACCGCCATGTCAAGTCGGGTGACGTATTGATGGTGTATGGCACCGGACCGACGCTGAACTACCTTACGCATACCCGACCCTGGCTCGGCTGTTCCTGGCCCGAACAGTTCATGGTGTCGTCATTGCGTCAGCGAATGGCCGCGGCAACCCAGCGGCCTACTATCGCAATCCTGAAATTCGATACAATCGGATCGGAATTCGGTGATCCGTCTGCCGATTTTGCCATGGGCGGAGACGAAAACATTTACCATAACCCACCGAAATCAGCCTGTATTTACGAGTATATCGAATCGCATGGCTACACTCTTGTTTCCGATAACGAATACATGGCTGTCTACCGGTAAATGCACGCCGGCGTCCATACTTTTCCGACTCTTTCGGAATTCTCCGGTTCCGCCCAAATCAGCACTCTAAATTAACACTTTATTTGCAATTAGTTGCGCAATAATATCAAAGCGACAATAAGAGTTGCAATGCGCCTCATTTTTTTATAATTTAGCGTTCAGGATTGCGTTCGTTATGAACGAATCGGAAAAAGACTGACGATAACACACTTTTCAATCATGAACTCTAAATTCATAAAAGGGATACTGGCTACCGCCCTCGTAACGGGGGCTTCGCTGGGAATGAACGCACAGGATTGCGACACAAACCCTCGCTGCCAGAATCAGACGCCTGCCGCCCGGCTGAAATATAAGCTGAACAGCCTGACCAAAGCGGGTAAGACGGCGTTCGGCCATCACGACGACACGGCCTACGGTCACGAGTGGACCGGCGTGAAGTTCGCTCCGGGCACTGCCGGCCGCAGCGACGTCAGGGATGTGGCGGGTTATTACCCCGGCGTCATGTCGTGGGACCTGGGCGGCCTGGAACTTCAGGACACGGTGAACCTTGACGGCGTGCCGTTCAGCCTGATACTTCGCGAGGCCCGCGCCCAGAACGCGCGCGGAGGCGTAAACACCTTCAGCTGGCACCTTCGCAACCAGGTGACCGGCGGCGACAGCTGGGACGTGTCGGACAAGCAGGCCGTACACAAGATGCGCACCGACCCCGAACAGCTGGCCAGATATCAGGAGACCGTGCGCCTCGTGGCACGTTACCTGAAGCAGATGACCGACGAGAACGGCCGTCCGTTCGGCGTGATATTCCGCCCGTGGCACGAGCAGACAGGTTCGTGGTTCTTCTGGGGCGGCGAGAACAGCTCGCCCGAGGATTACAAGTTCCTGTGGACCGAGATGCGCCGCATATTCGACGAGGAGAACGTCAACAACGTGGTGTGGGCGTTCAGCCCCGACCGCGTCAAGAGTGAGGAACAGTATATGCTGACTTATCCCGGCGATGAATACGTTGACATTTTAGGCACGGACGTGTACCAGTTTGCCGGCGAGGGCGGCGACGCAACATATCGTCAGGATGCCGGCCGGTCGCTCGGTATCGTGACCTCTCTGGCACGCAAACACAACAAGATTCCGGCATTCACCGAGACCGGCCTGGAGGGCATATCCGATCCCAAATGGTACACCGGCCAGCTGCTTCCGCTGCTTAAGGCCAACCCCGTGGCATACGTTGTGGTATGGCGCAACGCCGAGGACAACAAGAAGCACTACTACACTCCCTTCAAGGGCCATCCGGCAACAGACGACTTCAAGGCATTTACCGAAGACGACCTCATCGTCATGGCCGGCAAGCCCATGGGCATAAAGGCCAAGGCCCAAAGCGGCGCTCGCGTCAAGAAGGCTCCCAACGCAAAGCCCGTACGCAGATAAGCTTTCCCAAACACGGATAATACAACTATAACCGAGGATAATTTCTCATATAACATACGATAATTTCTCATCTGATGACAACATTCGAACGCCGCAAGGCACTGATAGAGACACGATACGAAGAACTGGTGACCCGTGCCAACATTCCGTTGGAGGGCAACGGCATCTACACCCGCTACGCTCATCCCGTGATCACAGCCGACATGGTGCCCCCGTTCTGGAAATACGACTATGATCCCGAACGCAACCCCTACTTCATGGAGCGCATCGGCGTGAACGCCACGCTGAACTCCGGTGCGATGAAAATCGACGGCAAATACGTGCTGGTGGTACGTGTGGAGGGAATGGACCGCAAGTCGTTCTTCGCCGTGGCCGAAAGCCCCAACGGCATCGACAATTTCCGTTTCCGCGAGCGTCCCATCACCATGCCCGACATCGACGGCAACCCCACCACCAACATCTACGACATGCGCCTTACGCAGCATGAGGACGGCTGGATCTACGGTCTGTTCTGCGCCGAGCGTCACGACGACGCGCAGCCCGGCGACCTGAGCGCGGCCACGGCAGCCTGCGGCATCGCCCGCACCAAGGACCTGGTGACCTGGGAACGCCTGCCCGACCTGAAGTGCGCCAGCCAGCAGCGCAACGTGGTGCTCCATCCCGAATTCGTCGACAGCAAGTATGCCCTATACACCCGCCCGCAGGACGGATTCATCGACACGGGCAGCGGCGGCGGCATCGGCTGGGGACTCGTCGAGGACATGACCAACGCAGTGCTCGGTCCCGAAACCATCATCGACCCCCGCTATTACCACACCATCAAGGAGGTGAAGAACGGCGAGGGTCCCCACCCCATCAAGACACCTAAGGGATGGCTGCACCTGGCCCACGGCGTGCGCGCCTGCGCTTCCGGACTCCGCTACGTGCTGTATATGTACATGACCAGCCTGGAGAAGCCCTGGGAGAAGATAGCCAGCCCCGGCGGATACTTCATGGCTCCGGTGGGCGAGGAATACATCGGCGACGTGATGAACGTGGTGTTCTCCAACGGCTGGATCGCCGACGAGGACGGCAAGGTGTTCATCTACTACGCCAGCTCCGACACCCGCATGCACGTGGCCACATCCACGATCGACCAGCTCGTGGACTACTGCTTCAACACTCCGCAGGACGGCCTGTTCACCGGCAAGTCCGTTGAGGCCATCAACCGTCTGATAGACGGCAATCTTCCTTTCCTGAAATAAAATCATTCACACCGGACGCATCCATGAATTTTCATGGGTGCGTCCAATCATATCTTAAAAAACCACCATGGCTCTATTGAAAGAGAAAATAGGATACGGTTTCGGCGACATGGCGTCGTCGATGTTCTGGAAGGTGTTCAGCTACTACCTTCCCTTCTTTTATTCCAACGTGTTCGGACTGTCGCTGGTGGACGCCGCCTTCCTGGTGCTGATCACGCGCATCTGGGACGCCGTGTCCGACCCGATGATGGGCATCATTGCCGACCGCACCCACACGCGCTGGGGCAAGTACCGCCCTTATCTGCTCTGGATTGCGGCTCCGTTCTCCATCTGCGGCATCCTGCTGTTCACCACCCCCGACTGGGGATATGCCGCCAAACTGGTCTGGGCTTACGTCACATACATCCTGATGATGACCGTGTACACGGGCATCAACGTGCCTTACGGCGCGATGCTGGGTGTGATAACGGATAATCCCAAACAGAAAACCGTATTCTCCTCCTTCCGCATGTTCTTCGCCTACGGCGGCTCGTTCATCGCGCTGGCGCTGTGGCAACCGCTGGTAGACCTGTTCAGCGACCGCGGCTACAGCCTGCAGAGCTCGTGGCAGGGAGCCATGATAGTGATTGCGATATGCTGCTTCGTGCTGTTCATCTGCTGCTTCACCCTGACCCGCGAGAAGATCAAGACCGTCTCCACCGCCTCGGTGGGCAAGGACTTCAAGAGCCTGATACATAACAATCCGTGGTGGCTGCTGATAGGCGCGGCCCTCTGCTTCAACCTGTTCAACACCATCCGCGGCGCTTCGGTGGCCTACTTCTTCGCCGACGTCATAGGCGCCGACGCCAACATCATGCTGTTCGGACTCAGCGTCCTGTTCTATGCCGGCCTTTTCCTCAGCATCGGCGAGATTGCCAACATGGTGGGCGTGGCGCTGTGCGTGCCTATCGCCAATCGTCTGGGCAAGAAGACAACATTCATGCTCGTCAACATGTCGCTGATAGTGCTGAGCGTGGGCTTCTTCTTCCTGCCGCTCAGCAATGCCGGATACTGGCTGATGCTGCTGTTCCAGATTCTGATCTCGACTCTGACGGGCATCATGTCGCCGTTGGTATGGTCCATGTACGCCGACGTCAGCGACTACGCCGAGCTGAAGTTCAAGACGGCCTCCACCGGCCTGATCTTCTCCTCCAGCTCCATGGCCATGAAGTTCGGCGGCGCCATCGGCGGCGCGGCAGTGATGTGGCTGCTTGACGGGTTCGGATACATAGTCCGCTCCACCGACCAGGCCAACGCCGTCATCGCACAGCCTGACTCGGCCATCTCCTGTCTGTGGTGGCTCATGAGCTTCATCCCCGCCATCGTGGCTGCATTGGCCGTGGTGATAGTCTACTTCTATCCCCTCACCACCAAGCGCGTGGACGACATCGTAAGCCAGCTGGCACTGCAGCGCGGCATATCCAATCCTACGGATATTCCAGCAGTGGACGAGGCCACCGACTTCGCCAACACCAACTCTTGATATTCATTCTATGACAAAACAGGAATTCGTAGCCGAGCTGCGCGACACGCTCGACCACAACATACTGGATTATTGGATTGACAAGATGACTGACCCTCGCGGCGGCTATTACGGCCGTCGCGACGGTCACGATCGTCTGCATCCCGACGCCGAGAAGGGTGCCATCCTGAACGGCCGCATTCTCTGGACATTCTCTACGGCCTACCGTCTGACCAAGGACGAGCGTTACGCCGAGGCCGCACTCCGCGCCCGCGACTATATCGCACGGCATTTCATCGATCCGGAATACGGCGGCGTGTACTGGAGCGTCACCGCCGAAGGCGAACCCCTCGACACGAAGAAGCAATACTACGCCATAGCGTTCGTAATCTACGGTCTGGCCGAGCATTACCGCGCCACCGGTGACGAGGCATCGCTGGAGATGGCCAAGCGGCTGTTCCACGACATCGAGAACCACAGTCTGGACCACGGGAAGGGCGGGTATATCGAGGCTTCGCAACGCGACTGGTCGCCCATCGCCGACATGCGTCTCAGCGAGAAGGACGCCAACGCGTCGAAGACCATGAACACCCATCTGCACATCATGGAGGGCTACACTGCCCTGCTGCGTGTATGGCGCGATTCCGCCGTGCTCGAAGCCACCAAGCGTTGTCTGCGCATATTCCTCGACACCATCCTCGACCCGGAAACTCACCACCTGGGACTGTTCTTCAACGACGACTGGCAGCGTCAGGACGGCATAATCAGCTATGGCCACGACATCGAAGGCAGCTGGCTGATGCTGGAGACCGCCGAGGTGATAGGCGACCCGGCGCTGTATGAGGAAACACTCGACAAGACGTATCACCTGGCCCACGCGGCCCTGGAGGGACGCACCGTGGACGGAGCTTTACTTTACGAACGTCACGAATCCGGTGCATACGACAACGACCGCCACTGGTGGGTGCAGGCCGAGACCGTACTGGGCCAGATATATCTGGCTCGCTTTCACGGCGAGGACGCCCAGATGGAACGCGCCATGCAGACCTGGGACTATATCAAGAACCACCTGATAGACCGCGAGCAGGGCGAATGGTACTGGAGCTGCCGTAACGAAAAAGGCCGGCAGACGGTCAATCTTGACGACGACCATGCCGGCTTCTGGAAATGTCCGTATCACAACGGACGTATGTGCGTCGAGGCTATAGAGCGCGTCAGCGAGACACTATGATGCGGAAATCCGGCACCTGCTTAGTCACATCCCGAACCATATAGACTCCCTGAGGCACCGGTTGCCCTTGGGAATCACATACATCCCATACAGTCTGCCCGTTGCCAACAGCGGGCAGTTGCTTTATGTGTCTGCCCCCTGCGTCTATCACGGCAAGCACCGTCTGCGCCGGCAGGTTTACGAATTTCACGTTGCCCCTGTACTCGGGAAGCACATTGGCGGGGTATGCCATGGGGGTGCCTGTTCCCGTGGCCTCGGCCTGAACCTGATCGGGCTTGACGGAATGCAGGCCCATGTTCGTGCCTATCATCAGTTCGTTGCCATCCGGATCCCAGCACAGTCCGTCCACCTGATTGGACAGCATCGGCGAATTGGTCATGTCGTAATGGGCTATCACCTTCCTGCGGTCGGCCGATATGCCGTATACGCCGCTTGTAGCCGTCCCCACCCACATACGGTTATATTCGTCAAAAGCAATGCTGTATACAAAATCAGACATGACCGCCGGCTCCCGGCTCCCGTCCGCGTATACGGCCTTAAACTCCGTTCCTTCTATGATTCCGTCCTTTACCGGCTTGGTAAGGTCTACCGACATAAGTTTGCCGTCGAACGACAGCCAGACATTCCCTGTGACAGGATCCTCGGCAACCGCCATGATGTATTCCTTGTGGTAGAGAAGACCGTCATGTGTCCTGATCTGATATATCAGATACGCCTTATCGTCCGAGGCATCTTCAAGCGTGCCGTTATGATCGCACACCGCTAACCCCTGACTGCCCCAGTTATTGGATACGACAACGATCTTGTTTTTGTTCTTGGGATGTTTCATGGCGACGCCCTCCCCGCCACGCATCGTCAGGGGTGTCTTGAGATCCGCCAAGGGGAAAGTAAGATACTTCCATTTCCCGGCCTTGGAGATGTCCTGGGCCGTCATGGCCTCGTTGCGGCTTTCCGGAGTCCAATACATCAGGTCGACCCGCGGTCCCTGACCCTTGTAGTCCAGGACATCCGTCAGACATACCCAGATTACATTGTCGCCATCAGCCCCGATCATCTGTGTCCACGAAAACCGTGCGCCGTCCTTGGTCTCGAAATTTTCCATGTATCCGGGAAAATCCTTGTATCCGTCCCTTGCGTCCGTAAACCTCAGTATCTGTCCCTCTATATCGGTCATGTTCACGGCTACGATGCCGGCGTCAACCGACGCCACCACCGCATATTCCGGGTGCAAGGGGTCTATCATAAATCCCTTCAGATGAGCCGAAGGATAGGGGTATGAACGTTCATTGTTGAATTTTGCGGTCAGATTGCTGTTTCCGTTCAGACTGCGCGGGGTGCCGTATATGGGCGAATAGTTGGTCCATGTCCCTCCTTTATAACCGCTCAGCAACATGGGACTGAAACCGTACACGCGCGAGAAATGCCTCGGGGTTGAGTTCCGGTTCATTACCGTTACCCCGGTTACGGGGGAATATTCCATGTCGGTCAGTTCCATTCCGACGGGGCCGTGCCACTGTATCATGGCGCCGGGCTGGCTCCATGTGCCGTTGGACGTCGAGACCGCACGGCTATAGAATCCCTTGCGCCTTTCGTAAAACCAGAAATCGTCGAAATCCAGCGTCCCTACGTATCGCGGCGTCGACACGGGGAACTTGTAGCTTGCCACCGACTGGCCCGAAGCCGAACCCATAGGCACGAAATAAGCCGTAGTCGACGAGAATGCCAGATAGCCGTCCGCGGCCGGAATGAAATTGTTTTCGTACCGGTTGGCCACGATATGCCTCAGGCACGGCATTGTGCTGCTTTCCCATATACTTGCCGTGGAGGTACACAGCTGGTTGGAGAATGTCGCGTCCGTCACCTTGGTCTCGGCGGTCATGTTGCCGTTTTTCCATGTCACGACACTCAGCTTCGACCCGTCTATCAGTGTGGCGAACGATGTGGCCGAAAGCGGCAGAATGCGGTTGGCCGACGTCACGCTCAGCTCCGTGTGCTTCCTGAACGATTCTATTCTCGTCCTGTCGCCTGACTCGGGGGCGTCGTAAAACGCATCGCCCACAATGGCCACGACCTTATCGCCCACCAGGCATATCGATTCCACAGGACTGTCGACGTACACGCATTCCTTCACCTCGTACGTAGCGCCGTCAATCCTGACATACCCCCTGTCCATGGCAATCCAGGCATCGTCGTTCAGGTCAAAACTGACTGTACCCGTCTGTCCCATCTTGGCCATAGACGGGCTCCGGAGCGCCTTGATGGAATGCATCGTGCCGGAATCCTCAAGTACATCGATGCCTCCGTCGCTGTAACAAATCCACAGGGTGCCGGTGCGGGGATTATAATTCAATACGCGCACGTCATTGCCCGTCGGGCGGTATGTGTCGAAAAGACCATGCACGCCTTTGCCGGGATTTTGTTTGTCGATATACAGCACCGTGCCGCGCGGTGCCTTAAACAGCTTGTAATCCGTATCGTCATGGTAGAAAGCCTGGTGTGCGAACACGTACACGTAACGGTTTCCTTCTATTATCTTGCTGATCTGGCCGTCGAACGCAGTATGCGTCTTCCATGTCGCGTCCGATTGCTCCGGGACATCCTCGGTCTGCGCCTGAACGCTCATGGCCGCACCGCACGCCGCTACGCCTGCGAGGGCCAGTAATATCATTATCCTTCTGTTCATTATGATATTTAAACGTGGTTTTCATCATAAAATTACGCCTTTTCCGCCCCTTACACACCTTGTGTATGTCCTTGCGGAGCGTTGCAGCCCGATTCGCGGGCGATTTTTAGCTTTCGGGATTGAATATTGACAATTTTTTTGTAATTTTGTCCCCATTATGGCCCGGATGGAAAACATTGTAAAGCGTTTGGCTCCCGAACTTGAAGCGATGAACGGCATCATTGCCGATTCGTTGCATACCCCCAACCGTATGATGAACGGCATCGTGGACCATTACCTGGAGGTGAAAGGGAAGCAGATACGCCCCATGCTGGTGATTCTGGCCGCCAAGATGTTCGGCCGTGTCAGCGACGAGGTGCTGTACGCAGGCGCGTCGCTGGAGATGCTGCACAACGCCTCCCTGATTCATGACGACATCGTGGACGAGACCTTCCTGCGGCGCGGCCGCGACACCATCAACGCCTCGTGGGGCAACCATATAGCCGTCCTGGTGGGCGACTATTTCGTCTCCAACGCCCTGTCCGTGGGACTCCGCAGCGGCAGCGTCAAAGTAGTGTCGGCCCTGTGCGCCTTGGGTCAGGAACTCTCGCTCGGCGAGATAGACCAGATCACCACTGCCCGCGAGCACAGCTTCGACACCGACAGCTATTTCACGGTGATACGGCAGAAGACGGCCTCGCTGTTCCGCAGCTGCGTCAACGTCGGACTGGACGTAAGCCACGCACCGGAGCAATACGTCGCGCCGATGGGCCGATACGCCGAACTGCTCGGCCTCTGCTTCCAGATCAAGGACGACATCTTCGACTATTTCCCCAACCCGCAGATAGGCAAGCCCACCGGCAACGACCTGCGCGAAGGCAAGGTGACGCTCCCGCTGCTCTACGCCCTGCAGAACGCCCCGCAGGAGGAATCCGACCGCATGAAGGACCTGATTCGACGCGGAGACCTGGCTGCCTCCGAAATAGAATCACTCGTTGAGTTCGCCAAGGAGCACGGCGGCATCGACGACGCCTTTACCGAAATGCGAAGGATGCAGAAGGAAGCCGACGAAATCATCGCGCCCCTCCCCGACTCGGAAAGCAAGGAATCTTTCCGCGAGATTTTCGACTACATCATCAGCCGCGACCGCTAAGGCCTCGTCACTCATCACTCTGACCTCATACCTATCATGCCTCTGTTGCCGTTCATGATACCCGACATAGCCGAAGCCGGCTGCGACGAGGCCGGACGCGGATGCCTGTGCGGACCGGTCAGCTGCGCCGCCGTGATACTTCCGCCTGATTTCGAGGACCCCGGACTGAACGACTCCAAGCAGCTCGACGCCGCCGAGCGTCAGCGGCTGCGCGCCATCATCGAGGAGCAGGCCCTGGCATGGGCAGTATATCTGGTGCCGCACGACGAGATTGACCGCATAAATATCCTGAACGCCTCCATCTTCGGAATGCACCGCGCTCTTGACGCCCTCAAGGTGCGCCCGGCACATATCATAGTCGACGGCAACAAATTCAAGCCCTACCTTGATCCCGTCACGATGATGGACATACCGGCCCACACCGTGGTTAAGGGAGACGGCAAATACCTCAGCATCGCCGCCGCCTCGATTCTGGCCAAGACCCACCGCGACGACCTGATGACCGAGCTGTCCCGGCAATACCCCGGCTACGGCTGGGAGCGCAACATGGGCTATCCCACCGCCGAGCACAAGGCCGCCATCCTCCGCCTCGGCCTCACCCCCCTCCACCGCCTCACCTTCCGCGGCTGCAAATACTAATCGGAGATTATTTTACTCAGAGAGTATATTATTCGGCGAATATCTTATTCCATGAAGCGGGAGAGCCATTCGGTAAATATCTGGTTCTGCTCAAGTTCCTTGATGTCGGTGTCCGAGGACAATGTGTAGATATAGGATTCGCTGATGATTCTGTCGAAAATGCCGTCCTCGATGCTATTGTCCTTGACCAATAGAATCGGAATGCCGATCATCGCCGCCATTCCCACCTCAACCTCGTTCCACGGCGTGGAAAGCCATTCATTCCTGATTATGCGCTCCCCGCTCATTTCCGGGCGATAGATGCCCTCCTTGATGAACGTCTGTTTTGTACCGAAGGCCACTAAGGCCGCGCACCGTTCGATAGTAGCCTTGATAAGTGACAATTGTCCGAAGCGCGGGTAGGTGTCGCGGGTGTAATAACAGACTTCAAAGCCCCGCTCCCTGAGGTGCTGACGGAATGCCATGACTGTGGTTTCGTCAGACTTGGACATATTTCCGGGCATACTGAAGAATATGGCTTTCTCATATCCGGCATTGCTTGTGGTCACTGGCAGTTCGCCCTGGTATATGCCATTTACAAGGCCCTTCTTTATTTCGGCCGGGACATTGATAGCCTTAGAGAAATCGGCATCCTTCAGAACCACATTCTTGAATTTGGCGTTAGTCAGGTCCGCGCCTACAAAATTGGCCTTCGAGAAGTCGCTGTTCTTGATAATGGTGCCGTAAAGAAGTGAATTATATAGAATTATACCGGCGGCATCGACATTATCGATCAGCCCATAGGTCAGGTTAGCCATGAACAGGTCAGTGGAATGCAATTTCAGGCGTTTGCCCTTGGATCCGAGATAAATGTTCTGTAAATTGGTGCGTTGCAGGTCGGCTCCCGACAGATTGTGGGCGTATGCGAGGCCATCTGCCAGGGTCTTTTGATAAATGCCCACGGGCAATGTCCGCAGAATGGAGGAGATCACATCGACGGTCTCCTTGTGAAGATAATATTTAAAACCGATTCTCAGGGCGAAGAAACGGCGCAGCAGCACGGCTGCCGACAGCTGTGCCGCCGTATTATCCGTTGACAGATTCCCGACGATTCTGTCGAATCTTTCGTTAGCCTCGTCGCGTCTGCGCTTATTGCTTTTGATTCCCGTATACTCGATAAACCAATTGGAAGCGAGTATGAGGAAAGGTATGATGAACGCTATGGCAGCGACATACACCCCGATGACATTCCAGTCCATATATTAATTTGTTTAGGAACGATACCTAATTATCAGGCACATGATTAGCAGACTGCAAAGGTAGCAAAAAAGCCCTGAAATACAAAAACCGGCTCCGCCCCAAGGCTTTGGCGTCAAAGTGTGGTTTAAAGCGCCTGTAAGGCGACAGCGACAAATTTTATGCTTGATAAATTTAAAAATAATCGGCGCTTTGTTTGTCTCAATTGTTTATTATGGTTATCTTTGCAGCCGAAAGCCATCCGGCTATTGTCTGGTCTGTGGAAGGTGTTGAAGCATGAACTCCGAATCGGTTTTCAAGAGTTTAACAATAATAATAACAACATTTCAACAATTAATTATGAAGCAGTTGAAAAGACTTCTGCCCATATTGTTCGTGTTGCTGATGACTGTGAGCGTAACGTCATGCAGCAGCGATGGAGAACCGGGCTCGCAATCAAGTCACGATTATTTCCATGCGTTTGTAGAGTCAGATCCATCTTATTACTGGGTAGTTGACATGAACAATAGAGCAGGCGCCGGATTTGACGGCAGTTTCGTAATCCGTGCATGGACACTCGATGGCAAAAGAATGAGCGGCATGAACGAATACTCCGGAAAGTATACGATAGGAGACGGTAACAACCGAATCTATGTAACATGGGATCATCAGTCCATGAACACACTGTGGGATTTGACTTCCTATGGATTAAGTATGAGCAGTCCTTCCAATCCAAGTGAACTTCAATACCTGACATTCTATCAGGGAGCTCCCGATTTCGAGTAACAGATTTATTCAGCCAATCTGGCTTTTGCGGGTTTCCCGGATCAAATAAAACTGACATCGTAACTGAAAGCAAGAGCCGGCATCCTCATGTCGGCTCTTAATTTGGTTCTGATTATAGTCCTGTCACTGGCCGGAGTATCCCCGCCGCGATTGTCGGCTTTATCCTATCAAACCGCACATCTACTGCATTTTGTTAAAAATTCACACCTTTATGTATTAATTACATGATATTCTGCTTATTATGTATTTTTTAGCAAGCCCTATTTAATTCAATTCCAAACACAAATGGAACTTGAATCTATTATTAATTTTGTCATGCATCATGCATTTTTTTGAGGGAGGTCCAAATTGCCTGACACCCTGAAAGACGACAGCGACAGTATATTGTATTTACCTTTGTTTTAAGGCATCACCGATTGCCGTTTCACAGAATTTTATTAACTTTGCGTAAGACGCGAACTTACAGAAGAACCTATATGAGCACACCGAGACTTTATATAATAGCGGGATGTAATGGAGCCGGGAAAACCACAGCCTCCATGAGCATTTTGCCGGAAGTGCTCGACTGCCGGGAATTTGTCAATGCCGATGAAATAGCCAAAGGATTATCACCATTCAAACCTGAGGAGGTAGCAATCGAAGCCGGTAAACTTATGCTTCAACGCATTGACACTCTGCTTTCCCGACATGTATCATTCGCCATAGAGACGACGCTGGCGACAAGGAGTTATAAAAACCTTGTAGAAAGGGCTAAAGCCTCCGGATATCAAGTAATCCTGCTGTTCTTCTGGCTCTCATCGCCCGAGATGGCCGAGATGCGTGTGGCACAGCGCGTGGCATCCGGTGGCCATAACATTCCAAAGGATGTGATTCATCGTCGCTATTGGGCCGGATTGCGAAACCTGTTTGAGATATTCGTTCCCATAGTCGACCTTTGGTCTCTTTACGACAACAACACGGAGACGCAACCCATAGTAAAAAACAGCATAGTTGTTGATAACAACAAACTTAATTCAATCGCAGAATCATGTCAGACCAAGATAAAATAAATCTTTCCGATAGAATTACAGAAGGAATACGCAAAGCGCAGAGGGAACTTTTCGAGCGGAAGGCCAAACTGGGCGAGAGCATTGTCATTGCCGACGACAACGGCCGGCCCATAATAGTCAAAGCCGAAGATTATTTAAAACGCACCGGCAAATAATATCCTTACCGCATCCACAATTGTAGGGACGAACAGAAATTAAACCCCAACTTCCCAATAACAATCGGTTGTGTTTTACGCACACCCGATTGCCATTTCATGGATTTTTATTAACTTTGCGTAAACAGCAACTTTAAAATCTGAACATGGCCGATACGGATTAGACCAAAGGCAGCAATGCCTCCAAACGAATCAAATTCTGAAACTCCCGGGCAGTCGTTGCAAGTTCGGCAATCTTTCGGATTACTGCCACCGGAGTTTAATATTTAGCAATGGCAACGAGTTCACAACAGAAACAGGAACTTTTCAAAGCGATATGGGCCACAGCCGAGGACTTGCGCAATTCGGTTGATGGTTGGGATTTCAAGAGCTATGTTCTTGGCATCCTGTTCTATCGCTTTATTTCCGAGAATATAACCAATTACATCAATCAGATGCAGAGAGCGGCAGGTGATGCCGATTTTGATTATGCCGAATTCTCTGATGAGGAAGCCGCCGGAGCAAAGGATGACCTTGTGCGTGAAAAAGGATTCTTCATTCTACCCTCTCAGCTGTTCTGCAATGTACGCAAGTATGCCAAGAATGACACCAACCTTAATGTGACGCTTGACAACATCTTCAAGGCTATCGAGGCTTCGGCTATAGGAACGGAAAGCGAACCTGACATGAAAGGTCTTTTCGCCGACATCGACGTAAATTCCAACAAACTCGGAGGAACTGTTGAGAAGCGCAATGAACAGCTTACCAAGATACTGAATAACATCGGCAACATAGACCTCAAAGGTGAGTATGCCGAAAATCAGATTGATATTTTCGGTGACGCATACGAGTTCCTTATGACCATGTATGCTTCTAATGCCGGTAAAAGCGGCGGCGAGTTCTTTACACCTCAAGAAGTGAGCGAACTGTTGGCGCGCATTGTCAGCCATAATCGCGAATATGTCAACAAAGTATATGACCCCGCCTGCGGCTCCGGCTCGCTGTTGCTACAATTCGCCAAGGTGCTTGGCAAGGAGAACGTGAAGAAGGGCTTCTTCGGTCAGGAACTGAACATAACGACATACAACCTCTGCCGCATAAATATGTTCCTTCATGACATCAATTATGCGCATTTCGACATACAAAACGGCGACACCCTTCTTGATCCGCGCCACTGGGATGATGAACCGTTTGACGCCATAGTCAGCAATCCTCCATACTCCACCAAATGGATTGGAGACGATGATCCTCTGCTCATCAACGACCCCCGTTTTGCCCCTGCCGGTGTGCTTGCACCTAAGAGCAAGAGTGACCTTGCTTTTACCATGCACATGCTTCACTGGCTTTCAACTGAAGGAACTGCTGCTATTGTCGAGTTCCCTGGAGTACTCTATCGTAGCGGCAAGGAACAGAAAATTCGTAAGTACCTCGTAGACAACAACTATGTTGATACAGTCATTCAGTTGCCACCTAACTTATTCTTTGGAGTGACGATTGCTACATGCATAATAGTTCTCAAGAAGTCAAAGCGTGAAAACAAGACACTGTTTATTGACGCTTCGAACCTATTTGTGCATGAGGGCAACAAGAACAAACTGTCGCCCGAAAATATAGCGGCTATCGTGGATGAATATGCCGACAGAAAGGCCGTTCCGCATTTCTCGGCAATCATTGACAACAAAACAATCGCTGAGAACGGCTACAACCTCTCCGTCAGCAGCTATGTTGAAGCTGAGGATATACGCCCAAAGACCGATATCAAGGAGCTAAATGCCCGTATAGCACGTATAGTCGAGCATGAAAACCGACTCCGCGCCGAGATAGATGCCATTATACGCGAACTTGAAGAAGAAACAGTATGAGCAAGTTAAAAGAACTTATTGACCGTCTATGTCCTGGCGGTGTGGAATACAAACCTTTAGGAGAGGTTTGTAATATCCTGCGAGGTAAACGCCTGACAAAGACAGAGATGGTTCATGACGGTATATATCCTGTTTATCATGGAGGACTTGAGCCATTAGGCCATTACGATAAATCCAATAGAGAAGCCAATACAGTTATGATAATAAATGTTGGAGCTTCTGCCGGGACTGTGGGGTTCTGCGATAAGCCATTTTGGTCTTCTGATGGTTGTTTCTGTTTATCACATTCAGAAGATGTACAAAGCAAGTTTGCATATTACTATCTATCTAATAACCAAAAAGATTTTGTGTCAAAAGTAAGACATGCTGGTATCCCAACTTTAGATGCAAAAGTAATTCGAGATTATGTGATTCCCGTTCCTCCAATAGAGATACAAGAGGAAATTGTAAAAATTCTTGACCGCTTCGCGGACTATGCAGCGGAGCTGCAAGCGGAGCTGCAAGCGCGTAAGGAACAATACGAATATTATCGTAATCTCTTACTCACCTTCAATCCCTCCGCCTGCGGCTGCGGGACCGATGGTGAGCAAGAGATAAAGGTAACTACCTGGGGGGGGCATAGTTACGAGATTGCTTGGAAAACTATGGGCGAGATTGGCAAATTCTTTGGCGGGTTGACTGGCAAATCCAAATCGGATTTCACCAATGGAAACGCACGCTTCATATCATACATGAATGTGTATTCAAATATTGCTCTTAATCAACATATCGAAGAATATGTATATATTGGCAGTGACGAGAAACAGAATACCCTCGAATTTGGTGATGCAATTTTTACCGGATCGTCAGAGACTCCGGATGAATGCGGAATGTCATCTGTTGTTACTACAGTGCCATCAGAGCCACTCTACTTAAATAGTTTTTGTTTCGGATATCGTTTAGAGAATAAATCTCTATTTGTCCCGGATTTCCTTAAACATCTTCTTCGTTCTAAATCTGTACGCTCTCAGATTGCCAAAACTGCAAATGGGGTTACACGATTCAACGTGTCTAAAGCTCTTTTTGCAAAAATTGTCTTACCCATTCCTCCATACGAGTTGCAGGTGAAAATCGCATCTATCCTTGACCGCTTTGAAACTCTTGTCAATGACCTGACACAAGGGCTTCCTGCTGAAATCGCGGCTGTCAAGGAGCAATATGAATATTATCGCAATAAACTGTTAACTTTCAAGAAAGCATCCTAAAACATAATGGCGGAACAATATCAGTTAGTGTCGGAGAACCCCGAATCGACCGTGGTTGCCGAATTCGAAGCAGGCTATCGTAGTGCCGCACAATACCAGAGTGAGGCAGAGATGGAGGATGACTTCATCAAGCAACTCACCAGACAGGCTTACGATTATCTCCCAATCAAGACTGAACAAGAGCTGATTGACAATCTCCGAACACAGATTGAGTGCCTGAACTTCATCAAATTCTCAGATGATGAATGGAATAAGTTTTTCAGCGAACATCTCGGCAATCCCCAACAGGGAATTGTTGAAAAGACCAAAACCATTCAGGAAGACCATATCAAGGCTTGGACTCGGCCTGACGGTTCAAAAGTCAACATCTATCTGATTGACAAAGACAATATTCATAATAACTCACTACAGGTCATCAATCAATATGTGCCGGAGGGTGGTGCTTTCGAGAATCGATATGATGTCACCATTCTTGTCAACGGTTTGCCGCTGGTTCATGTTGAGTTGAAGCGTCGTGGTGTCAGCATCAAAGACGCATTCAACCAAATCAACCGCTATCAGAGGGATTCATTCTGGGCAGGATGCGGACTATTTGAGTTCGTTCAGATATTCATCATAAGCAATGGCACACTCACCAAATATTACAGCAATACTACACGTGATGCCGTTGCCAGAAGCAACCAAAGCCCGGGGAAAGGGAAGGGGAAGAAACAGACATCCAATTCATTTGAGTTCACTTCCTATTGGGCAAGTAAAGACAACGAGCCGATTCTTGACCTTGTAGACTTTACGCAGACATTCCTCTCAAAGCACACAATCCTCAATGTTCTCACCCGCTATTGCATATTCACCTCGGAGAATATGCTTCTTGTGATGCGTCCGTATCAGATAGCCGCTACTGAGGAAATCATCCGCCGTATCAAAATCAGTACTAATGCCAAAACATGGGGTAAACGGGAAGGTGGCGGCTATATATGGCACACAACCGGTTCAGGCAAGACCCTTACATCCTTCAAGACTGCCAGACTTGCCTCAAAGCTTCCCGACATTGACAAAGTGTTATTTGTAGTTGACCGCAAAGACCTTGACTATCAGACGATGAAAGAGTATGACCGATTTGAGAAAGGCGCAGCCAACTCAAATGGTTCTACCGCTGTTCTTGCAAAACAGCTTGCACCTGACAGTAATGCCAATATCATCATTACAACTATCCAAAAACTAAGCAATTTCATTGCCCATAATCCTCAACATGAAGTTTATAGGCAACACATAGTGCTGATTTTCGATGAGTGTCACCGCTCGCAGTTCGGCGACATGCACAAGGCAATCGTGAAGAAGTTCAAGAAATATCACATGTTCGGTTTTACCGGCACTCCGATATTTCCTGAAAACTCCGGTTCGATCCGCAATGTAGAGTTCACAACCACGGAGGGGGCTTTCGGCGACCAACTTCACATATATACTATAGTAGATGCTATTCGCGATGAGAACGTACTGCCGTTCAAAGTTGACTATATTCGCACCATGCGAGAAGAAGACGAGGTACTGGATGAAATGGTCAGCAATATTGACCGTGAACGTGCGCTGATGGCTCCTGAGCGCATTTCGCTAATCACCAAATACATACTTGACCACTTCGCGCAGAAGACACGCCGCGATGCACGCAGCTATTCGTTTAGCCGTCTTGTCAATGTGAAAGAGGTAGCTACCGCCCGTGACCGCAAGGCCGTGAAAGAGGAAAAACAGAAAACACGGCTAACCGGCTTCAATTCTATATTTGCCGTCGCATCCATTCCATTTGTGAAACTCTATTACACAGAACTAAAGAAGCAGATGGAACAGTTGCCGCCGGACAAACGGCTGAAAATAGCTACAATATACAGCTATTCGCCCAATGTGAACATAGAGGACGAGATGCCCGAAGATACAGAAGGTCTCGACGAGAGCAGCCGGGAGTTCCTTGAAAAGTGCATCAAGGACTATAACGGAATGTTCGGCACAAGCTATGACACAAGTGCCGACAAATTCCAAAACTACTACAAAGATTTGTCACTTCGCATGAAAAATCGCGAAATTGACTTGCTCATTGTGGTAAATATGTTCCTCACCGGTTTTGACGCAACCACGCTCAATACTCTATGGGTTGATAAAAACCTGCGTATGCACGGTCTTCTGCAGGCGTACTCCCGAACCAACCGCATCCTGAACTCTATAAAAGACCACGGCAACATCATCTGTTTCCGGAATCTTGAAAAAGCCACTAACGAATGTCTCCAACAATTCGGCAACAAGAATGCGGGAGGACTAATCCTGTTGAAAGCATTCGATGACTATTATTTCGGCTACGATGAAAACGGAAGGCATTTCCCAGGTTGGAAAGAGCTGATTGATGCGCTTTTGGACAAATTCCCGGTAAATGGGTTCCCTTTGGTCGGAGAGTCATCCGAAAAGGAATTTATCAAGCTCTTTGGAACTATCCTTCGCGCCCTGAATATACTGCTGACATTCGATGAGTTTGAGGGCACAGAGATTATCGACCTTAACGGAGTTTTTCTCGACTACCGTAGTTACTACAACGAATTACACGAAAAATACCGACCCAAAGGAGGTGAACTTTCCAACATTAACGATGACCTCGTGTTTGAGATGGAACTGATGAAGTCTATCGAAATCAATATCGACTACATTCTTTTCCTTGTCGGTCAGCTTAACGGCGAAGACGGACATGATCGCGAAATAATCATCAAGGCAATAAAGTCGATACAGGCTTCACCAGACCTCCGCAACAAAGAGGTGCTGATACGTCAGTTCATCGAAAGCCATACTCCCGACACTGATGTTCATGATCAGTGGGGTGAGTTTGTGCGTCAAAGTCAACGCAAAGAGATAGAAACCATCATCAAAGAAGAAAATCTCAATCGCGAGAAAGCTCTTGATTTCATCAAGCAGTCGTTCCGCAATGGAGAAATACGAGAATGCGGCACAGGTATAGCCGATATTCTGCCTCCTATGGGACTGTTTGGTAACGCTGGTGCGCGACGAGCCGAAAAAAAGAAAATAGTCATCAAACGTCTCAAAGAATTTTTTGATCGTTTCTTTGATATTTCCGGTGGCAATTTCTTCAGCTCTGACAATCTCTAATGTAATCAAGAAATAAGCTTATTTACTAATCACGCTGGCTCTATCAAGTTTGCAAACGGTCTTTGGTCTAAATGTTAAAAAATATTTAAGACACGATTAAAGACCATCCTGAGACGGAGCAATATGGTAATAGTCTGATTATCTTTATTATATACAACAAACTTAAGACGCTTAAGACCAACATTTAGACAATACTAATGATAAGAAAGCAAGTAGGACTTGTGCATTTCATGCACAAGTCCTACTGTAATGATGTATGATGAAGCTATGCTGTTAGTAGGCGTACATGGCTTCGATCTGGGCGGCATAGTTGCGGGCCACGATGGGGCGGCGCACCTTCATGGTGTTGGTCACCTCGCCGTTCATGATCGAGAAGTGGTGCGGCAGCAGGGTGATGCGCTTGATCTTCTCGTAATCGGCTATGTCTTTCTGATATTCCTGAATCTGACTCATGATGAATTCCACTACCTTGGGATTCTTCACCAACAGCTCTGTATCTTCGTCCAGGCCTTTGCCTTGCGCCCATTTGCGCAGCTGCGATATGTTGGGCACTACCAAGGCCGTCACGAATTTGCGCTGGTCGCCTATCACGGCTACCTCGTCGATGTATTTGTTTTCCGCCAGGCGCGATTCCATCATCTGCGGCGCGATATACTTGCCGTTAGATGTCTTGAACAGGTCCTTAACGCGCTCTGTAAGTACCAAAGCGCCCGATGGGGTGAAGTGTCCGGCGTCGCCGGTGCGGAAATAGCCGTCGGCCGTGAACGCCTGGGCGTTGGCCTCGGGGTTGTTGTAATATCCGGGCGTCACGGTGCCGCCTTTCACCAGTATCTCGCCGTTGGTGTCTATCTTCACCTTGATGCCGGGCAGCGGTACGCCGACAGTGCCGATTTCCCAGCCTACGTCGGGGTAGCATGTCACCGTGGCTGTGGTCTCGCTGAGACCGTAACCAATCACGATGTCGATGCCCACGGCGCGCATGAACTCAACGATGCGGTCCGATAGCGGCGCTCCGGCAGTCGGAAAGAAATTCGGGTTCGGTATGCCGATGGCGTTCTTCAGTTTCTGGAATATATGACGGTGCCAGAACTGATACTGTTTCTCGACCAGCCAGGGGGCCTGCTTGCCCATGCGACGGTACTTCAGGTTGCGCGTCTTGCCCACGGCGATAGCGCGGTTCACCATCCAGCGCTCGATGGCGTTCATGCCGGCTATCTTCTCCTTGACGGCGGCATATACCTTCTCCCAGAAGCGGGGCACGCAGCACATCACGTTGGGGTGTACGGAGTGGATGGTATCCTGTATCACGCGCGGATCGTAGTTCACGGCTATCGGGCATCCCTTGCATATCAGGAAATAGCACCATGCCTTCTCCAGAATATGGCTCATAGGCAGGAAAGCCATCGACAGGTCCCGGTCCGTAAGCGAGTGCAGCAGTTTCAGGTGCTTGTCGATGCAGGATGCGTAATTCGAATGGGTGATGCACACGCCCTTGGGTTCGCCGGTGGTGCCTGAAGTGTATATCAGCGTGGCCATGTCCTCGGGCAGACCGCGTTCCATGCGGGCGGCCACCTCCTTTTCGATCTCCTCGCCGGCCTCCATGCCCAGGCGTACGAAATCGTCCCAGAATATGGTGACCGTATCGTCGTCCATCAGTGCCAGACCGTCGTTCTTGAACACCACAATCTTCAGAATCTGGTCGGGATGCTTCTTCCAGTAATCGTAGGCCATGGGATACTGGTGCTTGTCGCCCACGAACAGCACCCGGGCGCCTCCGTCGTTGACGATGAAATCATATTGAGCCGTTACCGACGAGGCATAGATCGGAATCGAGGCCAGTCGGTTGCGGAACGCACCTAATTCCGTGATAAGGATCTGCGGGGTATTGGGCGAGCATATCGCAATCGTGTCTTTCTCCCTCAGGCCCAGGGTCGCCAGAGCCTTGCCGGCCACCTTGACCTGTGCCGCAAACTCGGTCCATGACGTCGACAGCCATTCGCCGTCCTTACGCCAACAGAACCGATACGCTTCGCGATCGCCATACTTTCGGGCCTGGCGATCTATTATTTCCACCAGAATATTTTCCATAACCTTAATGTCTAACAAACGCACGCGGGCATTTGTTGATTCAATGCCCTGAGGCATTTGCTGTTGATACTGCTCTCACCGCTTGATGTCGCGGTCCAGCATCTTGTGTTTTATTAGCATTCTGACGCCGGTCGGCGTCATGCCGACCGCCACAATAGCGAGGCGGTTGATAAATCCGTTGATGTATTGTTTCTTGCCGCGCAGCATCCGGTTCACAGCCTTATGCACGAACTTTTCGGGCGTCTGTACGGCATGGATGCGCACGGCCAGTTTCATCAGGTTCGGGGGCAGTCCGAACAGGTCGGTGGCTATGCCTCCGGGGCAGGCCACGGTGACGCTCACGCCGCTGTCGCGCATCTCGTAATGCAGCGCGCGTGAAAACACGCGTATGTAGGCCTTCGTGGCCGAATACATCGCTATGCCGGGCATCGGCATCCAGCACGACATCGACGACATGTTCAGTATCCGTCCCGAGCCGCGCTTCCTGAAACGCTCGGCGAACTCGCGGCTCAGCATCGTCACCGCACGGCAGTGCAGGTCCAGAAAACAATTGATTTTCCGTTCCGGCGTGTCCGTAACCGTATCGAAGCTGAATATGCCGGCGTTGTTGATCAGCACGTCGGCGTCTATGTGGTTTCCGTCAAGAAAGGATGTGATCTGCGAGTGGGCGTCCGGCGCGGTCAGGTCGCAGTAGAAAGGTACGGCCTTTATGCCGTTCGTGCCGTTCAGTTCGGCTGCTGCGCGTTCCAGTTCCGCGCGCTGGTTGGAAACCATCACCAGGTCATAGCCCCTGCCGGCCAGCTCCTTGCTGAAGCAGAGTCCGATGCCGGAACTGGCTCCGGTCACGACCGCCGTCTTAGACCCCATCCCACAAAATTTGTTAACGTCAGGGTCGCAGCAGTGCGCCAGATTCCTTCTTGCAGGCTCAGGAGCATAGCGGGCTATGTGACTGAGCCCAAAGGAGGAAGATGGTGTGCTGCTGCGAGGCTGGGCTAATATTTTTCCAGAAAGTCCCATTCTGACTTTATTTTTTTAACAATTCTACATCATTTTGTGCTTTGACCGGTGTCTTTTCGGTTAATTTATCCGTTCTCATCGGTCACAGCCGCGAGGCTGCTCCCTCTGAGACCAAATAAATTACCTCGAAAATCCACCGCCCTGACGTTAACAAATTTTGTGGGATGGGGTCTTAGCCATTGCGTTCCTTGATTTTCTCTATCTCGCGCTGTATGCGCGGAGGCAGATCCTTGCAATATTTGTGGCAGGCCATCTCCTTGCTGTACATACGGGCTATGCAATAGTTTACATGCTCGCAGCCGCAGTTGTGGTTCTCCTCGCTCTGACGCATCTTGTTCACGAAGTCAGGCTCGGTCAGCAACGCACGGCCCATCTGTACGAAATCAAAGCCCTCGTCGTCCAGCACCTTGTTTGCGCCGTCGCGGTCCACCACGCCGCCCACATATATCAGCGGCAGATTCAGTTCCTTGCGGAACAGGCGCGCATCGTCCAGAAAATAAAGCTCCTTGAACGGTACCGTCGGTATCATGTACTTGCCCACCATCCTGACGCCATATTTCAGCCACAGCTGCTTCATATAGTATGTCATGGTGTATATGGGCATTTCGCCGCGCATCACGTACATGGGTGCCTTGCTCACGAAGCCGCCGGACAGCACCATTCCGTGCACACCGGCACGTTCTATCTCCTTGGCCACGGTCAGGCAGTCGTCTATCTCCAGCCCCCCCTTGAATCCGTCGCGCATGTTGGTCTTCACCACCACGCCCATGTCCGAGCCGGCATGTTTCATCACCTGCTCCAGACACATGTTCATAAACCGCATACGGTTCTGCAGCGAGCCTCCGAACCCGTCGCGGCGGCGGTTGGTGTATGGCGAGAGGAACTGCGAAATCAGGTATCCGTGTCCGGCATGAACCTCGACGCAGTCGAAGCCGGCGTCACGCGCTGTGTCCACTGCCTCGCCGAACTGACGTGCCAGCGTCACCAGCTCGTCCTCGCGCAGACCGCGGCAGAATGTTGGGGAATATAGGTTGAATCCAGTGGAGGCTCCCACGGGCGTGCAGCCGGCCGTGGAACGGTGCGTCATGTTGCCGCAGTGTCCTATCTGGATGCTGGCCTTGGCCCCCTCGGCGTGGATGTCGTCGGTTATCTTACGCAGTTCCGGCACTATCGCGGGGCGCAGCCACAGCTGTGTCTTGAACGACAGGGCCGACTCGCAGATGCCGGCGTATGCCAGCGTGGTCATTCCCACTCCGCCGCGGGCCACCGACACATGGTAGTCTCTGAGTTGCTGCGTCGGGCCGTTGTCGCGGCCCATGCCTTCGAACGCTGCGGAACGGATGGTACGGTTCCTCAGCTCCACCGGTCCAATCCGGCCTGCTGTGAATAGTTTCATGATCAGTATATATTGATCAGTATATGAACGGTATGATGTAACGCCGCTTCAGATTGCGGTATTCATCTCCGAATTCCTTAATGTATCTCTTATGCAGCGACACCGCTCTGGGCGCCAGGTTGGCGAACGTCCATATCGCGAACGTCAGTCCTCCGAGCGACCACGACAATATGGCATAGCCGGTCCATTCGGTCAGTTCTCCGAAATAATTGGCGCCGGTCACAAATCTGAACATACCGCCTCGGGGTATGTAATGCTTTGTGTCGCCGGGCTTTCTGAGGTGCCGTATGATATAATCCGATGATATGTTTATCCACATTCCCGCCAGGAATATCAGCGTTCCCAGTATGAACAGCGGGCTATACAGCCACGATACCGGATACGAGCCTTCGGGACTGACATAGAAAAACCAGCCGCCTATCAGGTAGCAGTTTATAGTGTTGAATACCACGCCCATCAGGATTATGATCCAGGGCATGCGGTTCTTCCCTCTGATCAGCATCGGGAATATGAACGAACGTTGGAAATAATGGATTTCAAACAGCAGGGTCATCACCACCAGTGCGGGCTCTCCCCTGCGCGGGCTGCATAGCCACAGCAACAGCATCACTATGAAGGCCGGAGCCTCCATTATGACCCAGCCGGCCTTATTGTTGATGGCCGGTCCCCATTTCGATGTGTATGCCACGCCGTAGCCTGCCGTGATCCGGTGCAGACCTATGAACACCACTAAGGCCATCGCGATCATCACCGCGCAGACCGTGTAGTAGAAATCGGGCTGAAATAGCGCATACATGCCACAAAGTTAATTTAAAATACTTTAACGGCCAAAAAATTCGTCATTTTTCGGCACATATTGTTCTTTTTGACACATTTTTGTCACGACAAGGGAGCCATTGCTCCGCGCAGTCGTTTAGGCATCTTCCCGCGATACCGCTGCCATGCCGCCTTGCGGATTTCGGTGCGACGGATGTTGTACCGTCCGCGGGCGCGCAGCTCGGTGGCCTGTGGATCCGTCAGATGCCGCGACAGTTCCAGCTGAAGGCGTCCTAATTCCTGACGCGTATCCATCACGCTGTCGCCGTCGGCCACAAAAGGATACGACAGCGGATTGTCGCCCATCAGTATGTCGGCCTTATACAGCGCCCGGTATGCCGCCCTGTATTTTCCTTCCGCCATCAGGGTGCGGGCTGCCTTTATCAGTGCCGCGCGCATCTGCCCCACCATCCGCGCCGGGGCCGCGTCCATGTACACCCTGCGGTCCGGGGCGTTCGGAGCCTTCGTCACATCCACCCCGCGCATCAGCTCGTCATGTCGCGCCGGCCGGGGCATCCGTCCGTAACGGTCGGCCATCAGCGACGGCGTCAGCATCGCGCTGTCCAGATGCAGACGCGCAGGTGCCTTGGCAGCCGAGAACCAGTATATCGGCCGGTCGCCGGCATTGACTAACATGTCGAACATTATAAGCTGCGCGAACCGCACGTTGCGCCCCGTGCCCGTTTCCGACAGTTTCCTGAGGTCGAACACCGTGTCGCGGGCCATGCCGGGCACACGCATCAGCGCATACCGGGCCGGAAGCTCGGGCACCGATCCCGAGGGGACGGCATTCTTCAGCCGGTTCAGGAGTTCCTGTGCCGGCAGCGTATCCAGCCTGTCGCCGACACGCGTCTGCGTGAAGGCGTCATAAATTATGTCCTCGCGTTTCAGGGTGGTGTTCACGGGTTTCGATTCGCGCCACTGACGCATCATGTTGGCGGCATAGCCGGGCAGTCCGAGATACGACAGGTTCACGACGCGCACGTCCCGGCGCACTCCCTCCACCTCCTGCGCGTACCACAACGGGAACGTGAAGTTATCGCCGTCCACGAATATCACGGCATCCCTGTCGAGCGATTCCAGCGTGGTGCGGGCTATCGTGGCGGCGGCGCGGCGTCCGTTGCGGTCATGGTCGTCCCAATTCTCCGTGCACATCCACGCCGGCACCATCAGCGTCAGCGCGAAGGCCCAGGGCGTCCTGAACATCCGCGCCACCCACAGCGCACCGTAACCTATCCATATCGCATACGCCCAGAACGATCCTAAGAACGAGTAATCGCGCTCCCTCGGCTCGCCGGGGCTCTGGTTCAGGTATATCACAATGGCAATGCCCGTCATCACGAACAGCAGCGACGACACGGCCGCCACCTGACGTCCCCGGTGTCCCGAACGCAACAGCCATATCAGGCCTAAGATGCCAAGCAGCAACGGGATGCCGAAGTACCGGTTTCGTCCCGGATTGGCGGCTCCGGCCTCGGCGGGCAGGTAGTCCTCGGCACCGAGCATCGCATTGTCTATCGGGTCGATTCCGAATATGAAATTGCCGTGCTGCACTTCGCCCTGTGACGGTATGTCGTTCTGCCGGCCCACGAAATTCCACATCAGATAGCGGAAGTACATGTATCCTATCTGATATGTGCCCAACATGCGCAGATGCTGCGCTGCCGTTGGCTTATACGATGTCTTGCGGACCCTCTTGCCCGACGCGTCCATCATGGCCACGGGGTTGCCGAGCGTGTCAAGTGCCTCCGACACTTCTACCCGCCGCATGGAGGAGGTGTCCATCCCCGCCCAGTCGCCAAACGACGCAAGGTCCACGGGGTTGCGGCTCGTGATGCGCGGCAGGAAGCTGTTCAGCTCAGGCGTATAGATGTTTTTCAGCGCATATCCCTTGACGATATATCCCGGCCGTCCGGACGCGATAAGCCGTGCGTTGGCCGCCGAATCTTCCGGCAGGAGCCTGCCGCGTGTAGTGTTCATCCGTGCGCCCGGCTCGTATGGCATCAGCAGTTTATGTTTCTTTTCGATGGCATATTTCACATACTCCGGACGCGTTGCGCCGGGCTTCCATTCCTCCTGGAACAGCGGCTTACTGTAAGGCGTATACCCGTAGAACAGCGGTGCGGCGCCATACTGCTCGCGCGCCTGATACCGCGCGAACGAGAATGGTTCGCCGGGCATCGCAGAGTTGGCCGGCGACGGTATGCCGCCGCGTATCGGCACCAACGCGTATGCTCCGTACCCTATCAGGAACAGGCTGACCATCCAGAAGGCGAGGTTGAAGCGCCGAATCCCCATTTTCAAGGTAACAGCCAGGCCCGTAACAATCAACGCACCGAGCAGCAGCACGAACACAACCACTCCCGTCAGCATCGGCATACCGAGCCTGTTGACAAACAGCAGTTCGAGCCATGCCGCGGCCGAAATGCTTTTGGGCATTATCACTATCAGTATCAGCCCGACGCATAGCGCGCCGAGCACCACTATAAGCGACAGCTTCCAAAAATTGCGAATGCCACGCCTCATGCCCCATATCAGAGCCAATGCGGGAATAGCTAACAGATTCAGCTGATGCACGCCGATGCTGAGTCCGAATACGTAGGCCAACAGCACCAGCAGCCTGTTGGCGGCGAGATTGTCCTTGGTGAACATCCATTTCACCATCAGCCATACGGTAAGCGCCGTGAAGAATATCGACATGGCGTATACCTCGGCTTCCACTGCCGAATACCATGTGGAATCGCACCATCCGAAGCACAGCGCGCCCACCGCCGCGGTACCGGCGGCTCCCCACACGGGGCGCACTCCCGACTCTTTCCGTCGCCTCAGCAGCCACAACGTCACCTTATACAGCACGGAGGCGAGCAGCATCCCCGCCAGTGCCGTGAACAGCCCGCTGGACAGATTCACGGCGTATGCGGCATGTTCGGGACCGGACAGCAGCGTGACGATATGCTCCGCTAACATCCACACCGGATTGCCCGGCGGATGCCCTATCTCCAGCAGATATGCGGCCGACACATACTCCGGGCAGTCCCAATAGCTGACGCTGTCGGGAGTGGTGAGCCAATACGTGGCGAGCAGCAGGACAAACACAATGCCGCACACCAGGCGGTGCATACGTCTTTCTATCGCGGATTCAATAGCCATTGACTGATTCACTGTTTGTCATCGACAAATTTACTGTAAATACGGTCCAGTTCCTCTATGAACTTATTCCAGTCCTGATTTTCCTCATATCGCCGGCGTGATGCAGTCCCCATCTCGAGACGCAGCTGCGGGTCTTCGGCCAGCCGCTGCATTGCGTCGGCCAATCGCGACGAGTCGTTGGGCGGCGCGAATATGGCCGTCACGCCGTCGGTCAGGTATTCCGACTGTGCGCCGTTGGGCACGCACACCTGCGGACGCCCGCAGGCCATATACCGCAGGCTCTCCAGCCCGAAGGCCTCGCGGCGCACCGACGGCTGGACGCCGAAATGGCTTTCGCCTATCAGCAGCAGGATGTCGCCCGGCGGGATGATCCAGTCTATCTTGTCCATCACCCCCCTGGTTATGGCACGGCGCCGCAGGTCGTCAATATAGTCCGGGTCGCCGTATCCGGCTATGCGCAAGCGCAGCTTTACCCCGCGACGGGTCAGCAACGACAGCGCGTCTATCACGTTCTCCAGCCCCTTGCCTTCCACGATGGTGCCGTGGCACAGGGCCGTGACGGGACCGCGCGGCGGCTCGGCCGAGGACTTCACGTCGTCAAGGTTCACGCTGTCGTGCAGCATGTACATGCGGTCGGCCGGTATGGGCACACGGTTGTCGCGCCAGGCGGACAGGAACGTGTCCTTGGCCGTCTGCGACACGAAGATATGAGCGTTGATTTTATTGTACAGACGTCGGAACAGCCATGTGTCGCGACCAGGCGCCACCGTGTGGCACGTGGCCACCACCAACACGTCGGGGCGACACACCAAGCGCTTGGCTGCCAACACAGTGAAGGCGTCGCAATACCGGTGCACATGCACTATCGTCCCTTTGGCGCATTCCTTCAGCATTCGGCCCATGCCCCAGATGGAACCCATGTCGGTGTAGCCTCCGAACAGGATGTGACGCAGCGGGATGCCGCAGGCGGCGAAGTGGGAGTCAACGGCCTTCGCATCGCGGGTCACGGCCGTCACGGCCCACCCCAACGTGTGATAATGACCGCAGATGTCGAGCGCATATTGCTCGACACCTCCCCATTTCGTCGATGAGACGATATGTATCAGCTGTCGTTTCGTTTCTATCTGCTATCAGTTGGTTGTAGAGAGCATCACCCGGATGTCCACGCTGGGCATCGCCGTATAGGAGCCGATCAGTTTGTCCACCAGTTTGCCCCGGTATGTCACCATGCCGTTCTGCACTCCGGCCGTCGTGGCCACCATGCCGTCCAGTCCCTCGTTGATCTTCATTTCCTCGAAGAAATTGATCAGAGGATTTGAAATGGCCATGGCCACCGTCCGCGGCACGGACACCGAAGGATGCATCTCGTTCAAGTCCAGGACATACACATTGTCCTTAAGCTGCGACGACAGCACCTGCGGGAACTTGAACTCGCGCGTGGTGCTGCCCAGTATTATCACGTCGGCGGTCTTGACACGGTTGGCCAGCACCCTGGGATGTATCGCCACCAGCTCCACCTGCGGCATCAGACTGGGACGGATGGTTTCCAGAGCAGACACATCGTTGTCCATTATCACGCACTTCGCGCCGTTGGCCGCGGCTGCATTTGCCGCGTGCACACACGCGCTGCTGGACCCTATCACCATCACCTCGCAGGGATTCAGACCGGCCACTCCGGCCAGCAGCACACCCTTGCCGCCGCCCAGATAGCTCAGAGCCTCCTCGGCATACATCACGGCCACGCGGCCGTCTATCTCGTCAAGGATATTTGCGAAGATCGGTATGTCGTGATGGGAATACATATTGTCCAGACATCCGGTGTCTATGTGCTGCGACAGCAACGCCTTGATAGTAGCCGGCTCGAACAGGTCGTGGCCCATCATGCACAACAGGGCCGCGCCCTTGTTCATTTTCCTGACGTCCTTGGCGCGCAGGGGCATGAACGACAGCACGACGGGTTGCTTCAGAGCCTCGTCGCGGGTCACTATCTTCACGCCATACTCCGCGTACGCGTCGTCGCTGAAGCTGATGTCCACGCCGGCACCCGCTTCCATCGACACCTGTATGCCCGACGACGTCAGCATGCCGCAGGCTTCGGGAGTGAGCAGGAGCCGCGTCTCGTCCGAGTCCGCATAGTTGCCTACCATTCCTACATTGATTCGCGAACGCGATCCTTTTTCCACCTGTTCTTCAAGTTGCGGCTCAAGTGCCGTGCAGGCACCGTCGTTCCCATTATTTGTCGTGCTCATATCATTATGGCTTACACATAAGCCTCGTCGTTAAGGCTTAGTCCGGGAGCAAAATTAATATTTTTAATCGTCACTTGCAAACGCACGTTTAAATTGCCGGTATCTACTATTGCCATTATATAATCCTTCCGCAAGTTGCGGAAGATTTTCTGTTTCGGAATCGTCTATACCCTGTAGAAGATTTATATGGCTGGTATAGATGAAATAGTCAGCAGATTGCCTACTATTTGGCGAGGAAGATTCTGCAGCAGGCTGCTGCAAAATTTCAATAGTCTGACTATATGTACGATAAAAGTCATACATATTTCTAAGATTTCTCTGAGAAAAGCCTTTCTCTCCGGGCATTTCAGACCTCAAATCATGACTCAACGTCTCATAAAATTTGGAGCCGTAAGTGTTGGCATACTGTTTGTCGGCGATGTCGCGTCCCAGACTCCAATAGTATTCCAACAGTGTTCGGTTGGCATCAATGGAGGCTTTAAGACGGGCGGAGAGGTACCGTTGCTTGAGTTCCTTAACCCAGCTACGGTATTCTTTGTTATGATAGAGTGTCAAATCCTGTGTCATAATACAAAATTACGTATTATTCTCCGATTATCAGCAAATTCCAACAGTTTTAATCAAAAAAATTAAAAGTTTAATCAAAGAAATCAACAAGCCTTTTCTTCAGGTTATTATACATCGTATTCCGACAGGAAGCGGGTTACGGTGTTGTCGATCTCGCGGCGGTTCTCCAGCTCGTCGCCGTTAAAGCGGATACGGGCCTGCGAATAGAATTGCCGGCGGTCGGCGAGTCCGGCGTTTACCGCCTCCAACAGCTCCTCGGGTTTCTTGTCGGCCATCAGCGGACGGCGCGCGCGGTTGATGACCAGCCGCTGCACTATTCGTTCGGGAGTGGCTTCGAGCCATACGGTCACGCCGCGCTCGTTCATCTTGGCCATGTTGTCGTTGAAGCAGGGCGTTCCGCCACCGCAGGCCACCACCACATCCTCCATATACGAGATTTCGTCAAGCATCCGGCTCTCTATCTCGCGGAAGCCGGCCTCGCCCAGCTCTGCGAACAGTTCCTTGATGGTCTTGCGGTAACGCTGTTCTATGCGGAAGTCCATGTCTATGAATTCGCGGCCCAAAGCACGGGCCAGCGCGCGGCCCAACGTGGTCTTGCCACACGCCATATATCCGAGTATGAACACAGGAGGTTTCATATTGCAGTTGTCGTATTCGATATTGAAGTTGTTTGCAATGCGTAAAATTACAAATTTATTCCGACAAATTCAACCCGCTCCCCAAGCGCGCTCCGTTTAGCAGCGCAGTCCTTTCGAACCACGCATGAAACATGCCTTATTTTGCACCGATAGCCACAGCAATGCTGAATTACAGAGGTTTATAAAGTTTATGATGCACTGATAATGTACTGATTCAACTATCGCAAGTTCAATGAACAGGTATGTGCTGCGTACATGTTCAAATGCAATGCGATTGACGGGGTAGGGACGAGCCATCGGCACGTGTCTGTCTCGCCCTGAAAAAAGTTGACTCATGAAAGAGTCAAAAGAATGATAAAATTT
>CAJKBH010000007.1 GCA_905198125.1 uncultured Porphyromonadaceae bacterium
GGATGCCCAGGGGGTCGAAGTTCTCCATGTTGCAGACCGTGATGCAGTTGTCGAAACGGTCGCGCACCACCTCGTACTCGATCTCCTTCCAGCCTTTCAGGCTCTTTTCCACCAGCACCTGCGGGGAGAACGAGAATGCCTTCTCGGCCAGCTTGATAAGTTCGCCCGGAGTGTCGCAGAAACCGGAGCCGAGGCCACCCAATGCGTATGCAGCACGCAGGATGACGGGATAGCCCAGCTTGGATGCGGCTTCAAGAGCCTGCTCGGTGTTCTCGCAAGCCTCCGACGCGATGGTCTTGACATTAATTTCCGAAAGTTTCTCCACGAATATCTCGCGGTCCTCGGTGTCGATGATGGACTGCACGGGAGTGCCGAGCACGCGGACGCCGTATTTTTCGAACACGCCGCTATGGTACAGCTCGACGCCGCAGTTCAGTGCCGTCTGACCGCCGAACGCCAGCATGATGCCGTCGGGGCGCTCCTTGGCTATGACGCGCTCCACGAAGAAGGGGGTGACGGGGAGGAAATAGATGTGGTCGGCCACACCCTCGCTGGTCTGCACCGTGGCGATGTTGGGGTTGATCAGCACGGTTTCGATTCCCTCCTCGCGCAGGGCTTTCAGGGCCTGGCTGCCCGAATAGTCGAACTCGCCGGCCTCGCCTATCTTCAGCGCGCCCGAACCTAAGACCAGAACTTTCTTGATATCTTTCACTATGGAATTATCTTGAGACATGATGTTAGCAGGTTAGAGGGTTAGAGGGATTTGACTTGGTCGATGAACTCATCGAAAAGAAACTCCGTGTCGACCGGACCTCCGCAGGCCTCGGGGTGGAACTGCACCGAACGCCAGGGCCTGGAAGTGTGGCGGATGCCCTCGTTCGAACCGTCGTTCATGTTGGTGAACCAGGGCGCCCAGTCGGCGGGGAGGGTCTTGGCGTCCACGGCGTAACCGTGGTTCTGGCTGGTGACGAAGCAGCGCACGTCGCCTTCCAGACGGGCCGGCTGGTTGTGGCTGCGGTGGCCGTACTTCAGCTTGTAGATGTCGGCTCCGGCGGCTTTGCCAAGGAGCTGATGGCCGAGGCAGATGCCCATCAGCGGGCGTTTCTCGTCGGGGTTGGATATGAATTTGCGGATGTTGTTGACGGTGACGGCGCAGGTCTCGGGGTTGCCGGGGCCGTTGCTGAGGAACAGCGCGTCGAAATCCAGCGTGTTGAAATCGTAGTCCCAGGGCACGCGGATCACCTCGACGCCACGGTCGGCCAGACAGCGCACGATGTTGTTCTTGGCGCCGCAGTCCACGAGCACCACACGCTTCAGGCCCTTGCCTTCGTTATAGACCTGCACGTCCTTGGGGCTGACGCGCTCCACGAAATTGATGTCGCCGTAATCCTCAAAGGCCGGTTCGGGAGTGTCCTCCACCAATATCTTGCCGCGGATCACGCCCTGCTCACGCAGGTGTTTGGTCAGCGCGCGGGTGTCGATGCCTGTGATGGCGGGCACGCCCTGCGAGGCAAGCCACTGCGACAGGCTGCGGGCCGCGTTCCAGTGCGAATACTCGTCGCTGTAGTCGCACACCACCATTCCGGCGGCATGGATGCGCTCCGATTCCAGGAAGCGTGCCATTCCGTCGTCGGCCCTGTCGTCGGCCGGTACGCCGTAATTGCCTACCAGGGGATAGGTCAGTGTCATAATCTGGCCCGCATACGAAGGGTCGGTGAGACTCTCGGGATATCCGGTCATGGCGGTGTTGAACACCACCTCGCCCGAAACGCTGGCATCGGCTCCGAAGGAATATCCCTCGTAGCGGGTGCCGTCTTCAAGTATCAGTGTGGCTCTTTTCATGAAGTTATGTTGTTGTGTCAGGCCTGCGGCCCGATGTTTTTAGTTTTAAAATAGATATTGTCCATGTACGAAATGAAGGCGTCGTTGATCCGGCGCACGCCGCCCGGTGTGGGGTAGCGGCCCGAGAAGTACCAGTCGCCGGGATGGCCGGGGATGGCGTCGTGCAGGCCGTCGAGTGTCTGGAACACGATGCGTATGTCGGTGGTGACGCCCTCGGGACGCAGCATCTCGACCATCTTGCTGGCTATCTCGGTGTCCGTGAACAAGTCGTACAGTTCGGTGACGTAGTTGGTCATCCGTTCCTTAGGGAGCGATTGCTGCTCCCTGCACTTGCGGTAGATGTCGGTCAGCACGTGTTCCAGGCCACGGTCGCTGGCCAGCTCCACGGCGGCGCGGAATCCGATGAATTCCTCCATGCGCGCCATGTCGATGCCGTAATAGTCGGGGTATTTCACTATGGGGCTTGAGCTGACGATGACGATGCGCTTGGGATGCAGGCGGTCGAGGATGCGTATGATGGATTCGCGCAGCGTGGTGCCGCGCACTATGGAGTCGTCGATGATGACGAGATTGTCGGTGTAGGGACGGAGCGAACCGTAAGTGATGTCGTAGACGTGGGCGGCCAGGTCGTTGCGGCTGGCGCCCTCGGAGATGAACGTGCGCAGCTTGATGTCCTTGATGGCCACCTTTTCGGAACGGATGCGTCGCGACAGTATGCGTTCGATGTCGGCATTGTCCGGCTCATGGCCCAGATTGCGGATGGCCTCGGCCTTCTCGCGGTTCAGGAACTCGTTGAAACCCTGCACCATGCCGTAGAAAGCCACCTCGGCCGTGTTGGGGATGTATGAGAATACGGTGTTGTCCACATCATGGTCCACCGCCTCAAGAATCTGTGGCACCAGGTTGATGCCTAATTTCTTGCGTTCGTTGTAGATGTCGGCGTCGGAGCCACGCGAGAAATAGACGCGCTCGAACGAACATGCGGCATAGTTGCGCGGCGCGATTATCTGCGGAGTCTCAAGCCTGCCGTCGGCGTGGAGCACGATGGCCTGACCGGGCTTCAGCTCGCGGATCTGTTCGGCACCGACATTGAACGTGGTCTGCAGCACGGGGCGTTCGGAGGCCAGGGAGAACACTTCGGAATCCATGAAGTAGAATGCCGGTCGGATTCCCCAGGGGTCGCGCAGGGCGAAAGCCTCGCCCGAGCCGGTGACGCCGCACACCACGTAGCCGCCGTCCCAGACGGTGCAGCTGGTGCGCAGCACGTTGCCCATGTCGATGTTGTCTTCGATGAAGCGTGTGATGTCGCAGTCGGTAAGTCCCTGCTCCAGCGCCATCTTGAACAGGCGTTCGGATTCGCGGTCCAGCCGGTGGCCAAGCTGCTCGAGAAGCAGGAACGTGTCGGAGATCATGCGCGGGTGCTGCCCCTTGACGGCGATTTCGCCGAAGATCTCGTCCACGTTGGTCATGTTGAAGTTGGCGCAGATGCACAGGTTCTTGGCGCGCCAGTTATTGCGCCGCAGGAACGGATGGACAAAAGAAATGCCGCTTTTTCCCGTGGTGGAATACCGGAGATGACCCATGTAGAGTTCACCTGCGAACGGGAATGAGCGGCTTGCGAGGTCGGCGATGTCGGATGAGGCGTCGAGGTCGTCGGGCGACAGACCGTGGGCGGCGGCTTCCATAGCCAATGCCTGATTGGCGGCGGCGAAAATGTCCTTGATGGCATCCACGCCCATGGCGCGTTCCCTGAACATGAATTCCTGCCCCGGCTCGGCGTTGAGTTTGACGCAAGCCAAACCGGCTCCCTCCTGGCCACGGTTGTGCTGTTTCTCCATCAGCAGATAGAGCTTGTTCAGACCGTATCGCCAGGTTCCGTATTTCTGCCGGTAGTGTTCCAGCGGCTTTAGCAGCCTCACCATTGCTACGCCGCATTCATGTTTAAGTTGTTCCATGCTGTGATTCGCTTTGCAAAGATAATAAAAAAATGGCACTCCATAAAGAAGTGCCATGAAATTATGTGTTCTGAATGAGAATCTTCGGATTGCGGGCAATCACGACAAGGGAGTCGAGGGCCTGCTGGTTCTTGGGCTTGTGGTCGAGGAAGTGGAGCAGCACCCTGTAATGGTGCAGGTCGGAGCCGGTGACGTCGATCAGTCCTTCCTTCAGGAGCCATTCGGCCTTGGACCGGGCGGTCTCGCCGTACATGCCCACGAGCGACATGAAATTGGTCTGGAACACCACTCCCCGTTCCTTCCATGTCTGAAAGTCCCTCTCCTCCATATACCTGTACCGTTCGGGATGGGCCAGGATGGGAGTGAGTCCGGCGGACATGATCTGCTGCATCATGTTTTCCATGCCGTAGGGGGGATTGACGTAGGAGGTCTCGACCAGCAGATAGTTTCCGCCGGGGCCGATGGTCAGGAGGTCGTTGGCCTGGAAACGCTCCTCGAACAGGGAGTCGAGCATGTTTTCGGCCGCTAACTGCAGCTGTATGGGGCCTTGATATTCGGCCTGAAGCTCCGCGAAGCGGTCGCGCAGGCCCTGGGTGGTGTTGCGGCACTCCTCCATGATGTGGGGCGTGAGCCATACGGACTTTACGCCCAGTTCCTCATATTTCTGCAGCGCGGCAAGCGAGTCCTCCATTTTCTGGAAGCCGTCGTCCACGCCCGGCAGTATGTGCGAGTGCCAGTCGGTGAACCCTTGGAACAGACCGCTCTGTTCAAGACTGATTTTCTTAGTGAATGGCCACATGATTAAAAGTCGTTGGTGTAATAAGACGAGCCGTAAGTGGCGGCGCGGCTGTTGGCTCCCTCGGTGCCGTTGAGCAGGATGGCCATGCGGCGGAAGCGGTGGTTTCTGTACATTTCGTCGATTTCGGCCACGGCGGCCTTTTCGAGCAGACCGGCGCGTACCACGAATATGGTCTGGTCGGCGTATTTCTCAAGCAGCTGGGTGTCGACCACGATGTCGATGGGCGGGCAGTCGAGAATGATGTAGTCGTACATGGGCGACGCCTCCTTGATGAACTGTCCGATGCGGCCGTTGTCAAGCAGCTCGGCGGGGTTGGGGGGACGGTGCCCGATAGGCATCACGAACAGTCCGGGAGCTTCCTTGGCCTCCACCACGAGGTCCTGCCAGCGGTCGGTGGCTCCGGTCAGGTAGTTGCTCAGGCCGTGGTGCGGCATTCCGACGAACTGCGAGGCGGAACCGTGACGCAGGTCGCAGTCCACCAGCAGGGCCTTCTTCCCCTTGACGGCGAACGAGGCGCCGATGTTGAATGTGATGAACGACTTGCCGCTGCCTGGATTGAACGAGGTCATCATTATCACGTTGGAGGTGTCGGCGTTCTTCATCATGAAGTCGATGTTGCTGCGCACTATGCGGAACGACTCGTTGATGATGTCGCGGTTGCCGGCCTGTACGATGACGGGCAGTTTCTCCAGTTTCTTTTTCTTCTTGTTGCGGTTGAGTCGCTTGGTGAGCCATTCGAACCGCTTCTTGCGGCCCACGAACGGGATTTCGCCTGCGAATGGGGCCGACATGTCGTCGAGGTCGTGACGGGAGCGGACCTTGTTGTCCATTGCCTCGCGCACGAATATGATGCCGGCGGGGAGCAGGATGGACAGGAGGAACGCGATGGCGAGCACTATCTTCTTCTTAGGCTCGACGGGTCGGTTGGACCCGTAGGGGGGAGTGATGACGCGGGTGTTGTCGGCGGTGAATTTGCGCGACAGTTCGTTTTCCTCGCGTTTCTGCAGCAGATAGAGGTACAGTTCCTCCTTTACTTTCTGCTGGCGCTCGACGCTGAGCAGCGCCTTGGCCTGCTGCGGACCTTGGGCGAGGTTGGCGCTGACTTTACCCTTTTCGGCTTCCATATTGGCCACGGCGCGGCGGGTAGCCTCGACCTGGGCGTTGATGGCGCGTATCACGGACTCGCGCAGCCCCTTGAGCTGGGTGTCGTAGTCCTGTACCAGCGGGTTGTTGGCCGACGTGGCCGCCTCCACATTGTTGCGGGCCAGCAGCATCTTGTTGTATTCGGCAATCTGCACCTCGAGCTGGTTGCTGGTGGTACCCGTGTTTACAGGAATCACGGCATTGGAGTTGGCCGGATTCATTACGTATTCCTTCAGGTACTGAGCCACCTGCATCTGATTGACGGCCATAAGGATCTGGTTGTCAAGCTCGGCCGACGTACCCATCTGGAGTTTGGCTGCTTCTTCGAAGTCGGGCACCCTGATACGGGACTTATAGGAGAGGATATTGTCGTCGACGCCTCCCAGTTCGGTTTCGATGGCTACGAGACGTTCGTCGATGAATTCGTTGGTGGCTGCCGCTACCTTGTTCTTGTCTTCAATCCAGTCCTGGTTGTAGATCTCGACCATGGTCGACAGGATTGCTTCGGCGCGCGGGACGTTGGTGTCTTTGAAGGTGATTTCCACCACGTCGGCGTCACGGTCGGCCAGGTCGACGCCGAGATTGGTCTGGAGATCCTCGACAGTGCCGTGCAGGCCGTTGTGGGATACGAGGTATTCGGTTTCTTCTTTCGGAAGCTGTGCGGTGAATTCGGGGTTGGGGGTGACGACGACACGTCCTATCGGGGTGCGGACGGTGGCGCCGAGACGGAGGGGAACCTTGTTTTTGTGTTTGACCGGTTTGCCGGCGGCGTCGACCGAAACGAACTTGTCAAGCGAGACGGAGCCTTCGGGACTGACCGTCATTCGGAAGCTGCCGTAGTCTTCCGCGCCAAGGTCGAGGAACTGATACAGATAAGGTTGCGACGACTGGAACAGCGATGCGCCGTGGGGGAAGGCCAGGAGGGTGACGTCGGTCTGCAGGTTGAGCTTCAGCGCCACCTGAGTCAGCAGGGCCGGCGACTTGAAGGTGATGATTTCGTTATATACGTTAGACCTCATGCGTCCCAGGCCGAAGCCGGAGAAGGAGGAGGCCATGTTGTCGATCGAGTTGCCCTGGTCTTCGTCCTTGATCAGCACCTGCTCGGTGCGGAGGTACACGGGCATCTTGCGTATCACCTTGTAATAAGCGAAACCGCATATCACAATGATCGATACGAGGAACCAGATCCATTTTGAGGCGCAGGCGGCCAGATAGTCGCGCAGATTGAATCCCGACTGGTATGTGGCGTCGGCGGTTTTATTGTCTTTTGCCATTTTTTATCGGATAGACTCTTACTTTTTGATGAAGACACCGAGTGTGGTCACGACGGTGGCGAGCAGCGAGGCGGCGGATACCCAGAAGCTGATGTTGGTGGCGCTGTTGCCGTTGGCTATGGTCTCTCGCTTGGTCATGTTGTTGGGTTCGACGTAAACCACATCGTTCTGCTGCAGATAATAGGCGGGCGACGTGATTGTCTTCTCGGCGTTGGTGAGGTCGACGGTGTAGGTGTATATCTTGCCGTCGATGTTGCGCAGCACCTTGACGTTGTCGCGCATACCTTTGATAGTTATGTCACCGGCCAGGGCGAGGGCGTCGGTAATGGTCATGTAGTCCTTGTTGAAGTCGATACGGCCGGGCTTTAGGACCTGGCCCAGGACGCTGACGCCGGAGTTGATGAATTCGACGGTTACGGTGGGGTCCTTGGCGAGTTCACGTCCCATCAGCTCGCCCTTGATGAATCCGACGATCTCGGCGCGGGTCATGCCGCTGATATGGATTTTGCCAAGCACGGGGAAGTCGATGTCTCCCTTTTCGTCGATGGTGTACGGAGCAAGCTGTCCGCTCGCTATGCCGGCCTGCGTGTCGGTGACGTATCCGGCGGTGGAGGCCGTCTCGCTGGACAGAACGGAGAATACGGGATTGTTGAACAGGGCGCTTACGGCCGCGTCGCGGGTCTTGACCACGATTACGAGCTTGTCGCCCGGCTTGGCCCTGAATGCCAGGGGCTGCGACACGTTGATGATGGTTTCGGGAGTGGCGTCCTGGAAATATGAGACATTCTTGGGCGTGGCACATCCGGCGATACCCGCCGCGCACAGTATGGCGGCCATGCCGTATGTAAGACGTTTTATGATTTTAGTCATTGTTTGATGTGCGTTGTCGCGAACAACGTTATTTTCTGTGTCTATACAATTTTCTATTCTATAACAATCAACTCGGAAAATGGCATTTTATTTTCTAAAGTGTATTGAAATTGCTAATTTTGCAACCCAAACACAGGATAACGTAAATCCGATAACACTAAGAAAAGAACAAGATGTCAACACAGATAGACAACGGGGGCGTTGTGGCCAACACGTCCAGCGCCCGCAAGGTGACGACTCGCCGTCTGATCGAGATGAAGCAGCGCGGCGATAAGATAGCTATGCTCACGGCCTACGATTACTCGTCGGCGCTGATAGTGGACGGCGCGGGCATAGACGTGATACTGGTGGGCGACTCGGCCAGCAACGTGATGGCCGGCAACGTGACCACACTGCCCATCACGCTGGACCAGATGATATATCATGCCAAATCGGTGATCAAGGGCACGAAGCGCGCACTGGTGGTGGTGGACATGCCGTTCGGTTCGTATCAGGGCAACTCGAAGGAGGCCCTGGCGTCGGCCATCCGCATCATGAAGGAGAGTCATGCCGAGGCGGTGAAGATGGAGGGCGGTTCCGAAATCCGCGAGTCGGTGGAGCGCATACTGAGCGCGGGCATCCCGGTGATGGGCCATCTGGGACTGACGCCGCAGAGCATCAACAAGTTCGGCACATACAACGTGCGCGCCAAGGAGGAGGCCGAGGCAGAGAAACTTGTGGCCGACGCCAAGATGCTGGAGGAGATAGGATGCTTCGCCATCGTATTGGAGAAGATACCCGCGGCATTGACAGCGCGCGTGGTGAAGGAGCTGTCGATTCCCATCATAGGCATCGGCGCGGGACCGGCCGACGGTCAAGTATTGGTGATGCACGACATGTTAGGCATCAACAAGGGCTTCTCGCCCCGTTTCCTGCGCCGCTACGCCGACCTGGCCGAAGTGATGAACAGCGCCATAGGCCGCTACGTGGAGGACGTCAAGAGCACCGACTTCCCCAACGAGGCGGAATCCTACTGAAGCCTGAAGAAGATTGTAATAGTCTGAAGAAACGTATGATTATAATAATCTGAAGAAAGTATAATTATAATAATCTGAAGAAAGTATAATTATAATAGTTAGAAGAAAGTTTAACGAAAAGAGAATCGGCAGCTTGTAAAAGTTGCCGATTCTTCATTATACAGGAAATTGTGTATCCTGATTTCGCGTTAGTAATTCGTTCTTTAGTGTTCGGAGGTGTGGCTGTCAGCGCACAATGAACTTGCGTCCGGCGCGGATGTAGATGCCGGGAGTGAGGCGGTCGGGGTTCACCTGACGACCGCTCAGGTCGAACACGCGGTTGTCCTCCGGTCTCTGCTCGTCAAGGACGTTGTCCTGAATGCCGGACGAATCTATTTTCTTGAAACGGGTATGGAAGTATATCGGTTTGGGCTCGAAGTCCTCGCCGGTCACCGAGCCGTCAAAGTGGTAGGTGCGCGTAAACGATACCTGAACTCCGGGGGTTTCGGTAAACCAAAACGAGCCGCGATTCGAAATAAGCAGATTATCGTCATTCCCGTCGTCGCCTTTAACCCATTGACTTTCTGACTCAGGTTTCAGGTAGATGCCTATGGTATATTCCCTGTCTGTTGCCGACGACGTTCTGAATACGGCGTTTCCGGTCTGGAAATAAACCGTCTTTTCGTTGTTTTGCGACAGAATCTGTCCGGACTCGATGTGCAGCCTTGAATTGCGCCGGGCTTTGATCCAGACATCGGGATAGTCCGGCACGATGCCTTGGATATAGATGGTTCCGTAAGTACCCTTGATGGTCACTTCGCGCGTGAGGTCACGATATTCCGGGTTGTCGTACAACAGGGATTCGTACAGATCATAATGCATCTCCCACTTCTCCTCGGGCAGGTCCAGGTCATCGGGATTCTGGGCAGATGCGCCGGACGGCACCGCTATCGCCATCCCGGCTAAAATTATTGTGAAGAATGTCTTTTTCATTGTATGTTCCTTTAGTGGATTAATATGACGGCGACAGGCGCCTTATTGTTTGGTGTGATTATAACTATTGTTCGGGTACGTTATTTCACCACGATTTTCTTACCGCGTGACACATAGACGCCAGGAGCGAGATGGTTACGGTCGGCCTTGATGCCCGAAAGGGTGTACACGGGTGCGTCGGCCTCGTCTTCCGCCGTATTGATGCCCGCCGGTACGTTGGTCGTGTCTATCAGTCGGGGATGGACATATATCTCAGCCTCGGGGAATTTTGTTTCCTCCATTATAACTCCTTCATAGTTCCATTGTGTGAATTCTTCGAATCCATAGCCGTCAGCCGGTTCCTTATTAAGCCAGAATCCGGTTTTTTCGGCGGCTGCGTATTCCAGTCTGTCTGATTCGAGATTCCTTTTAAAGACAAGGGGAAGCGAACCCGGATCACAAAGAATCATATATAATATGGAAGTATGGCTTGTATATAAGTCTCGTTTTAAGGTTCCTGTGTTGAGATATTGTGTCTCTCCGTCCGCTTCAACCGGCTGATTGCTCCATAGAAGCAATTGGTTGTTCAGTATATCATCGTCAGGTAAACCTATTTTTACCCATGAAGTGGGACAGCTTTTGGCAAGACCTTGAATATACAGGCAGTTCTCGCCTCGCACAACGGTCACATCCATTGTCAGGTCCTTGTACTCGGGAGTGTTGGAGTATCGAATGCTACGGTAATCGTCATAAACGAGCTGCCATGTCTCGCGCGGCGCATTCTCGGGTACCTCGATTTCCTGTGCCTGTGCGCCCGCAATGCCAAGTGCGAGCATTGCCATCAACATGTAAATTTGACGTTTTATTTGCATAACTAATTCTTTTTATTATTCCTTACATATAACCTCATTCCTCCGGGTCCAAGTGTAAAGGTTTCATACTTAACCAAATTCTTGTCTATATCAATTAACCCTAAACCATTTGCATCTGCAGGATATGTCAGCCAGAATGGTTCGTACTTGTGTTCAATGAATGCTACTATACTCTGGCTATTAAGATGATCCTGATTTACAATTGCGAGGTATTCACAGTCTCCATCTGTCAAATGGGATATTAACACTGCATGACCGGAGTGTTTGACGTCAGTTATGCCGTAAAAAGACTTTGAAAACCTTTCAAATCCCTCATATTTATAACCGCCGTCCACTGAGTCGTTCACAACTATACAGCTCCTGTCGTATGTGGCATTTTGAAGAACACGTCCATATTGGGCAACGACATCATTGACACTGCGTGCCGCGTCCCATGCCGGAGTCGTTTGCATCTTGTTGATGTCGTAAAGGGCACTCTTATACAATGTTGTGCCGGACATCTGGTTCTGTGCGCCGTATCTCCAATATACGAGACCCTTCATGCCGAATGCCAGCCCGTTCATGGCCTGTAAATTAAGCAATCCCTGCGTGATTTCTGGATATTTCCAATTTAATGTTCCATCCAAATCATAATCTGCGTGCTCCACACTTAGCATCAAGAGCCAAACAGGAATCTTTCTATCGCGGCAATATCTGCCGTAGAGGTCCATCATATTGTAATATTCCGGCTTGATTATCCACTCGGGCTCATGTCCGGGATAATTGTTGATGACAGGATATAAATCGAATGTCAGGAACTTCAGGTCAAGAAGATCGACCATGTAGTCGAGATAATTCTCAAAATTCTCAACATAACTATTTCCTGGATTGTCAGTGGCGAAATGCCCGATATACTTTTCATTCGATTTTGCAATGAAGTTTGTGAATGCAACTTTATCGCCTTTGAATCTATTTACCATATTGAAAGTCGGGATGACAGCACCCTCATTTGTGTTCAGCTCATAAACAGGCAAAGTCCAACTTCTTACGGTGGGTTCGTCCGTGACCCAGTAACCCCACACGTTGGGGTCCTGACTGTAATTGCTTATTACAGTTTTGAGCCCGTCCCAATTATCCTGCAGAAGAATGGAATCGGGAGTGTTCGCATCGTATGGCGTAGCACTTCGTGTGAGCGTAAATCCCTGAGTGTTAATTATGGTGTTCATCCCGAGACCCTTAAGATAAGGACCCCATTTATTGATGTTAATCTTTCGCCATATGTCACCTTTTCCCCATAGTTCCACGTTGAACCCGGCCATCCTGATAGTATCAAAATATGCTTTCTGATCTTCATCGGATAGCTTTTGTTCCCAATTGGAGCTTATCGACACATTGTCGAAGACGACAATCGGAAACTTGTCTCCGGCGGGATTGGTATAGCCCTCATATTCCACAGCGGCTGTGGCTCCCGGTCCCGAAACGAGGAGTGCTATAGCATACAGTAGGAATTGTTTTTTCATACTTTATTGGTTAATGTTTAGTCGGGACTTAAATCAGGACATATACTATCAGTGGCAAAGTTAATATATTCGATTTAAAATCCCAAATGTTTTTAAATAATTATTTACATTTATTTGCAAAATGGAGGTTGCAAAATGGAGGTTGTAGATTAGTTTTTATGTTTTTATTAAGGAGACATCGTTTATGTCAGGGAAGTCTCTTTATAAAATAGTTCAGAAGTAGATACTTCCGTAATAAACGCATTCGTCGGTACGGAACTGTATTACATATTCGCCAGTAAGGGAGAATAGGGTCAGGATGAAGTCAGCCTCATCGCCGGTAACGGCAACCGGATTGTTGTCGGCATCCTTTATCTCGTAGCTGATGATTTCGGGGTTGGAACCATCGTCGAACGAGACACCATCCTCAATGCTTATAGAGCATAGAATCGGACGCGTGGGCATTCGATGATAACCATCAATATTCTCATCGTATTCAGGTTCAGAATCAGTTGCTGTTGAAATCGAATGCAGGTTTACTTTAAGATACTGTTGGTTATTCCAGGCGAAAGCAATGGAACAAGAGAACAGAATCAGAAATACTGTTAAAATGTTTATGTTTTTCATATTTATATTTTTTTGATGTTTTTATTGGCAGCAAAATTATGCTAAATAATGGCTAATAACAAGAAAATTTGTGCGGAAAATAGTGCGGTTTGTGCGGAAATTATGAAAAATAAGAGATTGCGTAGATTATTTGCACGAATACTAAGTTTATTAGGATAAATACCGGATATAAATTATAGTTGTATAATATAGCTTAATGAAAGTCGAAAGAATGAAGATTGGAACAAAAAGTATAGCTCTAAGAAGTGTACTTGGATTTTTGATTTTACTGATTGGAGGATGTGGTTGGACTTCGCCAGACCCTATTCTTTCAGTATTGGAGGAAATGGCGGACTCTAATCCAGAGGAAGCATTGGATTCGCTGCATTCGATTTCGGAGGATGAATTATCAAAAGCCGACAAGGAGTATTATAACTTCTTAGATGTAAAACTTGCGGACAAAGCATTTATTCGCCATACCTCTGATAGTTTAATTTTACATGTTGTCAATTATTATTCGCATCACCAGACGAAGGAGCGTTATGTGGAAGCATTATATTACGGAGGCCGAGTCTACCATGATATAGGAGACTTCCCTTCGGCCATAAAATATTATAGCGAGGCTCTAAATCTCATGGGTAAAGATGAAAAGTCATTGCTACTGAAAGGAAAAATAGTAGCACAAATGGCAGTCCTTTTGAATTCAATGAGACTCTTTAATGAGGCCAGACGATATATCAAAATGGCGATAGAAGTAGACCATGAATTGAATGATAGTGTAAATTTGATGTATGATTTAGAAGTATTGGGATTCAATTACATAAACAATAAAGAATATGATAATGCTGTTAACCCAATCCGTAAGGCTTTAATTATAGCGAATAAACTAAATCCTATGGCAGCAATAAGAGATTCAACGTATCTTGCCGCTATAAAACATTATAAAAAGGATCCCAAGTCGGCAGTTCAATTGATTAAAAACATTCCTTTAAAAATAGATAGGGAGGTTAAGTGTGACAATAATACCAAACAGCTTGTGTATTCATACGCAGCTGATATATACAGATGCGCAGGTATGCCGGATTCGGCTTATAAGTATGCGTTAGAATTGGTGAAAATTAAAGATGCAAAGAATCTGAAGAAAGGGTATGCCATTCTATTATCAGACGAATTGAAGGATTTGGTTCCGGATGATTCAGTCCGGGCATACGTCAGGCATTATAAAGATGCTGTGGAAAGTTATATGAACAGCCGTGGGGATGCGAATGCGATCATACAGAATACACAGTACAATTACAGTATTGTGGAGAGGGACAAGCAGAAGGCTCTTGAGAAGAAGCGCGTGATAGAACGGTGGCTCGCGTTAAGCGTCATCGTGTTGCTGTTGGCAATAATAGCGGTGATATATTACCGCGATAAATCAAACAGGACTCTGATCAGACTGCGTTCGGCTCTGGACGGTTCGCGTGAGCTGAGGAAACAATTGGAAGCGGGTGACGCAAAGGGAAAAGACTCCGGACCCGGAACGGACCCTACATCAGAAGTGGCGTCCGAAGTGACGTCTGAAGTAGAACCCGAAGCGACGGCAGAAGCGACGGCAGAAGACCTGCGCCGACAGCTGATCGTCGAGCTGACGGCGGTGTGCGACAGCAAGAAGAAGCGGTTGCCCCTGTCGCCGGAAATCGGGAACTCGCGGGCATACGCGGAGTTGCAGAATTATATCAAAGAGAAACGGGCGATTCCGGATACGAGTCCGTTATGGGGCGAACTGCACTCGGTCATCATAGAGGCATCGCCGAACTTCGACCGGCGTCTGCAGCTGTTGTCACCGGGCAAGATAAAGACGGATGCCTACCGCATAATGCTGCTGATAAAGTGTGGGGTGACGCCGACGCAGCTTTGCGTTCTGATAGGTCGTACCAAAGGGGCGTTGTCCAGTCGCCGCAGGATATTGGGCCTGAAGTTTACTGACAACGAAATCAGCCCGACCATGTTCGACAATCTGATCTACGCGCTGTGACAGTAGTGGCGCGGGCGCATCAACCCTACAAGAGTTTTTTTGACAGGAGAACAGGAGAAACAGGAGAGTTCGCTGCGACTGGTTTTTTGACAGGAGAACAGGAGAAACAGGAGCCGCTGCGACAGGTTTTTTTGACAGGAGAACAGGAGGAACAGGAGCTGCTGCGACTGGAGGGGCGGTGTCCCCACCGGCCGCCACATCAACTACATTGACGACGTGGACGTCGTCATCCCAGTCGCAGCGGCTCCTGTTTCTACTGTTCTCCTGTCTAAAATACTCGCGCGGCAGGGAAAGTCCGCGCCACTAAAATAAGGAGCGCCGAAAGACGCTCCTTATTATGTTATTAGATGTCGGAATTATTGTTATTAGATGTCGGGGTCTTGGACTGTCGGGTCCGGGGTCAGAGCACGATGTTGACGATGCGGTTGGGGACGACGATAACCTTCTTGGGCTGCTTGCCGTCAAGCCATTTGGCGGCGTTGGGGTCGGCGAGGGCGGCCTGCTCCACGGCGGCCTTGTCGGAGCCGGCGGCTACCTCGATGCTGAAACGGGTCTTGCCGTTGAAGCTGACGGGATATTTCACCGTGTCTTCCACCAGCGCGCTTTCGTCTACCTCGGGCCATGCGGCGTCAACCACGCTCGTATCGTGGCCCAGACGATGCCAGAACTCCTCGGCGATGTGGGGCGCGAAGGGGGCGATAAGGCGCGTGATGATGTCCATGGCCTGACGGTTGCGCGACTTCATGGACGACAACTCGTTGACGGCAATCATGAACGCCGACACGGAAGTGTTGTAAGAGAAATTCTCGATGTCCTGCGTCACCTTCTTTACCAGCTTGTTGACGGTCTTGGCCTCCTGCGGGGTCATGGGCGCGTCGGAAGCGAGGTCGGCGTTGTCGAACAGGCTCCAGAGCTTGCGCAGGAAACGGTTTACGCCGTCGATGCCGTTGGTGTCCCAGGGCTTGGACTGCTCCACGGGGCCGAGGAACATCTCATACAGGCGCAGCGTGTCGGCGCCGTAACGCTCCACGATGTCGTTGGGGTTTACGACGTTGAACATGGACTTGGACATCTTTTCCACGGCGTAGCCGCACACGTACTTGCCGTTCTCGAGAATGAACTCGGCATCGGCGAAGTCGGGGCGCCAGTTCCTGAACGCCTCGGTGTCGAGCACGTCGTTGTCGACCATGCTTATGTCCACGCGGATGGGCGTGGTGTCGTAGTCTTTCTTCAGGCCCTTGCTGACGAACGTGTTGGTGCCTTTGATGCGGTAAACGTAGTTGCTGCGGCCCTGTATCATGCCCTGGTTCACCAGTTTCTTGAAAGGTTCCGGCTCGGCCACGACGCCAAGGTCGTACAGGAACTTGTTCCAGAAGCGGGAATATATCAGGTGACCCGTGGCGTGTTCGGCGCCGCCCACGTACAGGTCGACGTTACGCCAGTAGGCGTTGGCTTCCTTGCCCACGAGGGCCTCCGAATTGTGCGGGTCCATGTAGCGCAGGTAGTAGGCCGAGCTGCCGGCGAAACCGGGCATGGTGCATACCTCGATGGGATAGCCCTCCCTGGTCTTCCAGTCCTTGGCGCGTCCCAGCGGGGGCTGGCCGTCTTCGGTGGGAAGATATGAGTCGACGGCAGGGAGCTGCAGCGGCAGCTCGGACTCGGGCAGCATACATGCCATGCCGTCCTTGTAATATACGGGGAAGGGTTCGCCCCAATAACGCTGGCGGCTGAAGATGGCGTCGCGCAGGCGGTAGTTGACCTTGACGCGGCCTATGCCCTCGGCTTCGATAAACTGCTTGGTGCACGCGATGGCTTCCTTGACTGTCAGGCCGTTCAGGTCGAGTTTCGGACCCTTGGAATTCATCATGATGCCCTCCTTGGCGTCGAACGACTGCTCGGAGACGTCGGCACCCTCGATAAGAGGTATGATCGGAAGGTCGAAATGGCGAGCGAATGCGTAGTCGCGGCTGTCGTGTGCAGGAACGGCCATGATGGCGCCAGTTCCGTAGCCGGCCAGCACATAGTCGGACACCCAGACGGGAATGTTCTGACCCGTGAGGGGGTTGACGGCATAGCTGCCGGTGAACACGCCCGACACGCGCTTCTCTATCTGACGCTCGCGCTCGGTCTTGTGCTTCACCTCGTCAAGATAGGTGTCTACCAGCGGCTTCTGCTCGGGAGTGGTGAGCAGGGGCACATACTTTGACTCAGGAGCGAGCACCATGAAGGTGACGCCGAAGATGGTGTCGGCGCGGGTGGTGAATATCTCGAGGTTCAGGTCCCGGTCGGCCACCCTGAAGTTCATTTCGGCACCCTCGCTGCGGCCTATCCAGTTGCGCTGGGTCTCCTTGAGGCTTTCGCTCCAGTTCAGTGTGTCGAGACCGGAGAGGAGGCGCGGCGCGTAGGCCGAGACGCGCAGGCACCACTGGCTCATCATCTTCTGCTCGACGGGATGGCCGCCGCGAACGGAGAGGCCTTCCGAAACCTCGTCGTTGGCCAGAACGGTGCCGAGAGCCGGACACCAGTTCACCATAGTCTCGCCGCGATATGCGATGCGATAGTTCATCAGCACGTCGGCCTGTTCGCGCTCGGACATTGCGTTCCATTCGGCGGCGGTGAAACGCATGGGCTTTGTGGCCGCGGCGTTGACTCCCTCGGTGCCGTGTGCGGCGAAACGCTCCATCAGGCCGGATATGGGCATGGCCTTGTCGGCGTCCAGGTCATAATATGAGTTGAACATGCGGATGAATGCCCACTGGGTCCATCGGTAATAATCAGGGTCGCAGGTGCGCACCTCGCGGCTCCAGTCGAAGCTGAAGCCGATCATGTCGAGCTGGCTGCGATAGTTGTTGATGTTGCTGACGGTGGTTATCTCGGGGTGCTGTCCGGTCTGGATAGCATACTGCTCGGCGGGGAGGCCGTAAGCGTCATAGCCCATGGGATGCAGCACGTTGAAGCCGTTCTGCCGCTTATATCGGGCGTAGATGTCGGAGGCGATGTAGCCTAACGGATGACCCACATGCAGACCGGCTCCCGACGGGTATGGGAACATGTCGAGCACATAGAACTTGGGGCGGGACGAATCCACGTCCACCTTGTAGATATTGTTGTCGCGCCAGTACTGCTGCCAGCGCTTCTCGATGTCCTGATGATTATATTCCATTTATATCGTGTTGTATGTTTCGGGAATGTATTACGGAAAAACAGTGCAAAGTTACTAAATCCGATTATCTTAGGCAATTTATTCGAAAAAAAGGAACTTAGTGTCGTGAGTCGCGATATTATCAGAGTCGGGTATCTGACGCCAGTCGCCATAGACGGAGGTGAGATAAGCGTCAGAATCTGCGGGGACCGGAAACTCATGACCTTCGAAAACGGCTTTGGTCAAAGGGAATACCGTAGCTGACGCCACGGAGTAATACCATGGGCATCCGGGACTGAGCCGCAGTCGGGAGGAGGCCGAGACTCGGCCTAATGCCCGGAATGCCGGGAACAGCCATCGGGTCAGGAACCTGTATCGTGAACCAACGTCAGCCGAAGCGGAACGCATCAGCGGGCGTTGCACCAGTCTGTTGGCCAGGGTGCCCGACAGCCGTTGAAGCAACCTGTTCTGATGCGGTTCAAAAGGGAAGATGTCCACTTGCAGGCCGCGTAAGTTACGCCGACGGTGCAGTCCGCTGTCCTGTACGTATTCAGACTTGAGATCGCGCAACACATTCCAGAATCCGAAGAAACCGGGGTCGGTCTCCCGGCATTGCAGCACGAAATCGGGATGTGGATGCAGCTCAAGCATGAGACGCTTGAATTTTTCCGCATCCTGCCGGGTCATGGCTATGTCGGTGTCGTCGTCCCAGGGTATATATCCGCCGTGTCGCATGGCTCCGAGCAGTGTGCCGCCATCGAGCCAATAACGTATGTCGTGTTCGCTGCAGAATGAATCGATGAACTTCAGCATCTCCAGCATGCGCAGCTGCGCACGCCGCAACTCGGACCCGTCGGGATTGTAACGGGCCCGCAGCTGGGCTTGTGTATTAGGGTCAATCATAACTGCAAAGTTAACAATTTTTATTTGAATGAGTGATGCCTGTGAATCTGTTGCAATCCTTAAAGAAACTTATGACAATAAGGATTAACAGTATTCCTACGGGGAATGCCGCGATGATGGTGACCCCCTGCAGGCTGTATAGCGAGTTCTGCGCGAACAGCAGGGCGATGGGGAGCAGGATGAGCATCACACTCCAGAAGGCACGGACCCGGCGCGAAGGCTCATCGTCGGGCGAGATATGATTGTAGCTGTATGACGATGTGACGTAAGTGATGCCGTCCAGAGTGGTGCTGTAGAAGGCAATCATGGTGATGACCAGCAGCATCAGAGCCACGGCGGGGAGGGGGAGCGTGTCGAATATCATGAGGATGGCATCGTACATCTCGCCTCCGTCGGCGATGAATCCGATGGAGTCCACGCCATGCTTGAGTTGCTGCGCCAGGCCGTAGCCGCCTAAAATGATGAAGGACATGTATGTTCCGGCCAGTCCCCAGCCGAAAGTGCCGTAAACCACATTGCGCAGTGTCCGTCCCTTGGATATAAGGGCGATGAAGAATGGCGTGGCCACGCACCACACCAGCCAGTAGGCCCAGTAATATACGGTCCAGTTCTGCGCGAAACCGTTTTCGCGCAGCGGATCCATGTATGTGGCCAGACCGATGAAGTTCTGCGTCATGTTGCCCACGGACTGCACTCCGGTCTCGACGATGTATCGTGTCTCGCCGCCCAGAAACAGGAAATATAGCAGCACGGCGAAGAACAGGTAGGAGCATATCTGTGCCAGACGGCTGATTCCCTTAACTCCGAACAGTACGGTGACGGTGTATACGGCGCAGATCAGCAGCAGGACGGTGATAGTGACCCCGGTGGTGACCTGAAAACCGAACACCTGCCCCATTGCCTTGGTGAGCAGCGGGGTGGCGAGGGAGAAGGTGGTGGCGGTGGCGCATACAATGGCGAAAATGGCGATGACGTCAATCAGCTTGCCCCAGAATCCGTCGACCCTGTGTCCCAGCAGCGGACGGCATGCCTCGGAGAAACGCTGCCGGTCGCGTTTGCGCACATGCATCATGAAGCCGAAACATACGGCAAGGATCACGTAGAAGCCCCATGCCAGCGGGCCCCAGTGGAACAGGGTGAAGGTTTCGGCCCATGCCTGCGTGCCGCCCAGGTCCTGCACGTGCCGCTCGCCGCCATAGAGGGCCCATTCTATCAGGGAATAGAACATGATGTCGGCCGCCATGGTGGAGGTGAATATCATGGTGCCCCACTTGAAGTCGCTGTATGCCGGGCGGTCGGTTGTGCCAAGCCGGATGGAGCCGTATCTGTTGTTCATCGCCACATACAGCGCGCACGCCACGCTGCCGATGGCAAGAATGGGATAGTATATGCCTATGGTGTTGCCGAAGAAATCCCTGAGGGAGTCGACAGTGGATTTGGACTGTTCAGGGGCAATCATGAATATGCCCATCAGCGCCACGACGATGGCGAAAGGTATCAGCATGGTGATCCAGTCGATCTTTCTATTCACAGTTTCCATCAGTCAATTCTTTATCTTAGTCAGGTTTTCGATGGCACGGTTGTAACGGTCGGGGCCGTAGGTGCCGAAGTCATCGCCTTTCGCTTCCTTGATGACAGTCCACTGCGCCCACAGATAATCCCAGAGGATCTGATAGCACAGAATCTTCTCGCGGGCATTGCCGGGTACGTTGCCTCCAAAATACCGGTCGAGAATATAGTCCTCGTTTTCCTTCGCGAATCCGGCTTCCAGAAACAGCGCGGCGAAGTCTGCCATCGGGTCGTTCATGCCTGAATATTCCCAGTCAATCAGATAGATGGTGCCGTCCTGAGCCTTTATGAAGTTGTCGTACAGTGCATCGTTGTGGCATGGCTTCAGTTCGATGCCCAATGAGTCGAGATATCCTTCCAGAGCCATCACTCCGGGGCGAACAACCTCCCAACCCTGGTACATCGTGGCGTTGGCGGCGGCCATCAGGCTGTCGTACTTGTCGATTTCGCGGAAAATGTTGAACTCGTTTCTGAAACGTATGCCCGAAGCGTGCAGGGTGCGGTATATGTCGGCGATCTTGCGCATGTTGTCGTGCCGCTGCACGGTGATGGCGGTCAGAGTCTCGGCGCCCTCCACGAAGTCGGCGAGCTTGATGCCGTTGAGCGTGTTGAAGTAACGTACCGGTGGATTGATGCCTAATCTGGAGGCTTCCATCGCGTTGTATTCCTCGTTGGCGCGTTCCACCATGCCGTCGGAGCCATTGCCGGGAACGCGCAGCACATACTTGCTGCAGCCAAGATCGATCCTGAAGTTTATGTTGCTCATTCCTCCTATCCTGGTGATTACGGCTGTGCGTATATCCCGGTCAGGAAAAATGGCGCCAAGCAGATGTGTTATATCGATGTTCATATCTTTCTGATTTGATGGGAGGCCCCGTCGTATTCGTAGGCGTCATCGCCCTTGACGAAGCGGAACAACAGGCTGTCGCCCTGATGCGGGACGTGTGAGAAACCGTGCAGCTCCTCCTCGCCGCATTGCAACTCATGCGCCAGATGCTTTATGACCGACGAACGGGTGTCCTTAAGATAACTCGTGTCGAATTGCCTCAGTTCGTCAAGCGTATCGAATTCCTCAATGTCGTGTTCGCGGTATCTGTGTACCCTCATTTCAGGCAGCTCCGCGATATGGTAGATGTACACATCCTCCCAATATCCGAGGCGGGTAGACTCCAGTTCGTAGTCGCGGCTCAATATCTCCCGGAACTTCCGGCTGAAATCACACGAAAAATAGACATGTCCCACCATATACCAGGAGTCGCGGCCACCGATTGTGACAGCCCTGATGAAGCCGTCGGCATCGGTGGAAATGCAGTATTCGCGGGTGGGACCTTCGGCATAGAGAGCGCTGTAATAGCTGCCTTCGGGCTCCTCCATGAAAACGTTGCGGGGGAAATAATTGTCGGAGCTGCAGATGTATGTGTCGCCCAGTCTGTCCAGCACGCGCATCAGCGACGACGTGTTGTTGTAACGGTAATAATCCTCGTTGTATGCCAGGCTGACGCCGTATTTGTCCTTCAGATATCCGAACATCCCGGCCTTATAGCCTACCACGACGGTTATGTCCGTGATGCCGGCTTCCTGCAGCTGGCGTATCTGTCGCTCGATAAGCACCTCGCCGTTGACACGTAGCAGACCCTTGGGAATCTCTGCCGACAGAGGCACGAACCGGGTGGAGGTCCCGGCCGCCATTATGATTGCGTTGCGTGTGGTGGAAGGCATGGGTCAGAAGGCGAAATTGGCTATGAAGTTTACGTACGACTTGTCGAACGCCGGGTTGTAGATATACGCCACATGCAGGGGCAGCCGCCAACCGCTCTTGAAACGGACGGTGTAGGTGTATTTCAGCTCGAGGTTCACTACCGAGAAGTCGTGCTTATAGTCGTTGTAGCATGATTTGTTCAGTGCCGCGCCGGCGGTGAGCGATATGCGGTTGCTGTGCAGGAAGTCGTAGTATGTGCCTAATTCCAGATATGTTGAATAGGCCTGCTTTTCCTTGCCGTCGGCATCGGTGTATTTGTCGGCACCGTAGAAGAAATTGCTGATCGAAGCTCGGAACGGGAATCGGGATGGTTCGTAAGTCAGGCATGCTTCCAGCCAGTGGCCCGTGTGCCGGCCTCCACCCATGTATTTATCCTTCTTTCCGCTGACGGTAGGGTAATAGTAGTCGTAGATTCCGAGAGTGAAATCATGCAGCGTGTAGCTGATGCCCGCGTCCACCTCGGCGTAACGGCCGTTGACGGCATAGCCGCCCATGAAGTAAACGTAAAGACCCTTCCACGAATAGTTGACGGAAGGGAACAGGACGGGAGCGGATTTTTCGGTCATCATCTCCATGCCTCGCCATACATACTTGGTCTGCAGGTCGATGCCCAGGCCGAATGGCGACTTTATAAGTTTCGCACCCCAGTTGTTTTTTTCGGTCGGAGCGGCGATGCTGTCGGTGTCCGTAGCGGATGAGTAAGGGCATGCCGAGGCTAAAATGACGGTGGCGATCAGGTAAGTTCGTTTAAACATTATTCAGAGTCTGACTTCATAATGAAGTTTTCAGGCAACAAAGTTAACAAAAAAATCAGATATACAGAAACAAAGGATGACGACCATTAATCTTAACGGATAAGGAAACGGCGGGGCGCGGTTCCGGTAATTTTGCCGAAAAAAAGAGATGGAGAAACTATTGTTAAGGAACAATGAGCCGCTCGTGGCCGACGATCTGCTGAACCGGGCACAGAGCAGCTGGAATGCGATGAACCGTTACCGGCAGGACCGCGACCGGTGCAAACGGTTCACTTACGGCGACCAGTGGAGCGACATGGTGGAGACGGCCGGCGGCCTGATGAGCGAGGAGGCGGAGATGCGCAACCAGGGACGCACGCCATTGAAAAACAATCTGATACGGCGCTTGGTGCGCAATGTGCTGGGTGTGTTCCGCAATCGGTATGTGCAGCCGGTGTGTACGGCCCGCGACGGGTCGGAAGCGATGCAGGCGGCGACGATGCAGCGGCTGTTGCGCTACAACGCGGAGCTGAACCGGCTTGGCGAGGTGTATGCCCGCACCATGGAGGAATTTCTGATATCGGGGATGTGCGTGCACAAGAAGTGGTATGGCCGCAAGGGGCGCGTCAGCGACTGCTGGACCGACTTCGTGCAGCCCGACAGGTTCTTCATGGACATGAGCGGGCGGGATTTCCGGGGATGGGACATCTCGCTGATAGGTGAAATCCACGACATGACTCCGGCGACGCTGTTGGCCACATTCGCCGACAGCGAGGAGATGCGCGAACGGCTGATGAAATGCTACGGCGACCTGTCCGTGACGGCCTACGACCGGACGTGCCGCGTATGGGAGATATGGGAGCGGACCTATCCGGCGCGCTGGCACTGCCACGACAGGGTGACGGGACGCTGCTGGAAGGTGGACCGGGAGATGTATGCCGTGGTCGTGGACGAGAACCGTCGCCGGCGCAGGGAGGGCATTCCGGAGGTGGAGACGCGCTGGTATATAGACGACGAATGGCGCTGGAGCTTCGTGTCGCCCGATGGAGTGGTGATAGACTCGGGCGTGTCGCCATACAGGCATGGCGGCCATCCGTACGTGTTCAAGGCATATCCGTACATCAACGGCGAGATACACAGTTTCGTGAGCGACATCATCGACCAGCAGAAATACACCAACCGACTGATCTCGATGTACGACTGGATACTGAAGTCGTCGGCCAAAGGGGTGCTGCTGATGCCGGAGAACGCGTTGCCCAAGGGTGTGGACCTGGATGCCGTGGCCGAGGAATGGAGCCGGTTTGACGGGGTGATATTGTTCCGGCCCCATGCCGGCGAACCGCTGCCGCAGCAGATCAGTTCCAAATGCACGGACATCGGCCTGACCGAACTGCTGAACATCCAGATGAAGATGATGGAGGACATATCGGGCGTGAACGGGGCGTTGCAGGGTAAGCTGGATTCCGGCTCCATGTCGGGTACGCTGTACAACCAGCAGACGCGCAATTCGCTGACAGCGCTGTCCGACATGATGCTGTGTTTCGACGATTTCATCAAGCAATGCACCGCCATGGACGCCGACAATATCGGGCAGTTCTATACCCCGGACAGAATCCGGAGGGTGACCGGGGCGGGTTCAGACCTGACGGCAGACCGGCTGTTCGACGGTTCGCGCTTCGACTTTTCGTTCGAGTGACAACGACGGTTTTAGAAACTGTTTAAATTTATTACGAATAAATTTTTATATGGATTCTTTCATGGATTTTTAAGAATCTTTTTGGCTGTTTTCGCCAAGTTTCGGCAGTCGCAACCGAAAGGTTTCTCCTTTCTCAACTTGCGAAAACATCTCAAAAATCTTCTCAAAATCCATTGAAAATAAATTTAAACAGTTTCTTAACGGATAAGGAAACAAGGGGAGGATAAGGGGCTAATTTTGCAACGTCAACCAAAACAAACAATTATGGAACTATTCAAAAAGAAGAAACCGAAGGAAGATGACGCCGATGCGCGTCAGACTCCGCAGGAAATGCAGGAAGTGCAGGAAGTGCAGGAAGTGCAGGAAGTGCAGGAGGTGCAGGAAGCGGTGGAAGTGGAGGAAGTGGAGGAAGTCAGCCCTGCGGCCGAAGAAGAAAATCCGGAGGATGCCGGGACAGAGACTTCGGAAGCGGAAGGGCTGAAGCTGCCGGAGGCCTCCGAGATTGCGGCCACTCTCGGCCATCCGGAACTTGAAGCCTGTCTGCAGGAAACGCTGACGGGTATGCAAGCGGAAATTGCGGCCGGCAGGATAACGGACGAGACGGTCCGGCTGATAGCCTTAGGCCTGGACTACGAACGTGCGGTGAAGGAAGCCGACGCCGCCGGCGAGATCAGAGGGCGCAACGCCGCCATCGAGGAGAGGTTGCTGACCCGCAATGACAGCGACGGCATTCCACATCCCGGAGGCGGACATGGCGCCGGCGCCACAACGCACGCATTCTCGATTTTCGATCTGGCACGCAGCGCCCGATAACCTATAACAAAAATTTTTTATTAACCACTAATCATTAATCACTAATTACTAATTAATTATGAGCGAGACAATAGAACTGAGCAAGCCCACGAAGGGCGTAACCGTGAGTGCAGTGGCCGACATGACAGGCGGCATGGCCCCCGGCAATCTGATGGAAACCGACATAGACCAGGAGTTGTTCCGGTTCAACTCGGACGACACTCCGCTGATGAACCTGATGCTTCAGGCCAAGCGCGTGAAGGTGAGTTCGCCTGAGATAGACCATTACATGGTGGACGAGCCGCGCAGCAGCGTTGTGACCATCGGCAGCGTGGCCGGCGGCGGCATCCAGAGCACTCTGCCGCTGGATAGCGCGGACCAGGCGTTGGTGCGCCCGTGCAGCACGCTGCTGGTGCCCGGCGTGGACGGATGTGACGAAACAGGCGTGACCACTCCCGGCAAGGCCCTGATGCTGTATGTGACCGGCATAGACAATGCCACCAACAATCCCATAGTGCGCGCCGTGAACGGCTATCGTCGCCAGACGTCGGACGAGTTCTCGTCGCTGCCGCCCATCCCCGAGGGATCGCGATGCGTGATACTGTCCAATTCGCTGGCCGAGACGCAGAAGACTGTGGACCCCGAGCTGATAGTACCCCAGGCCACGCGCGTATATCTGCAGAAACGCGGCATGAACCAGGTGGTGAGCGATTACTTCGAGAGCCAGCGCAAGCACATCCCCTTCACCAACGCCATCCTGGCCGAGCAGGCCATATCCAACTTCAAGGTGCGCGGCAACCGCACGCTGTGGGCCGGCCGTCCCGGCAAGTTCAAGGTTAACGTGGAAGGTCTTGGATTACAGACAGTTTATTGCACCGAGGGCTTGCGTTGGCAGTTCAAGCGCGAGATGCAGCACGAGGGAAAGTGGACCATCGAGAAAATCATAGCCCTGGCCAAGATGTTCTTCACCGGCGAGGACGTGCCCAAGACGGCGTTGCTGTTGGCCGGCAAGAACCTGCTGGAGCAGATACAGGGCGTGGACTACAGTAAGCATCCCGAGATCCAGATCACAAGCAAGGTGAACAGCCTCGGATGGCCGGTGACGAACTTTCACACGGTGTTCGGCGACATCGAGATCAAGCGCGAGCCTACGCTGGACCGTCTTGGCTGGAGCAATTCGGGCGCCCTGATAGGCGAGAACCGCCTGGTGCACTATGTGTACAGCTCCGAGCATAGCTTCAGCGACCGCGTGGACGGGCAGGAGGCCACCCGCAACGGAATCCTGATATGGGACGCCCTGGCATTGAAGGGAAGCTGCCACATCTGGATAGACGGCGAGGGCGAGGAGCGCGAGACGGATTCCACGGTGTTCAGGATGTGGGACAAGGAGACGGCTCCCGAGAATCCGCAGGAGGGCTGCCTGTACTATCTGCTGAACGACTGCAAGGGAATCTCGGCCTCCGCACGCATCGGCCAGGTATGGGTGTGCGTAGGCGGCGACTGGAGCCTGTGGAGAGGCGAGGCCTCCGTGTGATGAACTGTAATTCAAGTCAACGATTATGGACACTAACAGAAAGAAAGAGAGGCGCACCTACGGGGTGCGGCTGATGGAATGGCAGGCGCTGATACCTGCCGGATACGGAGTGGTGAAGGTTCACTTCAAGGGCGGCAGCTATTCGGGTTACGGCCAGACCCCGGCCACCTTCACCACCGACAACGCGGCGTTGCAGCGGCTGATAGAGGACAGCAGCTATTTCGATAGCGGCAAAATCTTCCGGATGCGATGAACGTGCCGGTGACGTGGCTCACACGTCGGGCGGTGATGCTGCTTGACGAGGACATGGAGGAGATAGCCGCGGCCGAGGGGTTCGGCGACCCGGGCATGGAGCTGAGCCGGCTGGTGGGCGAGCTGGTGCCTGAAGGGGTGTCGAAGACAATGCGCGAGGCTGATTTCGGCGACATCGACGAGACACTGAGTCTGTGTGGCGGCAAGAGCGTGAAGGCCACGGGCAGCCGGCTTGAGATGAAAGTGCCCGACGACTTCATGAGGCTGGTGGAATTCCGGATGAGCGACTGGCCGCGCAGCCTGACCGACTGGCGCGAGCCTCAGGCCGTGATGCACGGCTATAGCCTGCCCGGACTGCGGCTGGAGAACCGCCCCGACGGACGGTATCTGATAGCGGACGGCACCAAAGCGGGCGCCACCGTGGTAAGCGCGCAGTATCTGCCTGTGGCCGAGGTTAAGGACGACGGCCATGACCGGACGGTATGGCTGCCACGTTCATTAGTGAACCGCGCGGCCCGGACCATCGCCACCATGGCCCGCGAGATAATAACGACCTGACCTGAAACCCGTGAGCATAGACATTCCGCTATGCCCGGACTCTGCGACGAGGGTGCGACGCAAAGGGAATCAAATTCCCCGACCGCCGTACCCTCCGATTATGTAATATAGCCGCCTCCATTTCGTTATAAATAAGATGAAACGACTGGTATTTGCTACGAACAACAAGCATAAGATAGATGAGGCGCGGGCCATACTGGGACCGGCCGTGGAACTGGTGTCTCTGGGCGAGATAGGGTGCCGGGAGGACCTGCCGGAGACGCAGGCCACACTGGAGGGCAACGCCTTGCAGAAGGCGCGCTATGTGCAGGAGCATTACGGCGTGGCGTGTGTGGCCGACGACACGGGGCTGATGGTGGACGCCCTCGGCGGCGCACCGGGTGTGCTGAGCGCCCGGTATGCGGGCACGGGCCATGACTCGGAGGCCAATATGCGCAAGCTGCTTCACAATATGGCGGACAAGGACGACCGCAATGCCCATTTCTCCACAATATTAGCATACGTGGATGCCGAGGGCAACGCCCGCACGTTCGAGGGCCGCGTGGACGGCGAGATAGCGCGCGAGCGCAGCGGTGAGTCGGGATTCGGCTACGACCCTGTATTCATTGCCAGGGAGACCGGCGAGACGTTCGCCCGCATGAGCCCCGAGGCGAAAAACGCCATATCCCATCGCGGCCGCGCATTCAGAAAATTCCGCGACTGGTTCGTGACTCTGGTCCTGCTGGTTATGATGTGGGCCGCGCCGGCGCAGGCCGTGGAGTGGAAACAGCATCCGAGCTATGACGGACAGACTTGCCGCATTATCGATTCTCCGAAATACACGTATTTCATAGCTCTGAAAGATGTGTACGACGTGCGGGTGGCCGGTTTCGACCGTCCTTACGGCCAGTTGTACCGTTACGACAAGGACAACGACGAGTGGAAATGGCTTAACGCCGACACGGGGCTGTCGGAGAATGTGGTGTGTACGGCGGGATATGACTTCAAGAACCGTCAGTTGGTGGTGGGGTACATAAACGGCAACATAGACCTGCTGTCCGACTCGGGCGAGGTGACCAATATCCCGGGCCTGAAACAGGCCGGCGCGAATGCCTCGCAGGACATCATGGACATAAACGTGGACGAAAACAACGGCAATGCCTGGATTGCGACGGGCACAGGATATGTCAGCATCGATACCTCGAAGGGAGAGGTGGCTACCTCGCGCAATTACGGGCGTCCCGTGCAGAGCGTGGGAAAAGTGGGCGAATACCTGTTGGTGTCCGCGGATTCGTGCCTGTGGTACGGCAGCGAGCTGAGCGGGGATTTGGGCTCGTTCCGGAAGGTGGAGAATACAGACAAGCGCGTATTCCGGCGTATGCTGACGCTTGGCGATCGGGTGTATGCCATGTATGGCGACAGCAACCCGGTGATGGGCCGTGTCTTAATCCGTGACGGTGTGCCTGAATTTCAGGTGACGTCGTACTCGAACGAATATTCGATGGAGCGCGGAGCCGACTGCATCGTCACGTCCGGACGCCGATGGGTGCGTGTCTATGACCGCAACGGACGGACTACGGACTTCCCGATGCCCGAAGCTGTGGCCGATAAAGCGCCTCAGGGCGCCAGCCTCGACGGCAGGACCTGGTGGTTCTCGGCCGGTCGCGACGGGTATTACCGCATGACGGCACCCGGCGCGGACGGTAAATGGACCGTTACAATGCAGGAGTATTTCCCCAATGCCGCCAATGCGTTCAGATGCCGCGCCATGACATACGACCGGACTCTGGGTATGTTGATACGCAATCACGGCCACGAAAGACCGTACAACACCATCACCACCCCCGACCTGCTGTGCCGTCTGAAGGACGGACAGTGGAGTCCGTTGTCGCTGACATATTCTGGCAAGGATCCCGAGGAAATATTCTACACCAGCAATCCGATGGGACTGTCGATAGATCCCATGAACCCCAATCACATATATTGCGGATCGAACCAGTACGGGCTGCTGCGTCTGGACCTGACCGGCGAGCACAGCCTGCGCATAGGGCGTCCGAACGACCATGCGGCGGGGAAGAACGGTTTTGTGGCCGGCACACAAATCATGCAGGCATGGAGCGGTTCGTGCAATTTCGGTGTGCCGAAGTTCGACAGCTACAACACGATGTGGGTGCCCTATCTTAATCCGGACACCCAGCAGGCCGAGATATGGTACTGGTCGGCCGAGGACCGCGCCGCTTCGATCTCGACCGCCACATACAGGCCGCTGAAGAAAAAGATATTCCGGAATGTGGAGCCTGACGGAAGCGCGTCGCTGATAACTCTTGCCTCGCAGCGCGACATGATAATATACGCGTCCGGCGGCTACGGTTCCTGTATTGTGGTGTGGTATCATGGCGGCACGCCCGACACGGAGTCGGACGATGTGGTCCGGATGGTGTCTACGTTCGTAGATCAGGACGGGTCGACGTTCGATTGCCGGTATGTGCGCAGCATGTACGAGGACCGGAGCACCGGCAGGGTCTGGGTCATGTATCAGGGCGGAGTGTTCAATTTCAATCCGGTGGAAATGGCCAACGGCAGCACCACGGTGCGGCGTGTCAAGGTGGCGCGCAACGACGGCACCAATCTGGCGGACCTGTTGCTTGACGGTGTGGACGTCATATCGGTGACCGTGGACCCGGCCGGCCGCAAGTGGTTCGCCACCAACGGCGGAGGAATCGTGGTGACAAGCGCCGACGGCACGAAGGTGCTGAACACCTATACCACCGATAACTCCGGGCTGCCGAGCAATTCGATAGACGCGATATGCTATAATCCGGATAACGGATCGATGATGGTATCCACGGGCGAGGGTCTGGTGGAAGCCTTTCTGAACGAGGCGGAGACATCGGGCAAAGCCCAGGTGCGAGCCTATCCCAATCCGGTACGTCCCGGCTACATGGGGATGGTGACCATCGACATGCTGCCCGAAGGCTCGATGGTCAAGATTATGGATGCCGCCGGCAGAATGGTGCGCGAACTGGGCGAGGCTCCGGGAGGATCCATCGAATGGGACATGACCAATTACAACAGGCGCCGTGTGCCGGCCGGCATATACTATATCCTCGGTACCAACGGCGCGAATCAGGATGCCTTTACCAAAATGGGTAAAATACTTGTGGTGGAATAGGAATATGGGACTTAAAGGGACAAAATATTTGGTAACCGCTGCTATGGCCGTGACGGTTGCGGCCGGAGCCTGCGCGTTGAATATAGGCGTGACTCCGGGCACACTGTGCGACCGCCTTCCGGAGATCGAGACTACGGCCGATGACGTGTTGACGCTCACCGGGGCTGTCAATGTGACGGATATGGCATTGCTATGCAGAATGTCTCCGGCTGTCAGGACCCTTGACCTGTCGACTCTGTTCATAGCACCATACGAGTACGACGATACCGGGTATATGGACCGCCTGAAGTTTGAGGTCTACGAGCTGGTGCCCAATATGCTGGCCGGTACCGAGGTGACCCGCGTGGTCCTGCCGCCGTACAATCTGACGATAGGCGTCCAGGCTTTCGCACTGAGCAAAATAGAGGAGATAGAGATTCCGGCCTCCGTGTCAGGTGTGGGCGACTATGCCTTTGCGGGATGCGAGAACCTGAAGAAAGTGACGTTTGCCGGCCTTCCCGCGAAATTAGGCAAGGGAATGTTCCGTAACTGCACGAATCTGCAGACGGTTGATTTCAAGCAAGGGCTGAACAACGTGCCGGAAGGGACATTCTACGGGTGCACCACCCTGCAGGCCATGCCGGCCGGAGTGGAAACGATCGGAGCCGAGGCATTCAGGAACAGCGGCATTACGGTTGCCGACCTGCGGGGCGTTACGGAAGTTGGGGCGTATGCCTTTGCCGATGCCGGGCGGCTGACCACAGTGCTGAGCGACGGCCCGGTCCGCATCGGTGACGGCGCGTTTGCCGGCGATGCTGCCCTTGAGGATCTTCCCGAACTGACGGAGGACGCCGGACAGGCTATGGCCGCAGCCTCGGGCAATGCCTTGACCCGATGGCTGAAGTCCCCCATAATAAGTGAGGCGGCCTTTGCCAACAATAAGAATATCACGGTGGTTAAGTTGGGATCGAAAGTCCGGGAAATCAAGGCTCATGCCTTCCGTAACGACAGTGGCATACAGGCGGTAAACGTCGCTGCCCTCGGGGAAACGGTGCCGGTGCTCGATCCCGACGCATTCTCGGGTCTTGAAGCCGAGGACGGCACATATCCGATCGACCTGCTTGTGGGTGAACAGCACGTCGACAAGTGGAAGGAAGCGGAGGTGTGGAAGAAATTCAACATCCGCGGCACATCGGCGGTCGATCAGGTCCGGGAACCCGATTATGACGTTGACATACGCCGTGAGGGCGAGACGGTGACGGTGACGGGCGCCGGGCCTTTCGACAATGTCCGAGTGTCGGGCGTGTCGGGCGTGACATATTATGACGGAGGAAAAGGGCAGACCGTAATCACCGTTACGGTTCCGGCCAATGAGATAGCCGTGGTCTGCGCGCGTCAGGGCGACAGAATCAAGATAGTCAAGCTTCGATAATCCGTCAGGATGGTCAGGATTCGATAATCCTCAATATCTGATCGGCTATCTGCCGGTCGTTGGACAGACGCGGCACCTTGCGCTGGCCGCCGAGCTTGCCGGTACCCACGGACTTCAGCCATCTGGAGAAAGTTCCGTCGGGCACCGTTATTATTTCGGGCATATCGAGGAAATACATTCCGGCGCGCTTCGCGTCGTAGTCGCTGTTGAGCTTGCGCAATTCATCGTCAAGCCTGCGTGCGAATGCCTCGATGTCGGCCGGTGCCTTGATCCATTCTATCAGCCATTGGTGGCGGCCGCGTCGTCCGCGGTCGGCGAACACGGGCGATACGGTATAGTCCTTGACCGTGCAGTCCAGTTCGCGGCACGCTTCGGCCAGAGCCTTGTCGGCGTTGTCCTCCATCAGTTCCTCGCCGAATGCATTGATGTAGCACTTGGTGCGTCCCACTATGCTGATGCGCACGGGGTCGGTGGATTCGATACGCACCGTGTCGCCCATACGGTAACGCCACAGTCCGTTGCTGGACGTTATCATCAGTTCATATACCTTGCGCTGTTCCACGCCGGCTATGCCCACTGCTTCGTCCGGAGTCTTGCCCTGGGGTATGAATTCGTAGTATATGTCGTTGTCCAGTATCAGCAGCATCGAGTTGGAATCGGGCAGGTCCTGTGTGGCGAAAAATCCCTCCGACGCATTGTAGTTCTCCACGAAATGCATCCGCTCGGGGTCGGTGATGCTGCGGTATATCTGGCGGTAAGGCTCGAACGAGATGCCCCCGTGGAAGAATACCTCCAGATTGGGCCATACGTCGTGCAGGTTGTCGGTATGGTTCTGTTCCAGCACTCCCTTGATTACGGCCAGGAACCAGCTCGGCACTCCCGACAGGTTGGTTATGTTGGTCTTGGCGGCCATGCGCACCAGCCGGGGAAGTTTCCTGGACCAGTCTGACATCAGCGCGATGCGTTTGGAAGGAATGCGCACCAGATTGGCCATGGGCGGGCAGCGGTTTATCAGCGTGGCGCTGAGGTCACCTACATGCACGCGCGGATCCTTAAGGTTCAGCTCGTTGGCGAACGAGCCGCCGAGTATGAATCCCTTGCCGCAGAACATACGGCTCTGCGGGTTGTTCAGGATGTAATGTGCCACGGTGTCGGCGGCGCCGGCATAGTGCGTGCGGTGCAGCGAATCGCGTGTGATGGGAATGAACTTGGACTTGCCGCCCGACGTGCCGCTGCTCTGGGCATAGTCGCGGCAAAGCCCGGGCCACAGCAGATTGCGCTCGCCCGAAATCATGCGCTTCACCAGCGGCCGGATGTCCTCATACTCCACAGGGCGCAGGTCGCGGGCATAGCGGGCGGTCACGTCGCCGCTGCCGGCTATCGACGCGAAATCATGCCTGAAGCCTATCCATGTGCTGTCGGCACGGCGCAACAGGCTGCGCAACACGCGTTGCTGTATTTCCTCGCCGTCGCGGCCCCAGTGACGGGTCCGCAGCGCTCGCCGCTCAAACATCCCCCTTACCAGCGGAGTATAGTCCATAGTGAATCTCTCTTATTTATGCTTCTTCCCGGAGCTTTACAACAGGGCAAGTCCGGTTACGCATTGCAAATTTATAACAACTTTATATTAAAACAGAATTTTTTAGTAATTTTGCTTAGCGAAATCGAAAAAATAGCAAAAAAACTCTCTATGGGCAAGAATAAATTGAAAAAATTTGCCGATATGGCGGAATTCAAGTGCGTGTATCAGTATCCCCGCGAGGAATTGCTGCGCGCGGGATTCCCACACAGAGGGAAATGGAACGGCGAGGTGTTCACAGAGTCCAGGCCCCTGATTGTGGAACTGGGCTGCGGTAAGGGAGAATATACCGTCGGACTGGCCCGTCACGACGAGACCCATAACTATGTGGGCATAGACATCAAGGGAGCGCGCATGTGGAGCGGCGCCAGGGAGGTGGAGGCATCCGGTATGACCAATGCCGCGTTCCTGCGTGCCGAAATCGAGAACATAGAGCATTTCTTCGCCCCGGACGAGGTGGACGAACTGTGGATCACATTCCCCGACCCGCAGATGCAGAAGGTGCGTAAACGCCTTACATCCACACGGTTCCTGAATCTGTACCGCAAGTTGCTGAAACCGGACGGAATAGTGAACCTTAAGACCGATTCTCCGTTCCTATATGAATACACGCGCAGGCTGGTGAAGCTGAACGGATTGCCCTTGCTCAGCGACAGCGCCGACATATATGGACTCGGTTTCGGTCCGGACGATGACCTGTACGGCACGGAGGTGTCCGATCCGGCACGAAGCATCAAGACATATTACGAGCAGCAGTGGCTGAGCCGCGGCAAACAGATCAAGCTGTTGCGCTTCCGTCTCCCAGCCGACGGCGAACTTCAGGAACCCCAGGCCGATGACATCCCCAAGGACGATTACCGTTCCACCAAAGGGCGGCCGCAAATGGGTAGTTTAGAAAGTTGATAAAGTTAAGAAAGTTAAGATAATAGCTTAGATTTTAAATCATGACACTATATCCCAATCTTATAATCGATGCGTTGCGGGGCGTGCGTTATCCCGGCAACGGCAAGAGCATTGTCGAACTCGGCATGATAGCCGACAATATGCGCATAGACGGCATGAAGGTCAGCTTCGGCCTGGTGTTCGACAAATCGACCGATCCCTTTATCCGCAGCCTGATCAAGACTGCCGAAGCGGCGATACACACCAATGTCAGCCCCGATGTGGAGGTGACCATCACACCGGAATTCAAGCGCGACGTGGAGCAGAAGGTGAATCCGCTGCCCAAGGTGAAGAACATCATAGGCGTCAGCAGCGGCAAGGGAGGCGTAGGCAAATCGACCGTGGCTTCCAACTTAGCTGTGGCACTTGCAGCCGCCGGTTATAAGGTGGGACTGCTTGACGCCGATATATTCGGTCCCTCGATGCCCAAGATGTTCGGGGTGGAAGACGAACCCATATACATGATCAACGAGGAGGGTCGTGACTGGATCGAGCCTGTCGAGAAATACGGCGTGAAGCTGCTGTCCATCGGTTTCATGGTCGACAAGAACAAGCCTGTGCTGTGGCGCGGCGGCATGGCCAGCAACGCCCTGAAGCAGCTTATCACCGACGCGTGGTGGGGCGAGCTGGACTATTTCCTGATCGACATGCCTCCCGGCACCAGCGACATACATCTGACCCTCGTGCAGACCCTGCCGCTGACCGGCGTAGTGGTCGTGACCACGCCCCAGGAGGTGGCGTTGGCCGACGCACGCAAGGGCATAGCCATGTTCCAGCAGGAGCAGGTGAATGTACCGGTGTTGGGTCTTGTCGAGAACATGGCATGGTTCACGCCTGACGCGCATCCTGACGAGAAATACTATATCTTCGGCAAAGACGGCGGTCTGCGACTGGCCGAAGAAACCGGCACGCAGCTGTTGGGTCAGATACCGCTGGTGGAATCAGTGATGGCCAATGCCGACGCCGGCACGCCCGCCGCGCTGGGCACCACGCCCGAAGCCACAGCCTACCGCGCCCTCGCTGCCCGCGTGGTAGAAGCCGTCGCCACCCGCAACGCCACCCTCCCGCCCACCCACAAGGTCGAGATGCACTCATAAACCTGATAGGTTAGGGGCTATGACTTCGTAGCACGCGATTCATTATTATGGACATTTATATGTTTTTAATAAAATTGTGTAATTCTGTGGATTATGAATACAACACGGCGCACGGATATCAGGTCGCAGAGTCTTGATCTGCTTCGGTTCCCTCTGGCTCTGTTCGTCGTCGCCGTACATGTATTCAGACCGTTTTCCTGGTTGGACGACAATGCAGAGGCCTTCCCTGTCGTTGACTGGCTTATTCGCTTTGTAAATGCTTTTATCGTGGATCAAAGCGTCCCCGTGTATTTTTTCATAGCCGGTTATGTTTTCTTTCTCGGCATGGATATGAGTATAAAAAGTTATGCCGGTAAATTGCGCCGACGTTGCCATTCGCTGCTCATACCCTATCTGATGTGGAACACCCTCGCTATCCTTTATCTGCTGAAGGTCATGTTGCCCGGAATGAATGCTGTGTCGGATTTTACGGATACTCAGCAGTTCAGTCTGTCTCTATCCAATTTTATCGAGTGCTATTGGGACAGCAGTCGGGGAATTATACCTCATGTCAATCCCAATGATAATGGGATATATCCCATTGACACTCCATTATGGTTTGTGCGGGATTTGATGATAATGGTTCTCATTACTCCGGCTATGTACGCGCTCTATAAATGTCCAACTCGCGCAGTTACGAAGGTCATTCTTGTTGCCTTCACTCTGGTATGGGCTGTGAAGATACAGGGTCTCGGACATTTATCCCTGCTGCTCGAAGCTTTTGTATTTTTCTCCTGGGGAGGGTTCATGAGTTATCACAAACGCGACATGATTGTGGAATTCCGCCGTTATTCCACTGTGTCATTCATCCTCTATCCATTGCTTGCATTGTCTATATTGTTTCTGACGCCACTATGGCCACAGGCCATGGTGTATGTAAAGAGTATAAATGTAATTGTAGGACTTTTCTTTTTCTATAATATTGCGGCATGGTTGGTCACGAAGCGACATTGCCGGGTGAGTTCTTTTCTGTCTTCGGCTTCGTTCTTTATTTATTGCGGCCATTTTATCATACTTGACCCTGTGGCGAGGCGAGTATTTTCCATTACGGGAACCGGCGGAGATATGGCAGTAGTCAGTGCCTACATACTCACTTATATCATAATCATAGGTCTGTTACTTGCGATATATTCCATTATGCGTCGTTACACTCCTCGTTTACTGGTGTTGTTCACTGGCGGAAGGTTGTGATTGCACATATACATTTAATACAATTAAAGAATTTGGAATATTGGGAATTTATTCCTAATTTTGCAGTCCGATAAGGGCCCTGATGGCGGAATCGGTAGACGCGCTGGTCTCAAACACCAGTGGAGCAATCCGTGCCGGTTCGACCCCGGCTCAGGGTACAGAAACGGGGGAGTAGAGCACTCTGCTCCCCCTAAAATTTTATAAGTTAACCTCCTTTATAATTTTATTGAAAAGTATGATTCCAACTTATCAAGATTGTATGCTTCCTTTACTTAAGATATTGAAAGAGCATGGAACTCTTTCATTATCGGAATGTACCAATATGATCTCAGATATATTTAGGCTTACAAGAGAGGAAAGGAGGGAATTATTGCCGTCTCAGAAACAGACAATTATAAAAAACCGTGTAGGTTGGGCAAAATTCTATTTGAATAAGGCGGGGTTGCTTAATGTAGTATCTCGAGGGAAGTATGGCATTTCTCAGAATGGGTTAAATCTTCTTAACAGTAATCCTTTATCCATTTCAACTGAGGATTTAAAAAGAATTCCAGAATTTAGAGACTTTATACAAAATAATAGAGAAGCTGAGCATTCCATAGATAATAATTCCCAACGCGAAGATACGCAGAAAAAGACTCCGGAAGAAATTATCGATGATAATTATAAGTTTCTAAATAATAATCTGATAAGTGAAGTGTTGGATTTGATACTTCAACGTGATTCGGATTTTTTCGAACGATTGGTGATGAATCTATTAGTAGAGATGGGCTATGGAGAAGGGAAAGTGACAAGAAGAAGCCGAGATGGTGGGATTGATGGCATAATAAATGAGGATAAATTAGGTTTGGAGAAAATATTTATTCAAGCAAAGAGATGGCAGCCAGGGAATAATGTAGGAAGGACTGAAATCGAGGGTTTTGTAGGAGCAATAGATAGACAAAGAGGAGATAAGGGAGTATTTATCACTACCTCTGATTTCTCCAGAGAGGCTTATGATCATTCTTCTACGCATGTGAGTTTGGTAAAAATCAATGGGAATAAGTTAGCAGAGCTAATGATCCAATATAATATAGGGGTAACTAATAAGACTGTATATAAAATTAAAAAAATAGATTTGGATTATTTTGACGAGGCCTAAAATGTATATTGATTAATTTCAGTTAGAAAATAATAGATATAAATATTGCTTCAATCATTAATTCGATATTATTTAATTCAATTACCGGCTATCTGAGACGATTTATCCATATCTTATCTCTAAAAAATGAGATAATAAAATCGTTATCTCAATTTATTGTTAAAATTTGAGATAATGAGATTTTTATTGTAATTTTGTGAAAAATATGAGTTATGATAAATTTAGAGACATTCAAAGCAGGACATTACGAGGATGGATATGGCTATAAATACTTTGTGCCTAACCATATCAATAAAGAATGGACATGGAATAATCCGACTATTAACCATTTGTTGGAAAAAGCAGCCCTGAAATTAGGTGAGCTAAACTCGTTTTCCAAACTTGTTCCAAATATTGATTTATTCATACAGCTGCATGTGACAAAAGAAGCAGTTATATCAAGCCGCATTGAAGGAACCCAAACAAGGATGGATGAGGCACTGCTTCCCGAAACCGAAATACAAATTGAACGAAGAGATGATTGGAAAGAGGTTCAAAACTATATTAAAGCGATTAATGATGCTATCAAAAGTTTAGAAATCCTCCCTATTTCAAGTAGACTAATCCGTAATACTCATAAGCTTTTATTGGATAGTGTTCGGGGTGAACACAAACTCCCAGGAGAATTCCGGACAAGTCAGAATTGGATTGGAGGCAAATCTCTTGCTGATGCCAGGTTTATTCCTCCATCTCATCAACTTATTGGAGAACTGATGGGTGATCTTGAGAAATTTCTAAACAATGATCAAATTCATCTCCCGTCATTATTGAAGATCGCCATTGCACATTATCAGTTTGAAACGATACACCCATTCTTAGACGGCAATGGACGTATAGGCCGGTTGCTAATTACTCTGTTTCTTGTCAAAGAAAAGGTTCTGGATATGCCTTTGCTTTACTTGTCAACATTTTTCGAGAATCCTAAAGACCTTTATTACGATAATCTTTCTTCGATTCGTACAAAAAATGACATGACGCAATGGATAAAATATTTTCTCGTTGGAATAGAGCAGACAGCAACTAAAGCTGTTGAAACATTATCCTCTATACTGCGTTTCAAGAGTGAGGCAGAGGACTTAATAAGGTCCTCTTATCGTAGCCGTTCTACAAATGCAGTTAGGATACTTCATAGACTCATGAAGAACCCATACATAACCGTTGACGACGCAGCTTGTATTTGTGGCATAACATATAACTCAGCTAATACGCTTATCAAGATGATGACAAAAGATAATCTATTGGTAGAGGTGACCGGTCAGAGCCGAAACAGAATGTACGTTTGTAAATCGTATCTATCTCTGTTTGATTAATTTTTTTAAGTCTTTCATTGAGGGTTTATTGGTTTTGGTCAGATGGAGATGCGGCGGGCGTCGTCGAGCTGCTGGAGGTGGGCCAGCTCGTCGGGCGACTGCGAGCCGAGCAGGGCGGGCGCGATAAGCAGGACCTCGCTGATGATGTTGGCGTCGGAATGCTGCATGGACTTCGACAACTCGGAGCGCGGCCGCATACATATCGTCAGATTGAATGCGAGCGACAGAAAGGTCATGTATATCACCAATGAAAGCAACGCTCCCGTGATGGAATCGACAATGCTGTGCTCTCCCTTTTTGAAAACGGCGAATACCAGCCGTGTGGCAAATGTGAATACGGGATAGACGATGATGAAGATAAGCGCACAGGCAAGAGTGGAATAAATGAATTCGGTTTCGGGCCGTCCCTGCTCAAACGGAAGAATCTGTATCAGATGCTGTTGCAGCGGCTCGCGGAAAATGTGCGCGCATACTATACCGAACAGCAAGCCGGCCAGCCTGGGCAACTGTCTGACAAAACCGCGACGGAATCCGGACAGAAGGGACAGTGCTACGGTTGCGATGGAAATGAGCGACAGAAGCCAGACGGACATGGGGGGTCACACTTTTTGCAACAGACACACTGCCGTGGCGGAAATGCCTTCCTCGCGACCCTCGAAGCCAAGGCGTTCGGTGGTGGTGGCTTTCACCGAAACACGGTCAATGTCAACGTGCATCACATCGGCCAACATACGGCGCATTTCGGGGATGTAAGATGCGAGTTTTGGTTTCTGCGCCGCTATGGTGATATCGGCATTCCCCGGTTCGTATCCATGACCGCGCACCATATCCATGACGTGGCCTAACAGAATCTTGGAATCGATGCCTTTGTAGCGCGGGTCGCTGTCGGGGAAGTGTTTGCCTATGTCGCCGAGCGCGAGGGCGCCGAGCAGGGCGTCGCACAGCGCGTGGATGGCTACGTCGGCGTCGGAATGACCCAATAAACCGAGACTGTGCGGCACGCGTACGCCACACAGCCATAATTCCCTGTCCTCCACCAGACGGTGGACATCATATCCTTGGCCTATACGGAACATAATTATCTCTTGCGTTTGCCCATCAGGTCGCGCAGACCGTCCATATCGAATGTCAGCGTGAAGCGCAGTGTCTGGTCCAGAGGCGATGACTGCGCCGTGGCCAGCATATACGATGCGTCGAGCTGCACCACGTTGAGCGAGAAACCGGCGCCGAACGCGAAATAGCTGCGGCCTCCCTTGTTGGGGTGTTCGTAGTTATAACCCAGGCGGGCGAAGAACTGCTGGTTGTAGACATATTCCATACCGACCGAAACGCCGATTTCCTGAAGTTCCTCCTTGGCGCCCCCGGGAGCGTCGCTGAACGACTTGAAGATACCTGTGATGGGCGACATGGAGTTCCATTTGTCCCAGGCGGTGTTGAATTCGTCGATGTTTTCGTACTGGTCCACGCGCGGCATGGTGGGCACCAGGAGTTTGTTCAGGTCCAGACCGATGGCCAGCGAATGATAGTCGGCCAGGGGGAACATGAAGTTGGCGCCGAGTTTCAGGTTGGTGGGCAGGAAGTAGTTGTTGGTGCCGCCGTCATAGCTCACCTTCGTACCGACGTTGGAGATGTTGAATCCCCACGAGAACTGGCATTCGTTGCGGCCTATCATGGGGTACGACGTGAAATATCCGTTCAGGTCGACCGCGAAAGCGGAGGCGGCATGGTTCTGCTCGCCGGTCTGAGTGTCCTGGAACGAGAGGTCGGACAGGATGTAGCGCAGCACCACGCCCATCGAGAATTTGGACGACAGCTTACGGCTGTAGCCCACGTCGATGGCCATCTCGTACGGATGGATGGTCTGGGCGTTGATGTTCTCCGAGCCTTCGGTGTATCCGGTGGTGACTTCGCCGAGGCTGAAATAGCGGAACGAAGCCGAAATCGCCTGGTTGTCGCCGCTTCCGATCTTATAGTATCCCGACAGGTCGGCCAGGAAGATGTCGTTTACAATCTTGCGCAGCCACGGGGTGTAGCTGAGGCTGAGTCCGCCGGTGGAATATGCAAATGCGTATTTCGACGAGTTCCAGTATTGGGAATTCATGTCGGGGTCGGTGGCCGCGCCAAGGTTTCCCAGCGACGAGCCGCGGGCATCCGGGGCGATGCTCAGTGTGGTGACACCGGTGTTCACCGGGTTGAACATCTCGCCCTTCAGGTCGTCTTCGGCGTATGCCGTGGCCGACACCAGTCCGAGAGCCATCAATATGTATGTCTTCAATATCTTCATTGTATTCTAATAAACTTTAAAAGCGCTTCAATATTGCCTGCTGTCCGGGCCGAGGGGCCATACGGCTCAGAAATCAGTCAATCAGAGTGAAAGTGACGCTGTTCGACCGTATGGTCCGGTTGTCGGGAGCCCGCAGCGTGGCGGTATAGGTGCCGCTCGGCAGTCCGGCGCGGTCCCAGTCGAAGGGACCGTCCACATTGTCTACGGTGTCTACTATCCGGCCCTCGGCATTCAGCACTATCAGCTGCAGCCCGGTGTGGCCGGAAGCTGGAATAAACCGCATCGAATCGATTCCGTACGAGCGTTCGGCGGCAAGCGATATGCCGGCGGCATCACGGTTTACGGTAAAGTTCAACGTCTTTGTCGCGGTGGCGTTGCCTGCCATGTCCCGCGCCGAATAGGTCAGCGTATGTTCGCCGTCCTTGAGGTGTCCTACAAAGTATGCAGTCCGGTATTCAGTAGTGCCGCATATATCATCGTCCGCGACGAGGCCGGTCGATACCTCGATGTCGTCGATGCGCATTGTCAAGGCTGCGCCGGCACCTATACCCGGAGTCAGGGCCACGTTGTCGGCAACGGTCATGTCCAGCGACATTGTGGCCGCGTCATAGCGTGCGGTCACGACAGGAGCCCGGGTGTCGGTCTGGTCGGCCGACGGCTTCTCGACGCGTACCTCGTTATGCTTCATCATGGGCACCGTCACCAGACATGACGCCGAGAGGCGCTGCGAGGGATCGTAGGCCCCTACGTACATGTTCAGGTTCGTGACGGCGTCGCCGTACGATACGAAACGTGCGGCCTCTTTAGGCAACGGTATCTTTGCCGTAAACCTGCCGTCCTTTACATTGACAGCTACCGAAGAAATCAGGTCCGCACTGAATGTAATCTTATATTTCGGATCGGCAGGCGAAGTGAGGGTCTGTGTCGGTTCGCAGATTTTCAGCACCGCACGGCCGTTGAAAGGAGCGTCGCCCTCTTTGACATCTATGGTTCCCGATACGGTCAATACGTCGCCGGCCCTGTACGACGTCAGATTACCTGTAAGTTTGCATTCCATCGCACGGAGAGGGAACGGGACGGTCAGGGCCGGGTCGCCGATATAGATGAACACAAGTTTGTTGAAATCGGTAATCGAGGATTTGGCCTGCGCATACACCTCGCCTATGGTGCGCGACTGTGTGTACGGTCGGTTGCTGCGGTCCCTGAAAAAGGCGTTTGTGAAAAGTTTGGCCAGGTTGAAGTTGCCCGACGCCCATGCCGTACGGGTGGAGCAGAACGAACCGATCAGGGCATTGTTGTAATGGGTCACCACTTCCTGACCCATCTCCACGTCGCCGTAATCGGGGACAGTCAGGTCGCAGCCCGCAAACATCATGAAGAACGGCAGTTTGTTGCGCAGCCGTGCAAAGTCCGGGGCTTGAAAGAATCTTATGGACCAGCCGCCGGCATGGCCGACATAGACGGACAGTAGCTTGCCGCTTTCCAGCACTTTGCCATAATAGGATTTCTGGGTTTCCTCAGAAAAGAACTCCTGAGCGAAATTGGAGTGACGAAATCTGCCGCCGCATGCCGCACTGACCGCGGTCTGCAGGTTTTCGCCGATCTTTACGGCCTGGTCGTCGTGCAGATGGTCGTCGCCCGAGCACGATGCCGTGACGGTCTCGTTGACATACCATGCGAAGTCGTCGCTGTCCAGATATGTGAGGTATCTCTTGATCTTGGACACAACCCGTTCGCCATCGGTCTTGCCCTGTATAGGCAGAGCGCCGACGCCTGCCTGCACGGTCATGCGATCCAGGGCGGTGAGTGACAGATTGTCGGTCGTGTTGCCGTAATAATCAAGTACGATTGCAGGTTCGCGCTGTGAGAATATCCCGCCTTCCTGTATGCCGATTATGGGGTAGGCGTAGGGCTGGGAATGGTTGATGCCCCGCGTGTCGCTGCTGATTGGGCCGACAAGCAGGACATTTCTGAGCGCGTTGCCGTGGGATTCGTACAGCATCTTGACCATCAGTCGCACGGCCACGGGATCCGGAGTGCCGCTGCTGAATTCATTGTATATCTGTTCGGTGGTGGCCACGGCCACGTTGATCTTGTCGTGGTCGCGGTGCAGCTGTGCTATCCGCTCGGCGTATTCCAGCATCTCAGGCACGGCCACGATGAGGAAATCGTATTGCTGCTGTTGCAGGGCGTGAAGGTCCTGGTTGGGCACATTCACCGGATTCTGCGGCCGCAGCTGTGTCCGGGCAGGATTGAAGGCAAAAAGTATCCTTTGGAATTCCGATTCGCGGAAATATGCTTTATTCCCCTCGCCGGGCAGCAGCACAGGATTATGCGGATCCGTCACGTCCAGCACCAGCGCGCCTGCGGGTACGCTGACATATCCGTTGCCGCCCGTCTGTCCCGACGGCTGCAGCCCGAGGCGTTCCTGCACCATTTCCGACCCGGCCTGGCCCAGATTCTTGGTGTATGTAAGCAGCGTCCAGTCAAAATACAAGTCAGTATTGGCGGAACTAACCGATGCTCCTATCCTTATATCCGAGGACTTGGTCAGAGTGAACGACGAGGTCCGGATTTCCCTGGCCAATCCCTTTTCTTCCTTGTCGCTGCTGTCCCTGAAGGTATCGCGGTGGCTGTTGCTTCCCACATTCAGCGAAATAGTATAGGATGCGCCGCTTGCATTGCGTATCAGTACGATTCTTGACAATGTGGAGCACACCGACCTGTCGGCCATATAGCTTACCGGCAGATTCCATGACAGGGATTTGCCTGTGGGCAGCGCGCAGTCCCAGAACTCATTGCCACAATTGTCGAGGCCGTGCATGTTGTCCGCTTCGCGTATGCGCCAGTCGTAGCCGGTGGAGCGGTCGGCGGCATTCTGTTTCAGGTCGGTTACGTCACCCTGCGCTTCAAGCGAACGGGTGGTGCCCCCGTCGGTCAGAAAATAATGACCGACGTTGGAATATATGTTGAGCGAATTGCCGCTGAATCCGTCGGCTCCGAGATTCGGCTCGCGCAAGCCGCGTGCGTAGAAGTAGAGCTTGTTGTTGCGGTGTATCACCGGCACCTGACGCAGGTCGTCGGCAAATGCGTTCTTGCCACCGCTGACCAATGCGTCCGACAGCTGGACACCGCCGCTGCCGTATACCGACACTTTCTCCGGATCGGGGAATCCCATCTGGGTCAGACGCGCGTAGCTCAGCTCGTATATGCCCGCATCGGCAGTCTCCACCTTGACCCATTTGCCTGAGGACAGGACGGACGAGGGGCTGAACACATAATTGCCTCCGTATGATGCGGCGACTATGAATGCTGCGGCCAGTGTGAGAAGAATATATATTTTGGACTTCATCGAATGCTGATGTCAAGTATCTTATAATTGTTCGCTTCGTTTATGACGGAGAGCCTTGTGCCTTGCTTCAGCGGAATTCCCACAGGAGATAAAGAGGCAAGTATCAGATCGCCCTCCTTGACGGTAATGTCGCGGCTGATGTCGGCGAGGATGTCGCCGAATCCAGTCATTATGTTTCCAACAGGATAGACAAGCGAACAGTCGCCGCTCTGAATGCTCCAGGATTCCGGCATTTCGTCAGGCTGTATGAATCTGCCTGTCATGCAGCATTTGTCGAAGGCCACGGCGCGGCACCAGGGCTTGCCCTGAGTCCGAAGCTGACGCAGCAGGCCGGTGGCGATGACCGCGCACCCCATCGTGACGGAGTCGTAATAACGGGCCGCGAACCGCGGCGCTATCCCTTTGCCCAGGCGTGACAGACGGAACACTATCGAAGGAAACGCCTGGAACTCGTCGGCGAAATCGGGCACGAAAAACGGCTGTCCCGACCGCAGCAGCGACGAGTCGGGTATTTCGTAACGCTCCCTCGCTTCAAGTCCTGCGAACGGCGAGCCGTCCTGCCTCCCGGCATCGGGCGATGTCACTGCGAATATCTTCATGACTCCATGATGCTGAGACGGTTGTATATAATGGCGAGATGGGCGTAGATGGAAGTATTGGCCATCACCACGTCCTGCGCCACCTTGACGCGGTAGGGAGTGAAGTTCCATATCGCCTTGATGCCGGCGGCTATGGCCGTGTCGGCGGCTTCCTGCGCGGCTTCGGCCGGAACGGTCAGTATGCATATCTCGGCCGGATATTTCTCCATGGCCTTGTCGATGCTGTCGGGATGCATCACGGGCACTCCGAGGTCGGAGCGTCCTATATTGGCGGGATTGTTGTCGAATCCGGCCACGATCTCAAGTCCGTATTTGGTAAGTCCGGAATCGCGCATCAGAGCCGATCCCAGGCTGCCTGTGCCCATCACGTATGCCTTGTGCGGGCGGCTGAATCCGAGGAAATCGGACAGCGCGTCGCACAGGGTGTTCACTTCGTATCCGATGCGGGTCTTGCCCCTGAGGTTCAGGAACGACAGATCCTTGGCTATCTGCGACGAATCCACGTTCAGTGCGCGTGCTATGCGTGTCGAGCTGACGAACTGTTCGGAGCGGGCCTTCAGTATTTCAACGTATGCCAGATACCAGGGGAGACGTCTCAGCGTGGGTTCCGGCAGAATCATGGAAGGTGTCATCTTGTTTATTGAGCCGTAACGGCGAGTTTGTTGGTTTTGGAAGCCCAGTTGCCCTGCGGTGTCTCGACACGGACGCGGTACAGATAGATGCCGCGTGGCACACGGGTGCCTGATTTGTCGCACAGGTTCCAGTATGTGCTGAGCTGCGAGGTGAGTCCGGTGCTGTCGCTGCTGGTGTCGCTCCATATCACGCGGCCGTTCAGGTCCATCACCTGAAGCTCGCACTTCATCTCGGTGTTGGGCTGGTCCAGACTGATGCGGAAAGTCACGCCGCTGGTGGCCGGATTGCAGTCGGTGCCCACGTTCACTATGCGCGGGTCGGCCGTGGCGTTGACCTTGAACCTGATGGTGTGGCGCGTGGAATTGTTCAGGTTGTCCCAAGCCTCAAGCGTCAACGTGTGGTCGCCGGCCGGCAGGTCGCTCAGGGCGTATGCCACAGAGCCTGCGGTGTCGTCCACGTCCGGCACGAAGTGTTGCGACACATCGTCGTATGGATGCTGCTTGTCGAGAATCAGCGAGATTCTGTGGCCCACGCCCGCGTCCGACACGTTGATGCCGGCCGGGTCGGACAGGCGTATGAACGCCACCGGATTCGGATTGACTATGTCGCCCTCCTCGAACCGGTCGGTGTTGAGATAGAAATAATCTACTTTCGGGCCGATCGTGTCCGCATCCTCGGTGTCGGGGAATCCGTAGACATACAGCGATTCGGAATATCCGTTGGCCTCGGCGCCCTTGTCGTTCCATGCGTAGGCCGACAGCAGGGCGGGCTGGTAATTGTTGCTTATCTCCAGCGGAACGGTGAGGCGGCATTTGAACCGTCCCTGTCTTACCGATGCGTTCACGCTGGCCAGACGGGTCTTGCGGTCGTTGTAAATGCGGCTCTCGCCGTTCTTGCCGTTGCCGTAAGTCTGCACCACTGTCTCGGCGTCATATAGCAACAGGTTGACCGTGCCGTCGAATCCGGTGTCAATGTCGCCCTCGGGAGTGCGTACGCATCCCGCCACGTCAAGGCGCGAGCCGGCGGTGATTTCGGGCATTTCCTGCGATGCGGTCATGTCCATTCCTGCTATGGAGTCGACGGTGACGATGTTGCGAATATTGTTCAGGCGCATCGCCGGATCGCCCATCAACGCGTACCGAAGCTTGTTGGTGTCGCCCGGATATTGGTTCTTGCCCTTGATATATGCCAGTCCTACGGGCAGGATGCGGCCGTCGTCGCCGGTCTTGAACAGTTCGGAGGCCACGTATCCGTTCAGGATGCCGTTGGCCTGGATGTAGACAGTGCGCGAGGTGGAGATCATTCCCGCCACGCCGCCGCGGGGATTCAGCATCAGTTCCTCGGCTCCCGACACCAGCGGCTCGTCCCAGGGCATGAAACGGCAGGTGCCCGTGTACATGAAGGTCAGGTTAGGGTTCTTCATTCCCACTATGTCATCCCATACCCAGAGCTTTTCGTGGCCCCATCCCCGTTCGGAGGCGTGGCCCAGATAGTTGGTGAACACCACGCCCTCGTTGTAGTTGTCCAGCATCCGCCGGGTGGCCTGGGGGTATGTCTGTCCCAATGCCGTGGTGACAAGCGGATAGGAGTCGATGTACAGGCGGTCGTACAGGTATGCCGCGCCCCGGCCCGACGCCCGCATGTTGTTGTAGGCTTTCTGCGAATCGTCGAGGTGAACGGCCTTGTCGTCATCGTCGGCTATAAACATCACTTTGTTGCGCCATGCACCGTATGTGGGTTTTGTGACATGGTCCACTATCTTCTGCGCCATGGTGCGCGCCTCGTCCGCGCTTTTGGCCGGAAGGCGTCCCACCGCCACATGGATTGTGGCGCGTTCCATCTGGAACCCGGATTCCGTGACGTCGTCAAGCATTCCGATATAGTCGTCGTTGCTGAACGAGGTGGTTTCCGACAGCCCTTCGGGAGACTGCCATATCGGCACCGGATTGTAACGCATATTCTTGAATTCGGCGGATTTCCCTTTGGGATCGCAGCTCGGCTTGCCCATGATGAGACAGTATTGCGGAGCGCGTCCACGGTCGTGCCACATCTTCAGCAGCTTGCGCCACGCACCCACATCGGGGATGCCGCCCGAGAACTCGTTGTATATCACATCGGGACTAAGCACCGTCACCTGCATTCCGTCCTCCGCCTGATGCATGTCGGCAATCAACTGCGCCCCGTCGCGGTATTCGTCGGGACTGATTATCAGCATGTCGGGGGCCTCCAGGGCGTGCAGGTCCTGGTTGGCTACGCGGCGTCCTATCCTGGTTTTGCCGGTGGCTATCCTGTCGGGATCGAAGGCCACGAATTCGCGGTATCCGTTGCGTTCCAGCTTCAGGAGGGCGCGGCCGCCCTGTAACGTATATGTCACTACGGCCGGCTTTGCCGGGTCGGTCACGTCGTATATCACCGTGGACTGCGATGCTCCGTCCACGCCCAATGTCTGTCCGGCGCTCCATGTGCCGTAGAAGTGCAGCTGGCCGTTGTTCAGTCTGAGCGAACGGTTATGGAACACCTCGATATAGTCCAGACGGGCCAGGAACAATACTCCGGAATTGGTGTATCCGATATTGAGCGCCAGTTTGTCGGCGTCCACGGGCGCAGTGAACGAGCGGGTGGAGAATGCCGCGTATTGTGAGGCGTCCACGCCGGCTATTGAATCTGTCGACGCGGAAGGCGCGTTCTGGCCGCCGGCCCGGACTGTGATCCGCGAGCCTCCGCCGGTCACCTTGGCGGCGAACTGTACTGTCACCAGGGCTTCGTCACCGGTGCGGTCGGGCAGGGCGAAATCGAAAGTCTGGCTTCGTGTGCCACGGAAATCCTCGCCCAGATATGTGCGGCCCGATTCGCCTAAATGCTCCAGCTCCTGTTCGTGTACCTGCCGGTTCATGAACGATGTGACGTCGGCCGCCGATCCTCCCTGCAGGTTAAGTTCGCCCACGGTCATACCCGTGTCGGCGTCACTGAGGAAATACACCGATTTCTCGGTGTAGGGATTGATGGTATGGGCGTATGGCCGGGCGGAGTTCAGGGTGCTCCACGAATGATTGTCGCGGGCGAAAAACACGATTCCCCTCGATGTGCGGAATGACGGGACTATCGGCAGGTCGTCGGGCATGGAGGCGTCCAGGGCCTCGGGCACCATGACGCCGCCGGTGCCGTACACGCGCACCTTGCCCGGGTCGCTGAAGCCTAAGTTGCGGAGCATCACGTCCGTAACCAGCGTCATGCCGGTCTCTGACACCTCTACCGTGGCCCAGTTGCCCTGCGACAGCACCGAGTGCTGCGCGTAATGGCCAGCATCGAGGGCCATTGCGGCTAATGATGTCGCAAACAGGGTCGTTGATATGAATATGTGTTTAAGAATTGTTCCGATTCTCATCAATAGCGTCTTGTTGTTTCTGACAGCGTATATGGCTTATGTCCATAATGGATTTTCAGCTGTCTTAGCTAAACAATAAAACGGAAAAACCGGTGCATTATTTTGCGAACTGGCGCAGATGCTCGTTCCATTGCTTTCGGTTGCCGTAGAAAGCGTTAAGGTCCACGTCGCCGCGCACTCCGGCCACCTTTCCCCGGTGGTCGTATTGCCAGTATGTCCAGTCGCGGTTGGCGGTCTTCTCGTTGAACGAGCATAGCCACAGCGGGTAGCCGGGACAGTTGGGATACACCAGCTCGTCGTATCCCTGTTCGTTGGTGTAGAAAGTGGGTCGGTATCCCTTCAGGCTCAGGAAATCCACCATGTCGTGCAGCCTCATTGCGATGGAGTCGGAGGGAACGCCCTTGGCATTGCCCTGATATTCCACGTCGATGGCCACTCCAAGCTCGAGGGGACGGCCCTCTACGGCGCGTATCAGGTTGAGAGCCTGTTCGATGCCGTCGCGGTCAAAGCGGAAGAAATGGTACGCTCCGCGTTTCAGTCCTGCGTGGCCGGCCTTGAGATAGTTGAGCGCGAAATTGGGGTCACGGAAGTCGGCCCCCTCCGATGCCTTGATGAATATGAACTCGTAGCCGTCGGCCGCCACGGCGTCAAGGTTCATCATGCCCTGATGGGCCGACACGTCGATGCCGCGTATGGGGAACCGTTCGCGGCTCACGTGCGGCGGGCTGGTGATATAGCGGTTCCACGAGAACAGGATGGTGAGCGCCAGTATGACCACCACTCCGGCGAACCATCCGGCCATCCGGATGTCGCGCGGCGAACGCTTGCGCAGCATGTGCGGCTCGTCGGCGAAGTCAAGCAGTTCGCGGTCGCCCGAGCTGTCGCCGTAAGCCGAAACGTGCAGGTCGGATCGGTCGGGAAACATCTGCGTCACCCTCCGCACTTTTTCGGCGCCCTTGCAGTTCGGGGTGGCGAACCGGCCGGTAAGCCTGCCGTCGGCGTCCACTTCGATTTCGGTGCCCATTACGGTGTCTATGCCGTGACGCCGCGCCCACGGCTCGATCCATTGCGGAACGCTGGCCGAGCATATCACAATCCTGTCGCCGCGTTCCCGGGCACGGTTCAGCTCGTCCATGCCCCGCTTGCGCAGATTGCGGTCCACCACATCGGCAAACGCCTCGCCGTATGCCTCGAAGGTACTGAGGGGCATCCCGCCATACAGTGCGCCGAACAGACGCTCCTTGGCGTGTGCGCTTCCCTTAAGCCCAAGTCTCCACGCCAGGATGGCCGGCAGGGCCTTTATCCCCGCGCGCCACATCCCCTTGCGCTTGCGCACAAACCGGGCGAACAGCAGGAAAGTGTCCTTGTCGGTCAGCGTTCCGTCAAAATCGAATATCGACAGTCCGGTCATGTCGCAAGTGATGAGTTATGAGTGAATAGTTATGAGTGATGAGGTGGTTAATGCTTCGGTTTCTTTTTGTCGGCGGGGTCCTCAGGGAATTTGTTGGGAAACGAGAACTTGACCCTGGGATGGGCAAGCGCCCAGCATACCAGGAACACTCCGATCAATATGAACGGTATGGACAGCATCTGTCCGATGTTCATGCCGTAGCGGGCTATCATCTCGTATTCGGAGCTGACCTGCACGTTCTTGATGTATTCGATCAGGAACCGGGGCAGGAAGATGCCGATGAAGAACACGCCGGTTATGAGCCAGGGACGCTCCTGGGCGTTCTTCTTCCAGTACATCCACATCAGCACTACGAACAGCACCAGATAGCTCAGGCTTTCGTACAGCTGCGTGGGATGTGCGGGTACGGTCTCGCCGTTGCGCACGAACACGAATCCCCACGGCAGATCGGTCGCACTGCCGTATATCTCGGAATTCATCAGGTTGCCGAAGCGTATCATGGCTCCCACCAACGCGATGGGAATCACTATCTTGTCGAACACCCACGACGCCGGCTTATGGCTCGTGAACCACGAGAACATGAACAGGGCTATGATTATGGCGATGGTGCCTCCGTGGCTGGCCAGGCCGCCGTTCCATATCTTCACTATCTCGCCGGGATGCTGCGAATAGTAGTCCCACTCGTAGAAGAACACGTGTCCCAGGCGTGCGCCCACTATGGTGGCTATGGCCACGTATGCCAGCAGGATGCCGAGCCATCGTTCGGGCGCGCCTTCGTGACGGAACATGCGCTCCATGATGTTGTAGCCTATGATGAAGCCCACGGCGAACATCAGGCCGTACCATCGAACGGAAAGCGGCCCCAGTGAAAACATCACCGGGTCCGCGTTCCAGTAAATTATCGATTCTATCATCTATAACAGTCTATGACCGCCGGCCGGCATGAGTGTACGGCCGACAAGTCAGAATATGGGCAGATTACTTCAGGTTGCCTACGATTTCGGCTGTGTCCTCGGCTATCATCATCTCCTCGTCGGTGGGGATTACCACCACCTTCACCCTGGAGTCGGCGCCCGAAATGGTCACTTCCTCGCCGCGCACCTTGTTGGCCTCGGCGTCGAACGTCACTCCGAGGTAGTTCAGATGACGGCAGATGTTCTCGCGGGTCTTGGTCTGGTTTTCGCCCACACCGCCCGTGAACACGATGATGTCCACGCCGTCAAGCACTGCGGCGTATGCGCCGATGTATTTGAGGATGCGGTATTCGTACATCTCCATGGCCAGCTTGGCGCGCTCGTTGCCGGCGGCGATGCCGGCCTCGATGTCGCGCATGTCGTTGCTGATGCCGGACACTCCGAGGACGCCGCTTTCCTTGTTGATGACGGTCTGCAGCTGCTTGGCGTCGAGGTCGGCACGCTCCATCAGATATACAAGTGCGCCGGGATCCACGTCACCTACACGGGTACCCATCATCAGGCCCTCGGTAGGAGTCAGACCCATGCTGGTGTCCACGCTCTTGCCGTCCTTGATGGCCGTGATGCTACCGCCGTTGCCGATGTGGCAGGTGATGATGCGCTGCTTGTCATAGTCCACGCCCAGGTATTCGCAGGCGCGGCGCGACACGTAACGGTGGCTCGTGCCGTGGAAGCCGTAGCGGCGGATGCCGTACTTCTCATAATATTCGTAGGGGAGGGCATACATGTATGCCTTGGCGGGCATGGTCTGATGGAAGGCGGTGTCGAACACGGCCACGTTGGGCGTGCCCGGCATCAGCTCCTGCACGGCCTCGATGCCGATGATGTTGGCCGGATTGTGCAGCGGAGCCACCGGGTAGCACTCCTTTACCTTCTCGATCACGTCGGGCGTGATGAGAACGGACTTGTTGAAGTATTCCATTCCGTGCACCACGCGGTGTCCGATGGCATCGATCTCGGACAGGTCCTTGATCACACCCTCCTTCGGGTCGGTCAGCACCTTGAACACCTGGCGGATGGCCTCTTTGTGGTCGGGCATCAGCACGGTCACGGTCTCCTTCGATCCGTCGGCTTTCTTGAATTTCAGGAAGCTGTCGGGAAGTCCGATTTTCTCTACGCCGCCTTCGGCCAGCACTTGCTTGGTGGCCGAGTCTATCAGCTTGTATTTAACGGAACTCGATCCGTTGTTGAGCACTAATATCTTCATTTGAAAAAAACGCTGCGGAAGTTGTTATTTCTTGTCGCCGATAGCCTGGTTGCAGGTTACGATGATTGTGTTCACGATGTCGTCGACGGTAGCGCCGCGGCTAAGGTCGTTGACGGGAGCTGCCAGGCCCTGGAGGATAGGACCTACGGCGCCGGCGCCGGCCAGACGCTGCACCAGCTTGTATGCGATATTGCCGGTCTCCAGACTGGGGAATATCAGGGTGTTGGCGTGACCGGCCACGGGGCTGCCGGGAGCCTTCATCTCGCCGATTTTAGGCACGATGGCGGCGTCGCTCTGCAACTCGCCGTCTATCTTGAGCGCCGGGTCGATGTGACGGGCTATCTCCGTAGCCTCTATCACCTTGTCCACACGCTCGTGGGTGGCGCTGCCCTTGGTCGAGAACGAGCACATGGCCACGACGGGGTCGAGTCCGGCGATGTTCCTGGTGGTGCGGGCCGTCTCGATGGCTATCTGGGCCAGCTCCTGGGCGTTGGGGTCGGGCACTACGGCGCAGTCGGCGAATATCAGCATGTGGTCTTCGCCGAAGGGGACGCTTTCGGGCAGCAGCATGATGAACGCGCCGCTCACCACCGACACGCCGGGCTTGGTCTTCAGCACCTGGAACGCAGCGCGCAATACATGGCTCGTGGGGCTGAGTGCGCCGGCCACCATGGCGTCGCCTTCCCCCTTCTTGATCATCAGACAGCCCAGGTACAGGGGATTGGCCGCCTGTTTGCGGGCCTCCTCGATGGTCATTCCTTTCTTCTTGCGAAGCTCGGCCAACAGTTCGGCGTAGGGCTCTACTACGGCCGCATCCTTAGGATTGACGAACCGGGCCTTCTCGATGTTGCTGAGCCCAAGCTCGAAGGCCTTGTTCAATATTTCTTCCTTGTCGCCGATGAAGGTCACGTCGGCGATCTTATTGCAAATAACTCGGTCGGCCGCCTGCAATGTGCGCGGTTCGGTCGACTCCGGCAATATCAGTCGCTGGGGGTTAGCCTGCGCCTGAAGGGTCAATCTTTCGAATAATTTCATGTTTTTTTGGTATTTTTCCAAAAGCAAAGTTACAAAAATTTTCGTGTCTCAGCAATAATTTCTAATTTTACAGCCGCAAAACGTATGGTGCATGTCCCCGGAGACTGACCGCACCCCATATTTCACGTGACTTGAAACGTTTATACCGGTTCATACTCAAGACATTCCTGCCGATGTTCGCGATGACGTTCTTCATCGTGCTGTTCATCGTGCTCATGCAGTTCCTGTGGAAATACATGGACGACCTGGTGGGCAAGGGGCTCGGCTTCGGAGTGTTGGCCGAACTTTTCTTCTACGCCGCCCTCTCCATGATACCGATGGCCCTGCCGCTGGCCATCCTGCTGGCGTCGCTGATGTCGTTCGGCAACCTCGGCGAGAAGTCGGAGCTTACCGCCATCAAGGCCAGCGGAATTCCGCTGATACAGGTCATGTCGCCCCTTATCGTGCTGATAACCATAATAGCCGTCGGCGCGTTCTTCTTCCAGAACGACGTGCTGCCAAAGGCACAGGTCAAGATGTGGACGCTGCTGTTCTCGGCCCGTCAGAAAAGCCCCGAACTCGAGATTCCCGAAGGCTCGTTCTATGACCAGATTACAGGTTATAACCTGTATGTCAGGAAGAAGAACCCCGACACCGGTATGCTGTACGGCGCGATGATTTACGACGTTGGCCACGGCGACAACCCCACCATCCTGCTTGCCGATTCGGCGCGCCTGGCCTTCACGCCCGATATGGATTACCTCTATCTGCATCTATGGTCGGGCGAGCAGTTCGAGAACCTGCGCGAGCAGAACATGAACTCCAACAACATCCCGTTCCGTCGCGAATCGTTCGTTGACAAGGAGCTGCTGATACCGTTCGACGCCAACTTCAACCGCCTCAATGAGGAGGGTATGCGCAGCCAGTATGTGGGCAAGAACATCAGTGAACTGCGCACCAGCATCGACTCGTTGTCGCGGCGTGTGGACAGCATCGGCAACCGCACCGCCGAGGGATTCACCACACTCGCGTTTCCCACTTTGGCTCCGGCCATGGGACAGAAAGTGGAGATAGCGACTGACGCCAATGGTAAAAAAATAGCCAAAGCGAAGAAGGAGACCGAGAAGAAGGCAGTGAATCCCGTCAGCCTCGATTCGCTGCTGTTAGCCCTGTCGCCGGCGCAGCGCGACCAGGTGTTCTCAGGTGCCTTCGCCCTGCAATCGCAGCGCAAGAGCGAACAGGAATTCCGCGCCGTCCAGGTAGGCGACGAGAAGGGACGACTGATACGTCACCGCATCGAACTGATCAAGAAATACACCCTGTCGGTGGCGTGCATCATCTTCCTCTTTATCGGCGCGCCGTTGGGTGCCATTATCCGCAAGGGAGGGCTCGGAGCGCCGATGGTGATATCGGTGATGCTGTTCCTTGTGTATTACATCATCGACAACACCGGGTTCAAGATGGCCCGCGAGGGTATATGGCAGGCATGGGCCGGCATGTGGCTGTCCACGTTCGTGTTGCTCCCGTTGGGTATCTTCGTTACGTATAAGGCCATGAACGACAGCGCCGTGTTCAACCCCGACCTGTACAAGACATGGGCGCGCCGACTGTTGGGGCTGCCCGAAAGCCGTCAGGTGACGCGCAAGGAGGTTGTGATCAACGATATAGACCGTCCTGTGGTGATGGCCGGCCTCGACAGGCTGCAGCGTCGCTCGCAGGCATGGCTCAAACGTTATCCGCGCCGTCAGAGTTACAGGGATTACTGGATGAAACCCTTGCGCCGCCATCCCGTCGCGGTGCTTGGCGACGAGACCGACGCGCTTGTGGCCGTGCTGAACGACAGCCGCAACCTCAAGATAATCGACAAGCTGAACGACTATCCCATCCTGATGTGGCTCTGGATCTACTGTCCGTTCCGCAATCTGAAAGTGCGCAAGGCGCTGATGTGGTTCGCCCCGGCCGGTATTATCTTCTACCTCCTGAGCATCCCCTACACGCGCCGCCTCCACGACGACATCACCCGCATCGACAAGACCACCGCCGCCCTCCAGGAAATCATCGCCGAGATTGTCAGCACAGAGAATTCTAATGACTCTGATTCCTCAGATTCCTCTGACAGTTCTGCCCAATGACCGGCAGGACTATTCCATTTCGATTATGTTTTCAAATTCATTCCACCCTTCGGCTTCACGGTAGGCTTTAGCACTTCCTTTGGGCACGTAAAGCCTGCATGTCGATTTGTCGACACCATAGAAAGGCCGGGCGTATGCATAACCGCTTTCGGAGTCGAAAATTAAGGCTGGAGGCGTTGGATTAAGGGAAGTCAATGTCTTGAGGTTTTTGCATCTGAATTGATAGGGTTCAATGGTCCGGACATTTTCCGGAATTGTAAGACTTTGGAGTGCCGGGCAATAATAGAAGGCATAAGCCCCGAGTGTACTGAGATTCTTGGGAAGCTTTATATCGGAAAGTGATGTGCAGCCCGAATAGGAACCCCGATTAATATAAGTGATTCTATCAGGAATCTCAACGGATTTTAAAGACCGGCAAAAACTGAACGCACCATCGCCAATGCTTGTCACAGATTCTGGAATTGAAATCGATGATAAGGCATAACAATTCGCAAATGCGTTACGATCAATTTGCTTCAAGCCTTGAGGCAATTTTATATCAGTTAAATTGTGGCAGTCCTCAAACGCCAGCCATCCAATTTTGGTCACCTTATCGCCTATAATTACTTTTTTCAAAGAATTACATCCCACGAATGTTAGGTCATCTATTACTTCGACAGAATTTGGTATAGTTATCTCAGACAAGGAACTACAATAGCCAAATGCCTGTATGCCGATTGTCAGGATATTCCTGCCGAGTTTAACTGAGGACAACCCATCGCAAAACTGAAATGCGATATCACCTAAAAATGTGACACTGTCAGGAATCCTTAATGATTCCAATCTTTTACATCCGGCAAATGCGCCCACTCCAATGCTGTCCACGCTTTCAGGCAAAGTCAGAGACGGTATTAGCTTACAATGATTGAATGCTCCCTCTCCGATTGTTTTTAAATTAGCAGGGAGAGTAACTGATTTTAAATAAGGACAATAGTTAAATGCATATTCTCCTATACGAGCAATGTCGGAGGGCAGATACAGGGTCTCGATATAGAAGTATTCAAAGGCGTGTGGACCCACTTCTGTGACTGTGTACACATTATTGTTCCATGTGACATTGGAAGGGATTGACAACATTTGCGGTTCAGCCTGATAAGGGTTATAACCCACGACGCTTACGGTTTTGTCTTGGTTGGACAATACTTTGAAACATAAATCGGAGGTGATAAAATCGTATCGGGATGCTGCACTGACAGCCAATGCCGACATGTCAAGTGTCAATGCCCAAATTAATAGGCTTATTATAGATTTATAATTGAACATAGAAATTACAGAATAATCAGTATGTCCGTATGGACATCCATACGGACATCCTGATGGTTATGGTTTATGATTTTCTTTACTCTCTATTCTCATTTTTTACTTTTTAGCTACACCAGCGGAAATTCCGTCATTTTTTGTCACTTCTATGCGTTTTAGTCTTAACCATTGGAACACGATAATGCCGCCTTCACTTAAAGTGGCATTATAGCGTGCATAATTCGAATTCTCTATGACAGATTTTGACGGAGTGTCTTCTGTTATTGCATGAATTATTTCCTCATTGGTGTTGTAAAAATATAAGGAGATTTTTTGAGAATTGCTGTAATCCTTATTTACAATCAGCAAGTAATTCATCTGACCTATAGACAACTCCTTTTGAAGATGGCTGACGACCACCCCGGCTTTCTCTGTGCCAATATACTTATATGGTTCGTCGGTACTTGGCCGGGTTACTCCTTCATAAGTACAATTGTTGGTGGAGTCATAAGCCGGGATATGCTGACATTTTATCACTGTGGTACCTTCGAATACAGATTTTATCTGTTGAATTTCACTGTTGACAGTCTTGATATAATCCCATGTCGGATGTTTCATGATGAGCACAGGTTCCGGCAAACCGTTTCCGGGGATTCCACAGACAATGGGAGCGTCATGATAAGAGACGATCTCATTTCCGTTGGAATAGCTCGTACTATATCCCATACGCCAGTAAGCGATTCCTTTGGCGCCGTATGCAAGAGCATTGAAAGCCGCGAATCTCAGCATTCCGAGAGTCGGGGCCGGCTGTTCCCAGATAGTGCTGCCTGTAGCCGTGTTTTTGCAGCTATGATGCGTCACCATGGCGTAAGCCCAGAAATTGACAGTTTTTTTATCTTCTGTTTTGAGCCGATTGATTTTGTTTCCGAACACACTCAGGTAATGGAAAAATTCCTTGCTTTTCACTACGAGCGTGCTCGAGCCGCCGTATTTAATGAACGGGTAAAAGTCATACGACAGCACCTCAGGCTTGAACAATCTGTCAATTGCATCAACATATTCCCTGTAGGTCTGGCTTGACCCTGTAATACGTTTGATCGTATTCCGGGTATGTGGATCAACTTCTTCTTCCAGATCGGGTATGGCGCAGAGATTGAACAGAACTAATCGTGATTTATCGTTTGAGGTGTTGCTGTCTTGGCGAGTCTTGCCCAGTGCGTCTACTAATGCATACCCCAAAGTAAGTGAATTTAATTTATGGGACGTGGATTCCGTATCGGTATTGGAATTGCAGATTTCAGAATATACCTGTCCCCAATCCCAGCAATCGGGCTGGTCCATAATCTGCCATCCGGAGATTCTATCAGCGTAGGGATAATTGATATATGTTTCCGGATCATACTTATAAGGGATGAAACCGAAATGTTGGAGCACCTGCAGGCAATGTTCGACTGAATCGTTGAGATAGGAAAGTCCTAATATTACCTTTAAAGGGATTTCGTTTTCCTGAATCACATTTAATATGGAGTCCGCCTGTCTATAAGTGGTGTTGAGCAATACCGTGTTGCATCCGCTGTCCACAACCTCGTCCAATACCTGTTTGATATATTTCGGGACATTGGCGTCAGGATTGTTTACGTTAGCCTCGATATAGCCCAGCAAATTATTCGGGAATGGATTTATCGCCACTAAAGACAGTTCATCTGATGTAAATGCAGTTGTGGAGGTGGTCATGCTCATCGCGGAAATTTCCGCTGTTTTATTTGTTAAATCACTCATGGTTAATTAATTATTAAAATGTATGTTATATGATTATATTAAATAATTGTTAGCACCCGATTCGGGCAGTGTTGATACTATATATGCCCTCAGACACCACCCGAATCGGACTGTTATATTTTTACCAGAACAACACGATCATCTCACCCGGTGAGAGAGTAATGACATTGTCTGTGTTTGGCGAAGGAATTGTTGAGCTTAAAGAATATGTCGATACATTCCCGGTTTTAGTTTCTTTCAGGAAGTAATATCCACCCTTGTTGAGTCTCAATGTCAATTGCTGCGGTCTTTCGATATCCAGGTTCAGCAAAGCGATATAATGCTCATGGCCATTCTTATATTGGTCATCCTTATAACTTGGATTTGTAAACCAGTTCAGTAAAATGCCGGGTTGATTATGAGTTGTAGTTACATAATTACCGGTTTTGCCGTCGTAACTTGCATTCTCCTTATCAATATATGTAGCATTTTTATTAAAGTGGCATTTTAATGTCTGGATGCATGTGTTGGAAAGATCTCCGTCACTAAGTTTATCCACAGCGACGTCAACCACTGGATCTCCCTCTGGATTATTAGGAACATAAGTATGTCGATGTTTGTCAACAGTGCATCCGATAAACAGGTCCTGCCACAGACGAATCTGCTCGTTCATGCTCTTGACCAACGGCCAGATTGTCGGTGATTTGACTATCGTCTGATTCTCATACGATACCGCAGACTCAATACACCATGAATCTGAGCGTTGAAGACCTACCCCGTATCTATAGTAAACAATCCCTGACGTTCCGAAGCACATTGCTGAAAATACCTCAAGTCTCAACTTGCCGATGGTAGGTACTGGAAATTTTACGTTGAAGGTCCTGTCACTTTTATATAAATTGTAATGCATACAGTTGGCGAATGCCAGAAACTTCGACCCTGTCGCTTGGGCTATGTCCTGAAAGCATTGAAGATACGTAAATAGTCCATTATACCATACTACTGTATCAAGTTGAGTGTCGGTTGGCATTAATCCTTCTTTCTCCTTCTCTTTTTTAGGAACATTATTCTTAAGTTTGCAGCCCACAGGATAATAGTCAAATGACCATACCTTAGGATGATACAAACGGTTTAAATGCCTGAGATACTCCGCATTTTTTTCATAAACCGAGTTATAAAGATAATAATATTTGCCTGTGATGTTAGGGGACGACCCGACAGCAAGGTTAAAGTAAACAGGTCGTGACGGATCCAGACTTCTGACTAAGTTATACCCAATCGTAAGACGATGCCATATCGTATCTCTGTTATATATTTGATATTTGACATCTTGTCCACCGGATGGATTTATGACATGGCCGTCCTTATCAAGGACTTCGCCCCAGTCGTTGGGAGAGGGTTCATCCTTGACATTCCATGCAGCCAGATTGGCGTAGTTCTGTAATGCGGTGACCATTTCAAGACATGATTTTGGATTCTCAAACAGATTATCACTGTTTACAATAACCTTGATTTTAATATTATTCCCCAGTGTTCCCAATTCCTGCGCTGTCTTGAGATGTGCCGTCTGAGCGTACATGCCGCCGAGAACATTGACGGTGTCTATACCGCAGTCTGCGACCGCCCTTAAAAGAGCTTTGATTGTCACCTTATCCGTGCGATAATCCCACTGACTGTAGTTTGCAGGCATTGGCGCAAATGCAATGATGGGAAATTCATTACTTGCAGGCCATGACGGACTGTCGTTAATTACTCTGTCTTGCAGACCTTTTTGATCTTGCAGATCGTTTAAATCGGGTTTTACCATAAAAATAAATTTTTAAATTATTAATTACAAAGTGCTATCTGCATAGCACTTTGGTTGAATATTCACCTATTCGGATAATGTATATGCCGGACGTTGCGGGATGATAGGTCATTCTGTCTCCGCTAACGGAGTCAGAGAAACAGCAGGTGCCGTCAAGGGTGTATATGGAGACTGTGGAGCCGGAGGTTATGCCGTCAATGTGTATGCCGTCCGGATAGACGCTTACAGTAATGTCACTATCCGATAAACCGGCAGCCTCGACATTTTCTATTCCGCTTGAACTTTCGTCTGCGATGTTTTTGAATTCTTTCCATTCATACGCTTTCCGATATGTCTGCACGCTACCGTCAGGAACGTATAGAATTCCATTCTCCTTTGTATAGGAGCTGAATCGTGGGGGGAAATGCTCTAAAGCCGGAGGAACCTCACTTTCGGCATGCACCTTTGCTGCACTTCTGAATACGAACGCGTAATTGTCTATATATGAAGTGTTGGCCGGAACATTGACTGATTCAAGCCCATTGCAGGCGTAGAATGCTTTAGAATAAAAATTCTGTATATTGTGGGGCAGTCTCAGTTTCGGAAGGGAAGTACATCCTGCAAAAGCCTCATCATAGATTGTTATGACACCGGACGGAATGTTAATGGAACGGAGCGAAGCGCATCCGCTGAAAGCATTGGTTCCAATAGCCTGTACGTCATCTGCCAATTTGACTGATTTTAATGAGATGCAGTTCTTGAATGCAGAGGACGCTATTATCCGGAGTCCATCGCTGTAAGGGAAATCGTGAATGTATCGGGAATATTGAATGCCAGGTACGACTGCATTATTTCCTAAGCTTTCCAGCGAGCTGCAATCCTTAAAAGCTTCCTCTCCAAGATACGTCAACTTGTCTCCTATATTTATTGATTTTAGCCGGTAACAACAATTAAAAGCGCTTGCGCCGATTTTTTCGACACCACCGCAATCTGACACGGACTCAAGCGAATTGCAGCATGCAAAAGCTTCATCTCCGATTTCTTTGACGGACCGTGGAATGGTAACGGTTTTAAGTAAACTGCACCTCTCGAATGTCGAGGCTCCAATAGAACTTATGTCATTTGGCAGGGATGCGGAAGATAGTGATTCACAATTGAGGAATGCTTCTTCCCCAATAGATGTCATGCTTTGCGGAAATTTCACTGACTGTAATGATTCACATCCTGCAAAGGCTCGTCCATTGATCTTCTGAACACTCTCTGGAATATCTATGGATTGCAATAGTTCACAATTGGAAAAAGCATCGTATCCGATTACCTCCAGACCCTCGGGAAGCTTGACGGAAGTAAGGTAATGACATTTACTGAAGGCAAAGTCGTCAATCTTTTTAACCGGGATCGTCCAACCATCATATAGGATGGTTGATGGGATTGTAATATCACCTACGGCATAAAAGTCCTGATTGAAGTCGGATTTGTCATCAGGATAGGTCACGATGGCATAGCTGCTACTTAGAAAAAGGCCGTGGGTTCTATAGCATAAACCATTATATTCAAAATAAAAACGCGACCCTGCTGCCGATACATCAAGTGTCGATGACAATGTCAACACTGCCATCATCACGTTCATCATTATTTTATCCAATATCTTGACCATAAGCGTCAGCAATAGTAATGAAACAAACTGTTAAAAAGATATCCAGAGTAATTTTATAAGTATGAAAAGGACTATTGTTGCGATTTCAAACTATCTGTAGTCTTTCTGACGGCAAATATATGGTTTTGATTCGTTATTTCCAAATATTTTTTTGAAAATTTTTATAAAAATTAAGCAAATATGTCTGTATGGAAGTCAACGATGAGATTATCGATTCGGGTAATCGATTTACAGTCAATAAAAAAGCCAGCCGTGATGTGGCTGGCTGTAAGGCGGTTTATGCTTGCTCTGACGTCGTTTATGTTTGCTTTAGCTTTAACTCTTAAATTGTATTCGTACTCCTGTTCTTGCTCTTATTCTAACTCCGGAAGCGACAGATAGTCTGTCGGGTCGTTGACGCCGGCGAGGGTGAACGCCTCGTGGCGTTCCACGCACGTGCCGCAGCGGCCGCAATGACGCTCGCCGCCCTTGTAGCATGAATATGTCTGCGAATAATCCACGCCAATCTTGGCGCCGCGAGCCACTATGTCGGCTTTCGTGAGGTTGGTGTAGGGGGCGAAGATTCGGGTGTCGGTGTATGTGCCCTGCGCCATGGCTTCGGACATGGCGTTGATGAATCCCTCGCGGCAGTCCGGATAAATGGCGTGGTCGCCGCCGTGATTGGCTAACATTACGAATTTCAGGCCGTTGCTTTCGGCCAGACCGCAGGCCGCCGCCAGCATGATGCCGTTGCGGAAAGGCACTACGGTCGCCTTCATGTTCGAGTCCTCGTAATGTCCCTCCGGAATCTCCTCGGCACCGCTGAGCAGCGACGAATTGAAATACTTGCCTATGAAGGCCAACGGGATGACGATATGCGGCACGCCGGCCTTTTCGGCCTGACGCCGCGCGCATTCTATCTCGGCGGCGTTGTGGTTCGACCCGTAGTCGAACGTCACAGCCATCGCTATCCTGTCGCGATACTCCCACAGCATCGTCGTGCTGTCCACACCCCCCGACAGCACCAATACACTATCCTTTTTCATTATAATAATAATGGAAAATTTTAATTGTTATTTTACGAATACGAAGATTTTTTTGGTAAATTCTTGAGTGGAGTGGCTGATATTTCTTTCTGAGAGTCCCGCTTTGACTGTTTACTCAACTTTCTCAATATGGAATTGAATAAAAGGTTAAGCACAGAACTCTTTCGGACGCTTCCTTACGCCGACACAGAAGTCATTAGTAGCGCGGGCTGTCCCCGGGCGCGTAAGGGAAATGGCCTTGTGGAACAAGATTGAAGAATTGTCGGGTTAACTGCGCAAAGAGCCTATCGGAACGACCAAAACTCCGTCTTGCGGACGGCGGTAAGCATATTTTCCCACGCCTGTAAGCACCATCATAAAGGATGGCGGTGCCATTTTGCCGGTGTCGATTTTATCGGCAAGTCTGCGCAAATTGGCTGCTCCTTCATCTATCAGCTTTTCACCTCCGAGTTTAATTTCTATCAAGCCGTATTTGCCGTTCCTTAAATGCACTACGGCATCACATTCCAGACCGTTCTTGTCTCTGTAATGGTATACATCGCCACCGATGGCAGAGGCATACACGCGAAGGTCGCGGATGCAGAGCGTTTCAAGAAGTAAACCGAACGTATTAAGGTCACCGATCAAATCTTCCGGACCGATCCCCAATGCGGCAGTAGCTATGGAAGGGTCTGAAAAATAGCGGGTGTCGGAAGTGCGTATCGCGGTTTTGCTTCTTAAATTAGGGTTCCACGCCGGCGAATCCTCGATTACAAATATTTTCTTCAATGCATTGATATAGGAAGTGACAGTGGGAATTGACGATGCGCCTTGGGTGCCTCCGGATACATCGTCGGCAATAACGGACAGGGATGTTTGAGTCCCTTGGTTGCGTGCCAGCGACCGCATGAATCTTCTTGCTAACTCCGGATTACGGGATACATTGTCAACTCTTGAGATATCGCTGCGCACCACAGCTTCGAAATATTCTTCGGCCTGTATTAATGCAGATTTGGGACGTTCTTTCAACGTGGCTTTTGGCCATCCTCCCCGGCATGTCGCGAAAGCGAGCCCTTCTATATCCAGTGACGAAGCTCCGTCGACCGATTCCGGATGTCTAAAAAGATTCCCGAGGCTGACATCCCCTGTGGACTCGCCCGACTCCCATAATGACATTGTTCTGAGCCGTAGCCATGACATTCTGCCGGTTCCGGTGTGATAAATGTCCGAGGTATCGGCCGGGACGGCCGAACCGGTCAGGATAAATTGTCCGTCGGCGTTGCGGCGGTCAACTTCATTTCGCACGGCATCCCAAAACTGGGGTGCAAGTTGCCATTCGTCTATAAGTCTGGGAACGGCTCCTTGCAGTAGTCTTGAAATATTTGTCTGAGCTATGATAAGATTCTCAGTCCGTGTGTCCGGATCGGCCATGTACAACACACTTCGCGCATGTTGTAAAGCCAACGTCGTTTTGCCGCAATACTTGGGCCCTTCAACCAGAACGCAACCCATCGCATCGAGTTTGTCTTCAAGAATATCATCTGCCACACGTGGTCTATAATTCGCCATATTGTATGTCCTGTTTTGTTCATCGCAAAATTAATCATATATTGCTAATAATCAAAGAAAATATTGTTTTAATTTTATAATATGGCTGATTTTTGTTTTACGGTTTGGCTGATTTTTGTTTTACGGTTTGGCTGATTTTTGTTTTACGGCACATCAAAATGCGCCCTTTTCCAATGTAATCAATCATAAAGCCAAATATTGTTACAGTTCATCGAAGGCGCGGAGGCGGCGGTGGGCGGCGAGGGACTCGTGGGCGGCGTCGGCGCGGTTGGCGAAGGGGTTGATGCTGATGCCGCCGCGCGGCATGAAGCGGCCTGTCACCTCCAGGTAACGGGGCTGCATCAACGCCCACAGGTCGTTGAGGATGATGTTCACCACGTCCTCGTGGAAATCGCCGTGGTTGCGGAACGAGAACAGATACAGTTTCAGGCTCTTGCTCTCCACCATCTTCTCGTTGGGTATATAATTGATCCAGATATGCCCGAAATCGGGCTGTCCCGTCTTGGGACACAAGGTAGTGAACTCGGGGCAGTCGAACCGCACGACATAATCGTGCCCGGAATGCTTGTTGTCGAAACATTCAAGCATTTCGGGCGCGTAATTGTCGGGGTACTTGGTGCCTTGATTCCCTAAAAGAGTCACTCCTTTAAGTTCGTCGGCAGTTCTCATCCCACGTATGTCTCTATCAGTTTAAGTCCTTTGTCGCCGGGCACGATCGAAAGGCCGTTGGCGGAGGCGGATACCAGTACGGTGTCGCCCTGCTTCACTTTCATTTCGGTAGGTACCGCGCTGACGGCGTCGGCGCCGCACAGCAGTGTGCCGTCGCCTTCGGTCACGATGATCACCACGAACGAATCCAGCTCGTTGTAGTCGCGCATCACTTCCTCGTCCACAATCATCAGATTGGTGGTGAAGAAGGGACACTTGGCCACATTGACCGGTATGTCGTTGCGCGGCACATACTTCACGGCCGTACCCTCGGTGTCGTTGAAGTTGATGGCCTCCTTGGCCAGGGCGGTGTGCAGCTGACGCTCGTTGCCGTCGGCATCCTTACGGTGATAGTCGTAGATGCGGTAAGTGGCGTCGGAAGTCTGCTGGATTTCGGCCACGAACGCGCCTGCGCCTATGGCATGAACGCGACCGGCCGGAATGAAGTAGACGTCGCCGGGCTTGATGTCACAGAAGTTCAGCACCTTCTCGATGTCGCCGGTCTCCACCAAGCGCTCGTAGTCGGCGGGATCCACGGCCTCGCGGAATCCGTTGGCCAGCTTGGCGCCGGGAGCCGCGTCTACGACGTACCACATCTCGGTCTTGCCGTTGGCCTGACCCTGACGGTGGGCCATCTCGTCGTCGGGATGAACCTGAACCGACAGGTCCTGACGCGCGTCGATGAACTTGATGAGAAGCGGGAAGCGCGTTCCGAACTTCTTGTAATTGCGTTCGCCCAGTATGGCCGCGCCATATTTGGAAAGCAGGTCGGTGAGCGTCATTCCCTTTTCGGGACCGTCGGCCACTACCGACACGTCGCCCTCCACGCCGCTGAGTTCCCAGCTTTCGCCCACCAGGTCAAGGTCTGTCTGGATGCCCTTGAACGGGGCGATACGGTCACCGCCCCAGATGGTGGTCTTGAGTATTGGCTTAAACTTCCACATGCTGTATGATATGATTTAAGTAGTGGGAGCGGACTTCTTGGTGCGGCGCGTGGTCTTGGCGGGAGCGGGTGCCGGAGCCTCCTCGATGCCTGCCAGCTGAGCGTCGATCATGATGCGGCCGCAGTATTCGCACACTATCACCTTCTTGTGCATCTTGATCTCGAGCTGACGCTGCGGGGGGATGCGGTTGAAGCAGCCGCCGCAGGCGTTGCGCTGCACGGTGACGATGCCCAGGCCGTTGCGCGCGTTCTTGCGGATACGGCGGAAGGCGGCCAGCGTGTAGTCGTCGATTACAGGCTCAACTGCCTTGGCCTTGGCCATGATCTGCTCCTCCTCGGCGCGGGTCTCGGACACAATCTCCTCCAGTTCCTGCTTCTTGGCCTCAAGGATGTGGCGCTGGTCGGCCAGAGCCTCCTCGTCGGCGTTCTTATGCTCGGTCTCCTCCTCGATGCGGGCCTTGGAGTCGCGTATCTTCTTCTCGTTCAGCTCTATCTCCAGAGTCTGATACTCGCGCTCCTTCTCCAGGAAAGCGAACTCGCGGTTGTTGCGCACATTGTTGATCTGCTCGTCGTAACGGGCCACCTTCATGCGGCATTCCTCGATGGCGGCCGTAAAGCCCTGGATCATCTCGTTGAGGTGCGCTATCTCCTCGTTGTGCTTGGCTACGCGCAGCTCGTAACGGGCTATCTCGTCCTCGCAGTCCTTCACCTCGTTGGGAAGCTCGCCGCGAAGGGTCTTGATACGGTCTATGTCCGTAAGATAGGTCTGGAGCTGATAGAGAGCCTTAAGGCGTTCCTCTACGCTATGCTCTTTCTCGTTTTTCTTATTATCTGTGCTCATAATTCGATATGATGTTTCAAAATTGTATTTTTAACCACCTTGCCGGAGTCCTTACATGAACTTGACGGGGTTCTTCTCCGACTCGGGGAAGTACACCACCATGTCGGGGAATTTCTCGCGTATCAGGCGCGAGAAGATCCGCTCGGAACACAATTCCGACTCGAAGTGGCCTATGTCAGCTAACAGGATGCTGTCGCCATAGCCGGTGAAGTCGTGGTACTTGATGTCGGCCGTCACGAACATGTCGGCACCGGCGGCGATGGCCGTCTGGATCAGCGAGGCGCCCGAGCCGCCGCACAGGGCCACTTTCTTGACGACCAGCTGGCGTTTGCCGGCCGAATACTTCAGACACTTCACCTGAAACTTGTCTTTGATGCGGCGCAGCAGTTCCAGTTTCGGGGTTGCCGGCAGGTCGCCTATTACGCCGAGTCCTGTGGTTCCGTCCGGTTCCGAAGGCTCTAAGGGGCGCAGGTTCTCCACGCCGATGGTGTGCGCCATCTCGTGGCTGACGCCGTCCCATGCCGAGTCCAGGTTGGTGTGGGCCGAATATATGGCGATGTTGTTCCTGAAGGCCTGCATCACGAGGCGTTGCGTCTCGTCGGCGCCGGTCAGGCTTTTCAGCCCGTGGAATATCAGCGGATGATGGCTCACCACCATCGAGCAGCTGCGGCGCCGTGCCTCCTCCAGAATGTCCTCGGTCACGTCGAGACAGAGCAACACGGCCGAAACTTCGGCTTCGGGATCGCCCACCTGCAGGCCGGCGTTGTCATAGCTTTCCTGCAGGCGGAGCGGTGCAAACTCCTCGATGGCCGAGGCTATTTCGCGTACTTTAGTCATCAGACTTCAGAGTGAGTTTCAGTTCGTCCAGCTGTGCCGGATCGATGGGGCTGGGGCTTTCGTTCATCACGTCGCGGCCCGAATTGTTTTTGGGGAACGCGATTACGTCCCTGATGGAATCCAGACCGGCCAGAATCGACACGAAACGGTCGAAGCCGAGTGCCAGACCTCCGTGAGGGGGAGCGCCGAACTTGAAGGCGTTCATCAGGAAACCGAACTGCTCCTGTGCGCGCTCCGGAGTGAAGCCCAGCAGTTCGAACATGGAGTCCTGCAGCTTGGCGTCGTGGATACGTATGGAGCCGCCGCCAAGCTCGGTGCCGTTCACCACGATGTCGTATGCCGTGGCGCGCACCTTGCCCGTGTCGCTGTGCAGCAGCGGGATGTCGTCGGGGTTGGGGCTGGTGAAGGGATGGTGCATGGCGTAGTAGCGCTGGGTCTCCTCGTCCCATTCGAACAGGGGGAAGTCGATGACCCAGAGGGGCGCGAACACGTTGCGGTCGCGTAGGCCCAGACGGTTGCCCATCTCCAGACGCAGCTCGCACATCTGCTTGCGCGTCTTCATGGCGTCGCCGGCCATAACCAGCAGAAGGTCGCCATCCTTGGCACCGGCGCGCTCGCCCCATGCCTTCAGCTCGTCGTCGGTATAGAACTTGCCGACCGAGCTCTTGATCTTGCCTTCGGGTTCGAACTTGACCCACATCAGACCCTTGGCGCCTACCTGCGGACGCTTCACGAACTCGGTGAGCTCGTCGGTCTGCTTGCGGCTGTATCCGGCGCATCCGGGTGCCACGATGCCCACTACCAGCTCGGCGTCGTCAACGACGGGGAAGTTGTGGCCTTTGGCCAGATCGGTCAGTTCCTTGAACTCCATGCCGAAGCGGATGTCGGGCTTGTCGCTGCCGTACTTGGCCATGGCGTCGGCCCACGTCATGCGCGGGAACGGATCCGTGAAGTCAATGTTCTTTACATATTTGAAGATGTGCTTCACCAGGCCCTCAAACATGTCGATGACGTCTTCCTGCTCCACGAACGACATCTCGCAGTCGATCTGTGTGAACTCGGGCTGGCGGTCGGCGCGCAGGTCCTCGTCGCGGAAGCACTTTGCAATCTGGAAGTAACGATCGTAGCCCGACACCATCAGCAGCTGCTTGAACAGCTGGGGGCTCTGGGGCAGGGCGTAGAACTCGCCCGGATTCATGCGCGAAGGCACCACGAAGTCGCGTGCGCCCTCGGGGGTGGACTTCACCAGGATGGGGGTCTCTATCTCCAGGAATCCGTTGGCGTCCAGGTAGCGGCGAATCTCGAAAGCCATGCGGTGGCGCAGCTCCAGATTGCGGCGCAGATTGGGACGGCGCAGGTCCATGTAGCGGTATTTCATGCGCAGGTCGTCGCCGCCGTCGGTGTCTTCCTCGATGGTGAACGGAGGCACGTCGCTGCGGTTCAGCACCGTCAGCTTGCCGGCCAGCACCTCGATGTCGCCCGTGGGCATCTTCGGATTCTTGGACTGGCGCTCGGCAACCTTGCCCTCCACCTGAATCACATATTCACGTCCCAAATGACTGGCGCGGTCTGCAAGTTCCGCATCGGCGTCGTCACTGAATACTATCTGGGTCAGCCCATAACGGTCGCGCAAATCCACGAAGGTCATGCCTCCCATCTTGCGCACGCGCTGCACCCATCCGGCCAGCTTCACCTCTGCGCCGTTGTCGCTCAGGCGAAGCTCTCCGCACGTCCTGTTTCTATACATCTTTCTGAAATATATTTCATTCTTTGCCCCGCCTTTGCTTGACGGCAAGGGCTTTAACGCGCAAAATTAATAAAAAAATGTGGTATTCGCAAATTTGGCGTTTTAGGAAAAAGTTCGTAAATTTGCAGTTATCATGGACATGGACGAGAAGCAGTATTCAGAAAACGAGGAAATACAGAACGAAAGTGGCCCGGAAACCGGCCTGAACAGTCAGGAACAGCCCAAGGACAGCCCCGTACCCACCGACCGCAAGACGGTGCTGGCCGGCATGTTCCGGGAATGGTATCTGGAGTATGCCAGCTATGTGATATTGGAACGTGCCGTGCCTCACATCGAGGACGGACTGAAGCCCGTGCAGCGACGCATCCTGCACTCCATGTACACGCTGGACGACGGCCGGTTCAACAAGGTGGCCAACGTGGTGGGAAACACCATGCAGTATCACCCTCACGGCGACGCCTCGATCGGAGGCGCCCTGGTACAGCTCGGCCAGAAGGAACTGCTTGTCGACACGCAGGGTAACTGGGGTAACATACTGACCGGCGACAAGGCCGCCGCACCCCGATACATCGAGGCCCGACTCAGTGAACTGGCCATCGAGGCCGCGTTCTCGCCCAAAATCACCGAATGGACGCCCAGCTACGACGGCCGAAAGAAGGAACCGGTGACGCTGCCCATGAAATTCCCGCTGCTGTTGGCACAGGGCGCGGAAGGTATCGCCGTAGGCCTGAGCTGCAAGATACTGCCTCACAACTTCAACGAAATACTTGACGCGGCCATCGACGTGCTGCACGATCGCCCTTTCAGGCTGCTGCCCGATTTCCAGACCGGTGCGCTGATGGACGTGTCGCGCTACAACGACGGTATGCGCGGCGGTCAGGTCAAGGTCAGGGCCAAGATAGAGAAATTAGACCAGAAAACGCTGGTTATCACCGAGCTGCCGTACGGCGTCACCACCCCCGACCTGATCACCTCCATACTCTCCGCAATGGAGAAAGGCAAGATTAAGGTGCGCAAGATAGACGACAACACATCGGGCACGGCCCGCATATTGGTGTACCTTCAGCCCGGAGCGTCGAGCGACAAGACCATTGACGCCCTCTATGCCTTCACCGACTGCGAGGTGTCGCTCAATCCAAACTGCTGCGTGATACGCGACCGCAAGCCGGTGTTCCTGTCGGTGTCCGACCTGCTGCGCGATTCAGTGAACCGTACGCGCGACATGCTGCGCCGCGAGTTGCAGATACAGCTGGACGAGTGTCTGGAACAGCAGATGGAGGCCTCGCTGGAGAAGATTTTCATCACCGAGCGGATGTACAAGGACGAGTTGGTGGAAGCGTCGCGCGACATGGAAACCGCCATCCGCCGCGTGGACGCCCTGATGGATCCGTTCAAGCCGCTGTTTATCCGCGAGATCAACGACGACGACCTGCTGAAGTTGTGGGAAATCAAGATGGGCCGCATACTGAAGTTCAACTTGGAGAAGGCCGAGGAACGCATAGCCAAGCTGCAGAGTGACGCCGAGCGGATGCGTTATGACATAGAGCATATAGACGAGACCACCGAGCGCTGGTACCTGCACCTGAAGGAGAAGTATGGCGCGCGCTTCGAACGTCACACCGTGGTGCGTGGCTTCGACAGCATCGAGGCCGCCAAGGTGGCCGAGGCAAACCGGCGCCTCTACTACGACCCGGTGGGCAACTTCATCGGCACGGGCCTTAAGGAAGGGGAATTCAAGTTTACCTGCTCCGACCTGGACGACATCATCCTGTTCTACCGCGACGGTACGTACAAGACAGTGCGCGTGGCCGACAAACTCTATGTGGGCGAGGCCGGCACCGGCGGCAAGAACAACAAGATAATACACATCGGCCTGTTCAAGAAGAACGACCGGCGCACCATCTACAACGTGATATACCGCAACGGCAAAGGCGGCAACACCTACATGAAACGCTTCTTCGTCACGGGTCTGACGCGCGACAAGGAGTACAACGTGACCAAAGGTGTGCCCGGGTCGCGCGTGGAATACATGTCGGCCAATCCCAACGGCGAGGCGGAGACGGTGCGCGTGTCGCTGTACGACGAGCCGGCGGATGTGGGCGGACGTCGCCCGCGCAACACCGAGGTATACGTGAATTTCGCCGACCTGCTCATCAAGGGCAAGGAATCGTTAGGCAATCTTGTGACCAAGTTCAAGGTTAAGTCAGTGACCCTGGAGAAGAAGGGCACGAGTACGCTCGGGGGCCGCGAGGTGTGGTTCGACCGCGATGTGGTTCGCCTCAACTACGACCGGCGCGGCGAAAGCCTCGGCGTGTTCCAGGGCGACGACAAGGTGCTGGTGATACAGAACAACGGCGAATACTTCACCTCCTCGTATTCCGACGCCAACCACTACGAGGACAACATACTACGCATCGAGAAGTTCCTGCCCGACAAGGTATGGACCCTCGCGCTGTGGGACGCCACGTTGGGCGCGCCGTATCTGAAGCGCTTCAATTTTGAGGCGTCGGCAAGGCCGCAACGGTTTGTCGGCTCGGACGAGGCTTCACGGATAATGCTGCTGACCGATACGCAGAATCCCGATCTGCTGCTGCATTACGAGGATGCCGAGCGTCCCGACACTGAAGTGGACGCCGCGGAATTCATCGGCGTGAAGTCGTTCAAGGCCAAGGGTAAGCGGCTCACCACGCTGCCGTTGCGCGAAGTGACGGAAATACCCAAGCCCGAACCCGAACCGGAACCGGAAACCGAAGAACAGGCCGAGGACGCAGAACTTAATGCCGGGGAAACCGTTACAGAATCAGATACTATATCTGACAATAATCCTGACCCGTCAGAAGAAAACACACATCCGACGGCAAGCGAACCGTCACTATTCGATTTTGATGACTAACAAATTTTTCCTCTCATTGACAATCCTTATATTGTCGGTGACAGGCGCCTTGGCTAAGGGGCGGCATCAGCATCGGCATGGATGCCGCGACTACTGCCGGACCGAGGAGCAGCCCGAGTGCTTCACGCACCGGCCCATAACGTCGGTGTATGGACTGGAGATAGGGGGCGCCAACATCAATTGCAATTATCTGAGCCCGTTGCCATACGCCGGCAGCGGAACAGGAGTGTACGGAGCCTGGGGCAAGCGGATGAAGCAGCATCCCGAGAACCTGGTGATGGCATTCACGGCCGGACTTAACATGACCTCGACCAAGAACCCGAGCAAGTCGGCCCAGATGATGTCGGTGTCGGCACGCTTCGGCTGGGGACCGAGCTGGCTGCATGAGTTCGGCAACGGATGGTCGATGACCCTCGGCGGCGCACTCGACCTGTCGGGCGGTGCGCTCTATCTCCCCATCAACGGCAACAATCCCGTACAGGCCATGGTGTACGCGGGAATAGACCTTACCGCCGGGCTGGCGTGGAAAACGCATTTCGGTCGCCTGCCCGTCACGTTCGCCGACCGGGCCTCGCTTCCCACACTCGGGGCGTTTTTCTGCCCGCAGTACGGCCAGAGCTATTACGAGATTTATTTAGGCGAACGGTCGGGATTGGCTCACTTCGGATGGTGGGGAAACTGCTTCGGCATCAACAACCATCTGACCATGTCGCTGCATTTCAGGAACAGGAAAAGTCTGGTGTTGGGCTATCGCCTCTACGTGCGCAACAACCGGGCCAATCATCTCACCAATCAATACGTAACCAATGCATTTACAGTCGCTATACAGATCAATTAAGAGAGTGCTGGCGCCCCTGGCCCTGATAGCGCTGATGCTTTGGGTGCCGGCATGTACCGAGCCGCTGACCTACAGCGGGGACGTCGATGACCCGTACCGTAATTTCGATATGCTGGCCCGGGTGGTCGGGGAACGTTACTGCTTCTTCAAGCAGAAGGGGATAGACTGGGACGGCGTCACGGAGGAATACCGCGCCAAGGTGACGGAGGACATGAATCCGGTGGAACTGTTCGGCCTGATGAGCCAGATGCTCGACACCCTGAAGGACGGTCACGTTAACCTGAGCGCTCCGTTTGCCACAAGCTACTATAAGAAATGGTGGAGCGATTATCCTCAGGATTTCAACGAGCGCACCCTGCAGCAGTATTATCTGAAGTTCGGCGGATTTCAGAAGAACGGCATGACGTATTGCGTGTTCCTGCCCGACACGGTAGGGTATGTGCGCATACCCTCGTTCAGCGCGCAGCTGCCGCCGGCCACGCTGGATTATATACTGGCGGCGATGAAAGGGACCAAGGGTCTGATAATCGACATACGCGACAACGGCGGCGGTTTCCTGACCAATATACCGGAGCTTGTCGGCCGTTTCATCACCGAGAAGACCTTAGGCGGCTATGTATGCCATAAGACCGGTCCCGGACCTGAGGATTTCAGCGAGCCGTTCAAGATAGAATACAAGCCGGCTAAAAAGCATATCCAATATCTTGGCAAGCCGATAATAATGCTGACCAACCGCAGCTGTTTCTCGGCCGCCAACGACTTTACGTCGGTGATGAAATCGCTTTCCAATGTCACGATTCTCGGAGCACGTACCGGGGGCGGGGGAGGAATGCCCTTCAACTCCGAGTTACCCAACGGCTGGAGCGTCCGTTTCTCGTCGTGTCCCATCAACAACGCGCAGAACGAGCTGACCGAATTCGGCATCGATCCCGACATCGAGGTACACTGCGACGACATCGACCTGGCCAAAGGCAAGGACGCCATCCTTGACGCCGCCCTCGACCTTTTCGCTCCGAATGATAAGTGACGGCGACTGGAAAGGCGGTTTTCAACCGCCTGCTTTTAATAATCATATAGTCTTGGTGCCGCTTCACCGAGCCGCGCATACCGGAGAGGCAGTTTTCAACCGCCTCCCTGTTGACGACGTGGACGTCGTCATCCCAGTCTCGGCCGCGACCGTGGGGTGTCCTCACCGCCTATAATCACAGACCAAATGCTTTTTTAGGGGCAATGGAATGTTAAAAATTAAAAGTTCTTGAAAAAATAATTTTTTTCGAGAACTTTTTCTGTGGCATGCTTGTTATATGTAAAGTTAGAAGATAGATTTTGTTCATTAAGTTAGAAGAAAGCCACTCGTGAGAGCGGCTTTTTTTGTATTCATGCCGTATGTCGAGCGACTTGTGGTGATAAGCAAGACAAAAGTCAGAGACAAACACCGCTGATTGGCGTTTATCTCCGACTTGAACTTTGTAAGCGGTATAGGATCAGAATTTATACCCAAGATTCAGAGAGAAAACTTGCGCATGGCTTACAGGTGTTACAGTGCCTTCCGCGGCATTGTTGAACTGGAACAGATAATCGACCGAAATCCGGTAATGGTCTTTTATCTCAACGCCTATTGAGGCATCGGCACCGACTTCGAATCTACGCATCGAATACGGGCTGTCGCCATACATATTAAGGGATTCTGTTTCTTTAACGCCGCTGTCAGTCATTATAGAGGTGACTTTTCCCTTGCCGAACAGCCCTGTTCCTATATATGGGCCGAGTGATACAAACATCTTTGCTGCAGGGGCGAGATCGAATCTGACACCCGCATGCACCGGCAGTTCAAGAGCAAAAGGATTGCCAGTGGCCTTGACTGACATCGGGACGCCATTCCACATATTGTCCGAATCGTAGTAATGTTTGACACACCATGGCTTGTAATTGAATCGCAGGCCTGCGTCAAGATACCAGATGCGGTTCAGATTGAGTTGTCCGAACACAGCGGCATTGAATCCGTATGATGCGCGCGTGGCATCTACAGGATATGAAATGTTCCAGGCCGCCTTTATCCCCCACTCCAGCTTCTGCTGCCCAAACGCAATCATACTCATCATCCCAAGCGTGAGCAGCACTATTAACTTTCGCATACTCCAATACAGTTATTATAGGTTTCTTGAAATTCAATATTCACCTGCAAGGCAGACTTTTACCAGCTTGGCCTTATTCGTATTGGCCAATGGGTGCCCGTCCGGCATTACTCGAACTACATTTCCCTTTGAATCGTGTTCCATTTCATAGTCAGACCACACATACACAGTCCCCTCCACATACGGGTCATGAGCCATCGGCCCCTGAGCTAAGATGCCTTCCCCGATGTATTCCTTTATGGATGTATAATAACGATAAGAATAGATGGTACTATAAGGATCATGGTTAATGGCCTTTTTGAAGTTTGACAATACCGGCATGAAAGCCATCCACCGTTTAGGGTCAGATTTCCATCCGTACCACATCTTCTTGCGGGCACTCATGTAGACTGTCACTTTGTTCTTTCTGCGTTCTATTGAGAAATTAATTTTCTTTCCGGATATAGGTTTCCATGAATAGCTGTTTTCTGATACTTTCCCTTTTTTCGATGAGGCTCGTTCTTCCACTAAAGAAAGAACCTGCACGCTATAAGGCAACATCTTGTCTGAAACTGTATATACCTTATCACCTATTACATATTGTCCATTTGAGTTGGCGATATATTTTATGTCTTCTTCATCACCTACCGGGGCATACAGTGACAGGTCCGTGTTGTCAATGTAATTGTTAATTAATGTGGAGGAATATTTCTCCACATACTCGGCATATAGAACTCTAAACTCTGTTTCTGTCGTAGCGACTTCCCCTATTGAGTCCAATTCTGCGTCCGCTTTCCTTTCAAGGTCTGACATTGCTGTGACTCCGAGTTCATGCGTATAGTCTGCCTTTATTGAATCAGGCATCTCGGACAGTTCCTCACGATATTGTTCAAAGCTGTCCACGCTGGCAAACCACATCGCTGGTTCCATATCCTCCTCACCGTCGGCACGCGTACCACTCATTACTTTGCCATCCTTGACAAATACTCGTGAGACGTTGCCCGTCCGGCCATTACCATCCGGCTTCACATCCTCGTCTTGCATGCAGCCGGTCATTATGACCAGCATCGACATGAAGAACGCATAAATTGCTTTTTTCATTATTTAATTTTATTTATTCAACTTCATAAACGGCAACTTTAGCTTGTGAAAGTTGAATTGTTAATAATTGTTTTGAGATTTATGTATTTAGCTTCTCCTTAAATAAATGCATGCCTGAATTTAAAGGAGAAGTTATGAGTTGCTTATGTCAAAGCGACATAGAGAGTCAAGCCGCCATATATTTATTGCAGTTCAAATTGAGGCTCGAGATTACCAATATATATATAGTCGGGAGTAAACAGCTTGATGATTCCTTCTGCAGAATCATTAAGAATGTAATCCACAAACTGTTTCTCGTCATCATAAATGACGATTGGAGCAGTATCAGTGCAGTCCCACACCTCGAAAGTTTCTATTTCAGAAGTGTCGATAGACTGGATGCCACTGTCCTTTTCGACATAGCACGTGAACATCACAGATGGTATTCTATGTTCATGTAAGTCTTGATCCTTTTTATTTCTGGTTTTCTTTCTAAGAGTAATCGTTCGTTCCTGTTTTGCTGATGCATCAACAGGAAGTACCAATATAGTCAGAAGGAAAGTGCATAGAATGAGTAGAAATTTATTCATAGATTTTGTGATTGTTTTTCGGTTGCAAATTTAGACCGTGGGGAATAATTAAACAAATTTTCGATGACTGAAAAATGACTGAAATTAATAACTGAAAAATACAGTTATTGTTAATCTTTGAAAATCAGGCTGATGTAGAAATTGACATTTGTGAAATTGTATTCGGTGAAAAATGGATTTCATGTGTATGTCACTAATACCTTTAGTATTTGTTAGAAGATAGTATTTATTAGAAGAAGGTGCTAATGCAATTGTACATGGATATCTCAGATATGGTAGATGAATTAGAGAAGCGGTATTACGATGTCTGTATAGATACAAGCCGCCTGCCTTCCATACATCTCAATGTTTCTGATTGGGAAACTACATAATATTATATATTTGTTCGATGTGTGATGATTAGATCGAAGGAACGTCACTAATCAATAATATGATTAGCATCGAATACCAGCGATAACCGGCATCTGATAAAACTTGAATTTGATAAACTTGTTTAAAATAATTAATTTTGTGAATAGGTATCCTAAAATTAGATTTAAATTGTAAATATTTTCATATTGAAGATCAGTTGACGGTATGAATAATGCAAGAAACATAATGAAACAGATTCGGCAAATAATATGCGTGACACAAGTAATAATATCGATTATAGTACTAATCCCATTATTTGCAGTGTCTATGAGCTGTGAACGTCAATCTGATTCGAGACTTGTGGATATTGCAGGATTCGTATCAGATAATCCTAAACGAGCACTTGACTGTCTCGAAGCCATTGATAACAATGGTCTTTCAGAATTAGACAGGCATTATTATAATTTTCTTACAATAAAGGCTAATGATAAAATGTACATTAAACATGAGTCAGATAGTATGATTCTTGACCTTATTAATTATTATTCTACGCGAGAATCAGATCCATTATATCCTGAGGTGTTGTATTATGGGGGCCGTGTATATTCCGATCTTGGCGATTATCCAACAGCCTTACAGTATTTTCAGAAGGCTCTTGATCAAACAGATCGCGTATCAGGAACATCTGATATTAGAAGTCGATTATTCAGCCAGATCGGAGGTCTGCTGCGTAAGTTGAGGTTATATAAAGAGGCTATTCCATATTTGTCTGAGATGCTAAGACAAAAAGAAGAAGATAATGATTCTGTGGGTATTGTATATGCGCAGCAGGGTATTGGTACTTTATATTATAATCTCGGCGTCTTGGAAGCTTCGGACTCGACCCAAAATCTCTATCTACAATATGCAGACTCAATTCTAGGCAGATCATTGGATTACGCGGAAAGCCTGCCTGAATCGTTTGAGATAGACTCCAAAATAATTCTTTCCGGTGTAAAACAAGAACAAGGAGATATAGAGAACGCCTTAAGATTGATTCGGCATATTCCTGAAAAATCGGATTCGATACAACGCAATACCGCACTCGCATACGCTTCAGACATTTATTGGGAAGCTTCAATCCTTGATACTGCGTATATGTATGCCCATGAACTAATAACAAGTCATAACCCATCAAATAAAAAGACGGGTTATAGCATTATTCTTTCTCCGGAATTCAGAAGTATGCTGCATCCTGATACGCTGAGCCGCTACTATTCGGAATATAAGGAGGTCCTTGAGGCGTATTTCGATGACAACCCTAATGAACAGGCTCTGATTCAGGAAAGTATGTACAATTATCAGACTCATGAGCGGAAAAGTATTAAGGTTCAGGACGAAAAGAAGGTATTGCTATGGGTTATCATCGGTTTTGCCTTCCTCGTTATCATCATGGCGTTTGTGATAATGTATCTGAAATATAAGAACCGGAATAATCTTGTCAAAATGCGGGAGAAGTTGGACAACCTGCAGATTTTGAAGCAAGGAATCAGTCAGGCCACAGCTCCAGACGGTACTTGCGAAGGAGGTCAGATTGTCCCTTTCCCTATGACCACCATGTCCGAACAGGCGTTGCGGCAACAATTGAAAGAAGAGTTGATGGCTCTGTATAATCAAAACAATGATGTCGTGACTCCACAAGCGATTCTTGAATCGGAGGTGTACGCCCACCTGCAGCAATTATTAAAAGAAAGGAAACCTGTGGGCGATGCATTGTGGGACAAACTGGAGGAAACTGTTGTGGCGGCATCTCCTCGGTTTATATCAAGTCTTAGGTTGCTGACCGGCGATAGACTGACTACGCGCGACCGGCATACGGCATTGCTCGTAAAGTGCGGTTTCCGACCGGTTGATTTATCAATTCTATTGGCCCTTACCAACGGAGCCATCGTTTCGAGAAGGCAGAAGCTGGCTGACAAAGTGTTTGAGCAGAAAGTTAATGTTAAGGTGATAGACGGCATCATTCGCCTTCTGTGAATACTATCGTTTTTCTGATGAACAGCACCTGTGAATTACTTGTTAGTAAATAAGAAACCTAAAGACACACAATATTATGAATGACAGATTGGATACAGTGGAGAGGAGAGACCTTCCCGACAGCGTCTACGGACTTCCCGAGCGCCGCGAATACCCGATGCCCGATGCAGCGCATGTGCGTGCCGCCGAGGCATATTTCCGTTATTGTCCCGAGGAACTGAAACCGAAGCTGGCCCGCGCCATCCTGAAGTTCGCCCGGGAATACGGCGTAGACGTAGAATCCCCGACAGTCCTGGCCGCCGCCGAAGAATAGTAGGCAGACGTCATAGTGACGAGTGACGAAGTGATGAAGTGATGAAGTGATGAACTACATCAGCACTTCGTCACTCGTCACTTTTACTTAATACGTAAGTGCGCGGTGCTCGTACCACGCGGGAGTGTTGTCGAGGTACTGGAGTTTCTGATAGTCGGTGAGCCGGTCGTAGTTCTGAGCTTCGGCTATGCGCTCTGTCCAGTTGCCGTGGTCGTCCCATTTATACTTGTAATAGCGCGTCACGATTTCCACCGTCGGCTCCGCATCGCCGGCAAACCATTTCGTGTATGTCTCCGTAGCCGGTTCCAGAATGTCGTAATAGGTGTATACACGCTGTTCCTCTATGCGGCCCTGCTTGTCGAATACCTGTATCATAGTCATCAGCCCGTTGTCGTCGTACGTGTACTCCTCGTCGATCATGCCGAATTCGGCCCGTATCAGACGCCCTTGCTCGTCACGGTGCAATGCCTGTGCGTATTCCAGTTTCTCGGTGCCGTCCGGATTGAATTCCTTGTCCACTCCATCGCTGACCATTTTCTTGACCGGCGCCTTCAGCCAATGACGCCGCAGGTCAGGCGCCACTTGTGCCGGTTTCGGCGCGGGTGCCTCCTCGACAGTAAACGTCACCGGGTCGGCCTTCAGAGTCTTGCCATGGAAATCGAAGGTTACGCCATCGACGGTAAACTCACCGCCACGTTCCGGCGTGACGGGATAGACAAACATACGCCAATATGATGTGAGGGTATGCTTGCCCTGATTGTTTTTGATTTCATCAACGCTTGTTTTCAGCCGGGGTTTGCCCGTGAACTGAAGACCATCGACAGCCGGAAACACCGGAGCCGCGGCATAGTCGGTCGCTTCCTTGAAGTTCTTGACGCCGCTCACGTCCTGACTGAACATGACGGTGATTTTGCCCGGCACGCCCTGTTTCATTCCCTTCTGCGGCACCACCCTCAGCGACGCCTCGATGCCATATTCCACCGTCACGCGTGCCGCCTGCGCAACACCGGCCACACCTGACCACCCCTCCGCCAATATCATCATCGCGGCCACAACCACCGCACCCATTATCTTCTTCATCCACATCTGCAATTACATTTCTCCGCAAAGTTAGCAAAAATTCCGGGACTATTTCAAATTCCGCATGTGGGCGGCATTATTATCTGCGCTTGGAATTTCCATGAAAATAATTTGTTACATTGTTATTTCAGAATTTATGGTTAAATTTGCATAGTTCGGAATCGGATCCGAATAATTATTTCTCAATGAAATCTAAAAGTTGTGATATGCAAACATACGTTGACGCATATAATGGGGATGATTCAATACCGGTATTCGTGGCCTTTGCCATTGAACAGTATAAGAATCATAAAGGAATTTCGGGGGAAGAAGCTGCGAGAATATTAGATGAATACGGCATATTGGATCATCTTGCAGAATTTTATGATGTTCTGCATACCCAAAGTGCCCAGTGGCTTGTGGAAGAAATCGACGAAATGATAGCTAACCAAAAATCATGAAGCAGATCTTATATCACGGAGGAAGTCATATAATTCAAATCCCCGAAATCAGGGAGCCGGAGCGAACCCTTGATTTCGGTAAAGGGTTTTATGTAACTTCGTCTCAGAATCAGGCGGAAAGATGGGTAAAGGCTCATCTTAAACACAAATATACTATTGGTTATGTCAACTCCTATGAATTTGATCCGGAGGCAATTCCATCTGAATTAAATGTGAAGTTATTTAGGGAAGCAAATGATGAATGGGTCGATTTTGTTATGGCCAACAGACTGATTCAAGGATTTACCCATGACTATGACATTGTCTTCGGCCCTGTTGCCAATGATAACGTATATACCCAGATTACACTTTTTGAAGGAGGAATAATCAGCAAGGAAACTCTTATCAAGGAACTAAAGGCTTACAAACTCGTTGATCAATATCTGTTTCATACAGTAAGGTCGTTGGCATATTTGCGTTATCTTTCCAATTATGCTGTTATAATATAAAGCCGATTAGTTGATATTAATCATCGTAGTCGATAAATTTTGGAAATTATGACTGAAACCAAAATAACATCAAAGAATCTTTATCTGCTGCTGCCGTATAAAGTGAGCCAACTGGCTATTTTATATGCGAGGAAATTCAATGTTACAATAATTGATGCAATCCGCGCCATTTACAAGTCAAATACCTACAAGGAATTGGAGGACGAGGAAACCAAACTATGGCATTATGGTCCCGTCGCCCTCCTGGAATACATTTCCGAGCACCATTAATAATATTGACCTTTAAGAACATATCCTTTGGTAAAATTGGCAAATTATAGGTCTTTCGCCTCAGGTATTCTAAGTATAGGATTGTGCTTATCGCAGTAATCAATAGGCATTTGGTTCCGTGCTTGATGCACGGATGAGGACAGCCGGATACTAATTGGAATGTGTGATGACTATTTGTTAATAATGTTTTCGACAGCCGCTATGAATTCCTTTGCCAAAGGTAACATTACTTCTATAGTTTCTTTGTCGCAGACATGGAAGTCGTCGTAATCGTTAGCGTGTCTAAGATCAAATAATTCGAAAAATGTCTTTGCGAGCCTGCTTTCAAGCTTGCTTGTTTTTACAAAATGTTGTGAAAGCATGGATTTGACACCTGCATGTGTCTGTGTCTCTAACTTATTGGCAACCAAGAGTGCAACTGCGGCATAATAGCAGGCATAATAAAGCCGGCTCACGGCAGAACTGTAAAACTCTCCCTTTGCGAGATATTCCACTTCGTCCAAAGCACTGTGACTGCGAGACAGTCTATAAGTCACCAAATTGCGTCTTGCCGTATCGTCAAGTTGCGGTTTCATAATAGTATGCCTTCGCGATTTACGTTGATGCTGAACGGTGTCTGACGGCTTTCCCAAATACTTTTCAATAGAACTATCGGTGAAACACGAACGCCGTGTTCTATCTCTATATCATAAAGCTGGCCTACAATCTCCGATCTGCGAGTGACAAACGCTTTTCCCTGAACGGTGTCGGGCAACAGGATAAGTAGATCTATGTCGGAATTCATAGAAGCAGTGCCACGAGCCTGAGAGCCGAACAGCAACGTGGTTGCCTCCGGGAACATCTTGCGCATTACATCCGCTATTTTTCGTATGATGGAATCCTGTCGCATATTGGAATCATTGTTGTTGCAAATTTAATGTTTCCTAAGGAGATATCCAAGTAATGGAGAAAATTAATGCAAGATAGAATCAGGCTTTTGGTCCGTGCTTGATGCGCGGCCGGGGGCAGTCTGCACTACTTTTTCACGAGTTTATCACTCGTCACTAATCATTTGTCACTCGTCTCTGTTACCTGTTTCGATTTCGGGGCGAAGTAGTGGTTGATGATGATGGCGATGGCGCCGTCGCCGGTGACGTTGCAGGCGGTGCCGAAGCTGTCCATGGTGATGTACAGGGCTATCATCAGGGCCTGCTCGGTCGGGCCGAAGCCCAGAATAGAGCCTAAGATGCCTAACGAGGCCATGATGGCGCCGCCGGGTACGCCGGGCGCGGCGACGATGGAGATGCCTAACATCATGATGAATCCCGAGAACATGGCCGTGTCATACGGCAAGCCTTCCATTATCATGATCGTAAGGGCGCAGGACACTATCTTCAACGCGCTGCCGGACATGTGTATCGTGGCGCATAGCGGCACGGTGAATCCGGCTATGTCCTCGCTCACGCCCATGTCGATGGTCTGGCGCAGGGTGACGGGTATGGTGGAGGCTGACGATTGAGTACCCAATGCCGTGAAATAGGCCGGAAGCATCTGCCAAAGCATCTTCAACGGGTTACGCCGCGCTATGACGCCCGCGATGCAGAACTGCAACACCAACAGCACCAGCGTCATTGCGAATATGATGCCTATCACGGCGGCAAACGATTTCAATACCACGGTCACGTCGCCCGCCATGGTCATGTTCAGGAAGATGCCGAATATGTACAGCGGCAGCAGGGGAATGATCAGCCGGTTTATGGTAAGCTCGACGCAGTCGCGGAACTCGGCCGTGAACCTGCGCATCGTCTCGGTCTTGAGATAAGCCATGCAGAGTCCTAACAGGAAGGAGAGGACCAAGGCCGTCATCACCGTCATCAGCGGCGGCATCTCGATGGTGAAGTAGGGCGCCATGTCGTGCGCACCCATGCTTTCGGCCGTCTGCGTCCTGTCACCTACAAGATTAGGGAATACCGACGACCCGATGAAATAGGAATAGAATCCGGACAGAGAAGTGAATATATAGGCGATACCGGCCGTAAGCAACAGCATCTTGCCGGCACGCGCTCCGACATCGGATATGGCGGGAACCACAAAGCCGATGATTATCAATGGAATCATGAAGCCGAGGAACTGGCCGAAAATGGCGTTGAAGGTCATAAAGACCCTGCCGGCCCACAGCGGCATGAAATATGCGCAGCCTATTCCCGCACCGATCGCCAGCAATATCCATACCAGCAGATTCACCTTGATTCGCTTCCTGCCGATTCTCATGTTATCTAAGTATGTCGAGAGCGCGATTCAGGGCCTTTATGAAGGCCTCCACTTCTTCCCGCGTGTTATAGACGGCAAACGACGCGCGGACGGTGCCCGGCACGCCGAGGCGTTCCATCAGCGGCTGCGCGCAGTGATGTCCGGTGCGGACGGCTACACCCTGCTTGTCAAGCAGCATCCCCACGTCGTAGTTGTGGATGTTGCCGACGTTGAAGCTGATGACCGGGTCTTTCTTTTCGGCCATGCCGTAGATGGTCAGTTCCGGAATCTTCAGCATCTCGGCCGTGGCTATGTGCAGCAGCTCGTGTTCGTGCTCCGCGATACGTTCAATGCCGGTTTCCTCGATGAAGTCGAGAGCCTGGCTCAGTGCCGCGATGTCCACGAAGTCTGGCGTGCCGGCTTCGAACTTGAACGGCAGCTCGGCGTATGTGGTATGCCGGAACGACACGTGCTCAATCATCTCGCCGCCACCCTGGTAAGGGGGCATCTTCTCAAGCAGGTCTTCTTTGCCGTACAATACGCCGATGCCGGCGGGACCATACATCTTGTGGCTTGAGAATACATAGAAATCGGCGTCAAGGTCCTGCACGTCGATGCGCATGTGGGGCGAGGCCTGCGCACCGTCAACCAATACGGGTACGCCGTGCGAATGGGCGGTCGCCACCATCTCCTTGACGGGATTGACTGTACCCAACACGTTGCTGACATGCGCGAAGGCAACCATCGCCGTGTTCGGACCGAACAGGTCGCGATACTGGTCCATTTTCAGCTCACCGCGCTCGTCGATGTCCACCACGCGCAGGTGCATGTTCTTTTTCTCGGCCAGCAGTTGCCAGGGTACGATGTTGGCGTGATGTTCCATCACCGTCAGGATGATGTCGCCGCAGTCAGGGAGCAGCGAACCGAACGATGACGCCACGAGGTTGATTCCCTCGGTGGTGCCACGGGTGAATATCACCTCGCGGTGCGACCGGGCGTTGATGTACTGCGCCACGCGTCGGCGCGTATGCTCCTGCATGTCTGTGGCCTCCTGGCTCAGAGTATGCACGCCACGGTGCACGTTGGCCTTGTGGCTGGTGTACACATCCACGATGGCGTCCACCACACGCGTCGGGGTCTGGCTGGTGGCCGCGTTGTCGAAATATATCAGAGGCCGTCCCGACACCTGTCGGGACAGTATCGGGAATTGCTCGCGTATCTTGGTTATATCCATCACTGACATTTCTTATTCGACGGATTATTGGAGTCGGCCAGGGCGCAGCTTGAGCAGGGGGCCTGAGCGCCGGCGAAACGTTTCTCGACCAGCAGCCGCAGTCTGTCGCGCAGTCCAGGCATCTCGATGGCGTCGATCACGTCGTTCATGAACGCCTGGCGCAACAGCAAGCGGGCCTGAGACTCGGGGATGCCGCGCGTACGCATGTAGAACAGTTGCGTCTCGTCCAGCTGTCCCGTGGCGCAGCCGTGGCTGCACTTCACGTCGTCGTTGTATATCTCCAGTTCGGGACGTGCTTCCACGCGGGCCTGGTCTGACGCCAGCAGATTGCGGCAAGCCTGATAGGCTTCCGTGCCCACGGCACCTTCCTCGACCACGATTCGGCCCGTGAACGCACATCGGCTCTCGCCGTCGGCCGAGATCTTGAACAGCTCGTCGCTGTGGCAATGGGGAACGCCGTGCTCTATGCGCGAATATGTGGATATGTGGCGCTGACAGTCCTCGATGGCCATGCCGTACAGTTTGAGCGACGCGTTCTCGCCCATGAACCGGCAGTGATACTCGTTGCGCGTCGTGCCGTTGAACAGCGTGTGACCGTTGACGGTGACGCGGCTGTCGCGTTCCTGACGCAGATACAGCGAGGAGATACGGCCCGTATGCGCCGACGATTCCTCAAGATCGTAGTAATGAAGCGTGGCGTTGGGCCCGACGAACAGTTCGACTGTCTGCAGTGCTAAGTAGTCCACGTTGTCGCGCTGCGTGCGGTCGCACACCATGAGACCTGCTTCCGCGCCCTCGTCCAGCACCACCAGGATACGGCGAATGGACATCAGGGGCTGAACGTCGTTCAGCACGTTTATCAGCTGGATGGGCGATTTAAGCACTACGCCCTTGGGCACGTACAGCATCAGGCCGTCGCGCACCAGCATGGTGTTCAGCGCCACCACCGGATTGTGTATGTCGGCGGCGTGGCCGTAATATTTCGACACGAGTTCCGGATGGCTTTGCGCAATGGTTCGCAGGCTGCCCAACAGCACTCCCTCCGGCATCGGCGGCATATTGGCCGGGATGGGGAACAGGTCGTTCAGGTCTATGCCGAAGTCCGGAGCCAGCATCTGCTCCAGGTCGCAGTTCTCGTAATTGTCGGCGCCCTGACGCGGCAGCGTGGCCGTGCGCAGTATGTCGGCGGCCTCGGGACGCAGGGCGTTCAGCACCTCCGCGCTGTGACTGTCTATGTCATGGCGCGAGGCGTCGTATAGTTCTATGTATTGGTTCAGAGCGTTCATTTCGCGTCCTCCTGCTCCTTGATCCAGTCGTAGCCGCGCTCCTCCAGCTCCAGCGCCAGTTCCGGACCTCCGGTCATAACGATGCGCCCCTTGTACAGGATATGCACGAAATCGGGGGCTATGTAGTCCAGCAGGCGCTGGTAATGGGTGATGACGATTGTGGAGTTGTCTTTGCTGCGCAGCTTGTTCACGCCGTTGGCCACGATGCGCAGGGCGTCGATGTCAAGACCCGAGTCGGTTTCATCGAGGATGCTGAGCTTCGGCTCCAGCATGGCCATCTGGAATATCTCGTTGCGCTTCTTCTCGCCGCCCGAAAAGCCCTCGTTCACAGAGCGCGAAGCCAGTTTGTTATCCAGTTCCACTACGGTGCGTTTCTCGCGCATCAGTTTGAGGAAATCGGCAGCCGACATGGGAGGCTGGTGGAAATACTCGCGTTTGGCGTTGATGGCCGCGCGCATGAAGTTCACCATCGACACTCCGGGAATCTCCACCGGATACTGGAATCCGAGAAACAGACCCTCGTGGCTGCGTACCTCGGGCGTCATGTCAAGCAGATTCTTGCCGCACAGAGTGGCCTCGCCGCCGGTGACGGTGTAGGCCGGGTTGCCGGCCAGTACCATCGACAGCGTCGACTTGCCCGAGCCGTTCGGACCCATGATGGCGTGTACCTCGCCGGGGTGTATCTCCAAATTGATGCCGCGCAATATCTCGCGACCGTTTATCTCTGCCTTTAAGTCTTTAACCTTTAACATTTTCCTCTATAATTCATTATTCCGAGACTCCATCCCGTAATATATCTAACATTCCGAGCCGTGAAAAAAACGGTGAGGCCACATTTTTTAACAATATGGCGTCGCCATTGCGATCACCACAGGTCGTAGTCCAGCGACGTGACCTGGAATTCGGTGCGGCGGTTCACCTGGTCGGCGGCCGCTTTGCCGGCGTCGTCGAGTGTCTCGATATATTCTTCGTTGAGGACAGTGCCCTCGGGGAATTGCGGATATTCCTTGTTGATTCGTTTAGTCACGGTCTTGGGTACGCTCTTGCCATAGCCTTTCCATGTGAGCCTTTCGGCCGGGATGCCGGCGGCTATCAGATAGTCCACCACTGACTTGGCGCGACGGTCGGAGAGCCGTATGTTATATTCTTCGGTACCGACGCGGTCGGTGTGCGAGCCCATCTCGATGGTGACCGAAGGATTGTCCTTCAACATCTGCGCCATCTCGTCAAGAGCCGCTTTAGATTCGGGACGCAGCGTCGCCTTGTCGAAGTCGTAGAATATGTTCTCCACCACCTGCGGCTTGTATACGGCGGCCAGCACGAAGTCGATGCCGTAGTCCTGATCCTCCTCGGCCATGTCGCTCTCGAATTCCTGCTTTACGTTGAGGTATCCTTTGGCGCCGGCCAGCATCACATACTTCACCCCGCGCTGCAGCTTGAACCTGAAGGAGCCGTCATCACGGGCCACCTCCTTCTGGTTCGATCCGTCGTCGCCCACGATGCGGATTATGGCGTTGGGGACAGGCTCGTCGTCCTTATCCACTACCCAACCTGATATTGTAACCTTGATTTCCGGACATTCGAAACTGTATATATGGTCGTAGCCACGGGCATCGCCGCGGTTGGAGCTGAAAAAGCCGCTTTCTCCCTCGCCGAAGGTGATGCCGAAATCGTCGCCCGGCGAGTTCATGGGCACACCCATGTTGTCGACGCTCCAGCGGTCGCCCGTAGAGTTAAGGCGCGCGCGGAACAGGTCGAGACCGCCGAATCCGGGGTGACCGTCGCTGCTGAAATACAACAGCGAGTCCGTGCGGACATACGGGAACATCTCGTCGCCCGGCGTGTTGATCTGTGGCCCGAGGTTTTCCAGGCTGCCCTGGCGCTCCTTGAGGTTGATGCGCCATATATCCTTGCCGCCGAATCCTCCCGGCATGTCACTGGAGAAGTACAGATATGTGCCGTCGGGCGATACGGCGGGATGGCCCTTGGCCGAAATGGAGTCGTTGATTATCTTGAATTCCTGTGGCGCCGACCATGTGGCGTCGCTGCGCTGCGAGGTGTATATCTCTACCGACGAATCGGAATTGGCGTTACGCTTTGCCACGGTCAGATACATGGTCTGTCCGTCGGGACTGAACGACATGATACCCTCGTCGTGTTCGGTGTTGAGTTCGCCGCCGGCAGGCTCCGGACGCTGCCAGTTGCCCTTCTCGTCCTTCTTTGAGAAGAATATGTCCGAGCGCTTGGTGCCGGTGATCTCCGATTTGGTGGTGCCTGTCGCTTTCTCGTTGCTGCTGGTGAAATACAGGGTGGTGAGGTCCTTGTCCAGGTACATCGGCGCGAAATCGGCGCGGCGCGAATTGAACATCTTGGCCTGCTTCACGATGTAGCGGGTCTTGGGCTTCTCCTTCTGTTTCAGGGCGAGAGTGGCACCGCGCAGACCCTCCTTGGCCAGCAGGTCGTCGGGAGCGTATTCCAGGAACGTGCGGTATGCATCGATGGCCGGGCCGTATTTGCCCTCCATCTGCAGCGAGCGTCCTAAGTAATAGTAAGCCATTGAGTCGGGATATTCATAGCGTATGGCGTTCTGGTATGAGGCCGATGCGCGCGCAGCCATGTTGAGCTTGCGGTAGCAGGTGGCCAACTGATACGCCACGCGGCCACGAAGCTCGCGGTCCTCGCGCGGGTTCAGCTTGTTGTAGACGCCGCGATAGGTTTTCGACGCATCGAAATATTCGCCACGGGCAAACTGCTGATCGGCCGTGGCGAGCTTGGGCGTCTTGCACCCCGTCAGCATCACCACGGCCATCAGGGCCAGTGCCAAATATGCTATGATTCCTTTGGCTTTCTTCATTCAGTAGAGTTAAGTCTGTGACTTGCAGCCATCTTATGTGCGGCTTGGCCTGTTGTCCGGATTACGGACGGGGCTTGATGCCTGCCTTGTCTTCCAGACCGCGGGCGATTTCGTTGAATATCTCGTCAACGATGCCGGTGCCGTTGATGGCTATGTATTTGTTCTCCTTGTTGTAATATTCGCGCAAGGGGGATGTCTGGTCGTGATATACCTTCAGACGGTTCTTGATGGTGTCGGGATTGTCATCGGCACGGCCTGTGTCCTTGCCGCGCTGAATCATGCGCTGCACCAGCTCGTCCTCGGGCACTTCCAGTCCCACCACGGCGTGCAGGTCGGTGCCGCGCTTGCGCAGCAGCTCCTTCAGGGCCTCGGCCTGCGGGATGGTGCGGGGGAATCCGTCGAACACCACGCCGGCCTTTCCCTTGGCCTCGCGTTCCAATGTGTCGTCCAGGATGCGTATCATCAGGTCGTCGGGTATCAGCTGACCCTTCGATATGTATTCGTTGGCGATGCGTCCCAGCTCGGTGTCGCGCTTGATGTGGTCGCGCAGCAGCTCGCCGGTGGAGATGTGATAGAGACCGTACCGGTCAATGAGCTTGGCCGATTGCGTGCCTTTGCCGCTGCCCGGCGCTCCGAATATCACGATATTGATGTTGTCGTTCTTTTCCATAGTCTGATTTCTTTAAAGGCCCATAACTCCCCGATATGTGCCGATACACCGTCACATACCACCTGTATATCTATATTAACGTCAATCCTCCTTGATTACGTATATGTCTTTGAGATTGCGTACTTTGCCGTCCAGGTCGAGTCCGTATCCGATTATGAACTTCGGCTCGATGCTGAAGGCCACATAGTCGGGCTGGAAACCGGTCTTGGAGCTGTCGGGCTTGTGCAGCAGCGTGGCGAAACGGATGCTGCGGGGATTGCGCTTGCGGAAGTCGGCCACCATCATGGATGCCGTCAGACCCGTGTCCACTATATCCTCGATAATCACCACGTCGCGGCCCTCGATGTCCTCGGTCAGGCCCATCACTTCCTTTACCTTGCCGCTGCTGGCGGTGCCTTCGTAACTCTTGTAACGCACGAATGCGATGTGCGAGTCGTTGATGCCGCATTCCCTGATCAGGTCGGCCGCGAACATGAACGCTCCGTTCAGCACGCATACGAACAGCGGAGCGCGTCCCTTCATGTCTGATTTAATCTCTTCTGCCACGCGCTTCACCTGCTTCTGGATTTCGTCGCGTGTGATGTACGGCTCGAATGTCAACCCGTCTACGGTTATCAGATTTTCCATATATGTCGGTTATTTCTTTTCGAATAAAGCTGAATAGATGCGGTCGGTGGCTCCCAGCTTTGACTGGATGTATTCCTCCGCCCACCGGCCGAGTTTCTTGCGGTGATCGCTGTCGGTAAACAGGCGGTCGGCCATTGCGTCGAAATCATCGCGTCCGGTGATGGGGAGACCGCATCCGACCTTGGCCATCTCGATGGCCTCGACAAACCGGTTGTGGCACGGGCCGTATATTACGGGCACACCGTATACCGCCGGCTCGTTGATGTTGTGGATCCCTACGCCGAATCCGCCGCCCACATACGCCACGTCGCAGTATGCGTATGCGCTCGACAGCAGACCGAAACAGTCTATTATCAGTGCCTGTTTGCCCTGCATGGATTCAGGATTCCTGCGTGCTTCGCTCAGAAGTACAGCCCCGTTGTCGAACCTTTCGACTAATTTCTTCAGTCGGGCCTCGTCGAATTCGTGCGGCGCAACCACTATCTTTACATCCGGATGACTGTTGAACCAGGGTATGTACACATCCTCGTCCTTGGGCCATGAGCTGCCTGCCATCATCAGCAACGGACGCTCAGCACCTGCCGTGCGGCCGGAGAATGTCTCCAGCTCCGGAATGGCCTTGGCTGTCTCGCGTATTTTGGCCACGCGGTCAAACCGTGTGTCGCCTGTAACCTCGACGTTGTTGACGTTGATGGATGCCAGCAGTTTCCGGCTCTCCTCGTCCTGAACGAATATTTTGGTGAACCATTTGAGCCACAGACCGTACCAGGCAAACGATCGCTTGAAGAATTTCTGATCGGGCCTGAAGGCGGCGCTGATCAGATATGTGGGAATCTGACGGCGATACAGCTCGTGGAGGTAGTTGCGCCAGATTTCGTATTTGACGAATATGGCTTTCTCGGGACGCACGCGGTCCAAAAAGCGGTGCACGCGCAGCGGGGTGTCGAAAGGAAGATAGCACACGCAGTCCGCAAGAGGATAATCCTTGCGCACCTCGTAGCCGGAAGGGGAGAAGAACGTGACCAGTATCTTGACTTCCGGGTCTTCCTTGCGCAGACGCTCTATCAGCGGGCGTCCCTGCTCGAACTCGCCGAGCGAGGCGCAATGCACCCAGATTACGCGGTCGTTGGGTTTCAGTACTTTCAGGTGCTCGTTTATGTCGCGCTGACCGCGGTCCAGCAAACTGGCCTTGTGGTTGCCTAAGCCGGCCACCCGCACACCGAAACGGTACAGGGAAATGCCCGCCGAGTAGACCGGCATCTCAAGCGCCTGGCGGCTCGCCTCGGCGCATAGCCCTTTGATTTCTCCAAATTTCGGTATCCTCATATATCGCGGGGGTTAGTGCAGGGTGTCTATGGCTTTGCGTATGCGGCGTATCACCTCTTCCTTGGGCATCAGCTCGGTGATGTCGAACATGTGCGGGCCACGGCATGCGCCCACAACCGCGAGGCGGAAGGCGTTCATCACGTTGCCAAGGTGAAATTCCTTGGATGCGATCCAGTCCAGCACTATCTTTTCGGCATTGGCCGATGTCATGTCGTCTATTCCCTCAAGCACTCCGATCAGTTCCTCCATGATGGCGGGAGTCTCGGCGCTCCAGCGCTTCTTCACGTCCTTCTCTGCATAGCCTTCCGGAGCGATAAAGAAGAAGCTGCCCTGCTCCCACAGGTCGGGAATCAGGTTGGCGCGTCCCTTGACCATGCCTATGGCCCTGGCCACGTATTCGGGAGTGAAGCCGCTTACGCCATGCTCCTCAAGTATCGGCATGAACAGTGCTGCCAGTTCCTCGTCGGGCTTGCGCATCAGGTATTCATGGTTGAACCATTCGCCTTTCTTGAAGTCGAACTTGGCGCCGGCCTTGCTGCAATGCTCGAAACTGAATTTGTCTATCAGTTCCTGCATCGTCATCAGCTCGGAGTCGTCGCCGGGGTTCCAGCCCAACAGGGCCAAGAAGTTAACCAGAGCTTCGGGCAGATAACCGCGCTCGCGGAATCCGGAGCTTATCTCGCCGCTCTTGGGGTCGTGCCATTCCAGCGGGAATACGGGGAAGCCGAGTTTGTCGCCGTCGCGTTTGGAGAGCTTACCGTTGCCTACCGGCTTGAGCAGCAGGGGCAGGTGGACGAACTGCGGCATGGTGTCCTGCCAGCCGAATGCCTCGTACAGCAGTACATGAAGCGGAGCTGACGGCAGCCATTCCTCGCCGCGGATCACGTGCGACACCTCCATCAGATGGTCGTCCACGATGTTGGCAAGGTGGTAGGTAGGGAGGTCGTCGGCACTCTTGTACAGTACCTTGTCGTCAAGGATGGAACTGTTCACGGTCACTTCGCCGCGGATCAGGTCGTTTACCTTCACCTCCTTGTCAGGCTCGATTAGGAAACGCACCACATACTGCGTGCCGTTGTCTATGAGTTTCTGTACCTCGTCGGCCGGGAGGGTCAGCGAGTTGCGCATACGCGTTC
>CAJKBH010000008.1 GCA_905198125.1 uncultured Porphyromonadaceae bacterium
ATTTTTAGTCTCGCTTAAGAGCAACCTGAAATATGATTACTTTTTCAGTGCCCTCCCGAATCGGTCGCTCCTTTTTATTTTCTTTAATTTCAGTCATCGAAAAGCAAAAGTTTGCATATTTCAAATTAAATGTGTTAATTTGTAAATTGATTGGAAGAATTAGTGAATCGATGGAGTTGATTCTGCAATTATACATAATTGCAAGGAGACTCAATGTTTGGATAACAAAAACATCAGAAATATGAAAAGACTCAACCTGACAGGCGTAGGGCTTCTTGTCTGCGCCGCGATGCAGGCGGCACCACTGACGCCGCAGCAGGCTATTGACCGGTTGAACGACGGTCGCTTTTCCAAGGCCGGCGTGTCGCGCCTCGAAACGTCGCCGGCATGGACGGCGCGCACCGCCGACGGCACGGCCACAGCCTATATTTTTAACATGACTGACGGGCAGGGCTTCCGCATTCTGTCGGCCGACGATGCCGCATACGCCGTGCTCGGATATTCCGACACCGGCAGCATCGACCCCCGGAACATGTCGCCCGAACTGAAATGGTGGCTCGAGCAGTTGGGCGCACAGATGGAATACTATATCTCCAAAGGCGCGACGGCCGGCGAGGCTACCCCCAACTACACCCCCATGGCTGCGATCGAGCCTTTGGTCAAAAGCAAATGGAATCAGGATGCTCCATACTATAACGACTGTCCCAAAATCGGATCGAATCAAACATATACCGGATGTGTGGCCACGTCAATGGCACAGGTGATGTACTATCACAAATATCCTGATGTCGGCACCGGCTCAAATGCATACCAATGGAGCAACGGATACCAGACATTGAAAATGGATTTTTCTGACAAGCCGTTCGACTGGGACAATATGCTCAACAGCTACACTTATGGTAATTATAATGCTGATCAGGCCGATGCGGTGGCATTCCTGATGAAAAGCTGTGGATATTCCGTCAATATGAACTACGGCACTGATGCATCCGGCACGCAGGGCACGCTGATTTCATACGCGTTGAAAAATTTTTTCAAGTATGACGGCAACATCAATGTAAAATACAGCGCAGCCTACAGCACGTCGGAATGGGCGAATATGGTGTATGACAACCTGAAAGATTGCGGTCCGGTCATAATCAACGGCCAATCATTAGCAGATGGCGGCCATTCATTCATCTGCGACGGCTACAACGGCCAGGGATACTTCCATTTCAACTGGGGCTGGGGCGGCATGAGCGACGGCTGGTTCCTGCTTGAGTGCATGAATCCGGAGTCACAGGGCATCGGAGGAGCCTCGATGGGATCGGCCTTCAATTTCGGAGTAAACGCCATATTCGGCATTCAGAAACCGACAGGAAAGCCCGTTGAACCTCAGTACGGCAACCTGCTGATGTACGGTGGGTGTACCGCTAAATTCAACGGAAGCTATATTGAATTCACACGCACCTCGTGGTATCCCGACGGATGGTACTCCGCCACTGACCGGGAAATACAGGTACGACCCGGGATTATCATCGAACCGATTGACGGCACTTCCGGCCAAACACAGACTATTGCAGGCTCCCTGTCCGGAATGACCAGACTCTACATTAGCCCCGGTTACTATCTCCCCACCACAGACGGCCCGAAAGTGCTGTTCCCGACCGACCTCCCGGACGGCCGTTACAAAGTAACCATCGCCATTCGGGATATGGGAATCGACGGATCAGTATTTCTTCCCGTACTTTGCCCTTACGGATTGGCCAATTATGTCTACGTCACCATCAAGGACGGCCAGAAAACCATTCAGAACATCGAGAATCCCATTCTGCAGCCCGAAGACCTGACACTTGAAACAGGACTGTATTACTCGCGCTATGCGCAATATAAGGTAAAGGTAAAGAATTCCTCGGATTTCGAGCTGACCGGGACATGGTCACCGGCACTATTGTCCGGAGACAAGATTGTGATGGTAGGCAACGTCGCACCCCTGACGTGCGCGCCCAAGACAGAGAGCGAGATAATATGGGATGCCAAGATGTCGCTTGTCAATGGAGCTTCCCGCCCCACCAATGCTACACAATATACATTGGCCATTGTGGATCCCATCACGAACAAAGTACTGGGCAAATATGGCGAAGTAACCATGAATCCGGATCCCGGCAGAACAATGCTGCGACTCACATCGCTCTCCATTCAGGATTGTCAGTTGACGGACGAACCGGCCGGCAACGAAAAAACGATTCAGGTATACGAAGTGCCTGACCCCAAAAACTTTACTGTGGACATGAGCTATCAGGTATGGTCCGGATATTTCGACGGCGTGCTTTCGGGAGCCATCTATATACCTGATCTTGCCAACTCATACAGGGACGAATTGGTAACGGACATATATAACGCCCGCAAGCACTTGGAGGAAGATGCCACAGAAACACTAAAGATTCCCGTTGATTTCCTGGATGCTAAACCCGGAACATTGTATTCAATAAAATTCGAATACACCAATGGCAGCGGAACAACTGCACTCAGATCCATATATTTCCGTACTCAGGGTTCGGGAGTGAACGATGTGATGACTGAAAGCACAGAACCCGTCAGGTATTTCAATCTGCAGGGTATGGAGCTCGCATCTCCCGCCAAGGGCCAGATTCTGATAGTGAAGAAAGGCGGCAAGACCTTCAAGGCAAGATTCTAACGTAACTGGGAAGGCGGTGTCCTCACCGCCTTCTATTCCTTTCCTTTTGTTGGCGACGTAGACGTCGCCTTCCCATAAAAAATGCGTGAATTGCAAAACAATTCACGCATTTTTCCGTTATTTTTGTTAAAATGACAGCAATTTTAAGTTTTTTTGATAATTTAGTTTGCAAAATCAAAAAATATATATAATTTTGCGTCAGTAAGCGAATGTGATAAACAACGTATGCTTTCCGTATATCCCGCACGTCGGGATATTAATGCGGTAACAAATCAGGTTAATAACAAACAATCAAAATAGAGAGAACTATGAAGAAAGTTTACGCAATGCTGGCGTTGGCGCTCAGCTTCGGCATCAGCGCGACAGCCGCTCCGGTATTGAAAGCCAAACAAGCACAGGCCGTCAATACCGAAACGATGGTATCGACACCCTTGGTATTCGATGGCTCCTCAGTCAAGCACAAAGTACGTGCCAACGGTCCTGCAAAAGCCGTTACCAGCACTCAGGATCTTGTTGGCTTGAAGAAGTGGAACGGTACGCTTATGTTTGGCAAAAAAACACACACCAGCGGCACTATCATCAACGGAGAGCAGACAGGGGTTTGCACCATTGAGGATCCCAAGGCGGATCGAATCACCATAATGGACTTCCCGTCATACAATATGCAGGTTAAGGCTGATGTTGATATGGCCAAGAAGGAAGTCTATATTGATAATGGAGTGTTCGTCGGCACAGCCCAAACCCAAACTGGTGGAACGGTAGATGTTTACATCTATGTCGAGAAGCACTCCGGCATATCCTACGACGAGGAAACCGGCCTTTGGGGCTATGATAAAAATCCTGAAGCAGCAGAGCAGGCAGTCGGCAAAATCCTCGATGACGGTTCCATTTCCTTCGATGGCTATACATTGATGGCTTCAAACCCCGATATGATGAACGAAGGCTCGGTTTTCCTTATGCTGAATACCGCCAATATAGTGTTCGAAGCCGCTCCTTCCAACACGCCTGTGGAATCTGAGTACACATCCAGAGGTTTTGGAGAGTATGTGGATCCATTCTTCATTCCCGCATTCAATGGCTCCCAAAAAGCCCCTGTCAACAAGAAAGCTGAAATCTTCACCAAGAAGGTAGACGGTGCCATTATGGTGGCTGTGAAGAATCCTTACAAGGATGTTCCCGGAACAGTCGTTGACAAAAACGGCAACAACGTCGAAGTTGATAATTTCTGGAAGTCGGTAGGATTCCAGGAGGGCACTGGCGAAGGCTGGCTGGTGTTCCAGGTGTTCCAGGGCGAAAAGTTCAAAGAATATCCTGGTGTAACAGCTTGTCTGCAAATGGTAGCTTGCGGTGCAGAGAGTGATGACAGCGAGGCTCAGGACGGCTCCGTAATTACCGAATATTATCCTTATAACCTTGAAGGAGCTATTATGTATGAAAGCGGAGAAAATGATCTTCTTCTTCGACTGCAGTCTTGGGAAGATGCCGGCCTTGCCTATACTTCACTTGAAAACAACGTAATTACCATCCGTAATACATGGTTTGGAATCACAGGAGCACCTACAGGTGGCTATTGGTGGCAAAACAGTGCAGGAGAATCGCTGCCGCATCCCGAAGGAACAGTGACTCTGCCTGAGGGCTGGAACGACTTCTCCGGTATCGAAAGCGTAGCCGGTGACGACGTGAACGCTCCCGTCAAGTACTACAACCTGCAGGGCATCGAGCTTGCAGCTCCCGTCAAGGGCCAGCTCGTAATCAAGAAGCAGGGCAACAAGACCGTGAAGTTCATCGCAAAGTAAGCGAGACTACCCACATATCAACCCACATAAAAGGAGGCTGTGCACACCGCACAGCCTCTTTTTGTTACTGGAGGGGCGGCGGGGACGCCGCCCACAGATTACTTAATCAGCTTGCTGCCTTGGCGGCGGCCGTTGGCGTCGCTGTCGAGGCGTACGTAAACGCCGGAGGCCGTGGGTTCTCCGGAAAGCCTGAGGCCGTTAAGGTGTAGAAACTGGTGCTGACGGGACCCTCAGAGGCTCCGTCAGTCATTACAGTGTCTATTCCCCCGGTTCCGAACAAATCTACCGGCGAGATGCCGCGATGCGTGGGCACGACGCGCTTGATGGTGCCGTCGGGATTGAACTCCAGACGGTCGATGCAAACCTCGCGGTGAGTGCCGGGGTCCTTGTTCACGAACTTCTTGTTGATGCGGTGGTACACAATATACCATTCGTCGCGTCCCGGAATCTGTATCACCGAGTTGTGGCCCGTGCCGTATATCTCGCTGCTTCCGTCCTGAATCAGCACGATCGGATCTTCGGCCACCTTGATGGGACCCATCGGCGAATCGGACGTGCCGTAGGCCACATGGTAGTAGCGGGCGCCCGTGTCGTCGACCGACCAGAGGAAATAATACTTGCCGTCGCGATAGAACACATACACTCCCTCGCGAAACGCATACGTGGCGAGGCTACCTCCCTGCGGAGTGATTACGGTGGCATCCTTTATGGTCTTCATGTCGGGATCGAGACGCGAGGCCACCAGCTGGCCGTTGCCCCAGTAATAGAATGTGTCGCGGGACACGGGATCGGTGAAGACGTCGCTGTCTATCAGCTGGCCGGAGGTTACGTTTGTATCGATCAGGGGATAGCCGAGATCGTGGAAAGGTCCCGTGGGCGAATCGCTGACAGCCATACCGAGCGTCTTGCGGTTCAAGGCTGGGTTGTTGCCGCTGAAGTAGAAATAATAGCGGTACTTGCCGTCTTCCACCTTCTCCTCGATGCAAGGCGCCCAGCCGTTGCCGTCGCTCCACACCACGTCGTCGCTCTTAAGGTCGAGGATGCAGGTCTCCTTCTGCCAGTTCACCAGGTCGGCCGACGAATAGACGTTGAACTTATATCCGCCCCACCCCGGGAAACCGTCGGTGGTGGGATAGATGTAGAAGCGTCCTTTCTTGTTGCTGTACATCACTTCGGGGTCGGCCGTAAAGCCGGGGAGCACGGGATTAGCCTCGATAGCCACCTCTACCCGGATGTCCTTAGTTGTCTTGCCGTCGGTCAGTGTATATGCGAGGGAACCCTGCGTGAAGTCGCGCGCACCCTCGGGCGAAATCTTCGCGCCGATAGAGGGCACCAGCTCCGGATCGAACGATTTCAGGTCCACGCCGGGACGGACGGGTACATACACCTTGTCGCCGGTCATCTTGAAATTGTCGGGACGCACGTTGATGTTTCCGGCGCTCTCCACTTTCAGCGTGACGTCGGAGGGAGGGAACTTCCGCAGAAGGCGTTCGGTCTCCTCAGGGGTGAGGGGAATCACGGTGCCGTGGCGGGGCGTGAACGCGCCTGAAGTGGCGGTCTCCGCACGCAGCGTGAAATTGTCCAGGTCCTCGGTCTCGCAGAACTGATAGTGACCGTTCATGTAGCAGTCGTACATAAGTATCCACTTATCGGAATTGATGAGGGGGAACACGCCCGCACCCTCCACGGCCTCGCCCGTGCACTGCAGCGTGGGCGAGGGTTTGCTCCACTGGCTTCCGTCGGGCTGACCCGGCTCGGGCAGCAGACTCTTGGCCGTGACCTTGCAGATACCGCCGCTACCCTCGTTCTTGAAGAACATGTGGAACAGCTGCGTGGTCTCGTCCCGGACTATGTCGCAGTCGATGGTGGCCGAGCCTCGGTCGTAGAAATAGACGGGGTCGGTCAGCAGACCGGTGAAGTCGTCGTTGGCATAGCTGTAGTACACCTTGTCGTATGTGCACTTGCCGTCACTGGTAAGTAGTGAGTAATATATCAGATAGCGTCCCTTGGAGCCGTCGGCGTTGGCGTAATCGGGATCCCATATTACCTCGGGGGCCCATACGCGGGTCACGTTCTTCCATTCGGGGAACCTGTCGGGGAAATGCACCGTGGAGTGCGTCCAGTTCACCAGGTCGGTGCTCTTGTACATCACGATGCCACGGTTGGACGCCCATCCCTCGGCCGACTTCATGTCCGTGGCCACCATATAGAATGTCTTGCCGTCGGCGCCACGGAGTATATGCGGGTCGCGAATGCCTTTCTTGATGGCTACTGTGTCGGAAGACATCACGCACTTCCCGCCGTTCAGCGGAGTGTAATTGAAACCGTCGCGGCTGATGGCGTAATACAGATTCTCGTCCTCGTTCGATGGGAAATATGTGAACAGGTAGGAGTCATAATTCTCGCGCGGAGCCACCACAACCTCGAACTCGCGGCTCAATGTCCTGCCGTTGCGCGTGGCGATGGCCGTAAGCGTTACGGGAACGCCCTCCTCCCCTTCCGCCAGCTTCAGCAGCTTGCCGGCGTCGGTTATGTAGTCCTTGTTGGCCGACTTCCATGTGATGACGGAGCCTTCCACCGAAGCGACGGGCAGCTTCACGTCCGAGCGGATGCCCGATCTGCGGGTACGCAGCACGATATTGTCCAGGTCATACTCCATGGCATCGGTATCGTTGAGTTGCGCCGGCACATGTGCCGGATACTTCACTGACCTGGAGGCGGTGCCCTTGCTGAGCGTCAGTGTCAGCTCCAGGTCTGCGTCGGGCTTGCCGACATCAGGACGTGTCACATCGCCCTGAGGCGTGATCACCTTGTCATTGCTCGACTGCCAGCTGCCCGTTATGCCGTTGCCGAACTGCACTGGCAGATTGAGGTCCGAACGCACCTGACTGAAATCGAACGTGCGCGCCTTCAGCAGGTCGTCGATGGCCTGCGCATACACATCCTTGTTAAGCTCGGCCAATACGGGGTCGGCGGCCAGTTCTGCAATCTCCGCGTCGTTCAGCGCCGTGTCGTAAATCCTGAAGTCGGCATATTTGGCGTCGTTCAGCATCACGTCGCCGTTGTAGGGGGAACGTCCCAGCCAGTTCTGCACGGTGGCTCCGAGGTCGGAGGGGTGCAGCGCGATGTCGGCCTGGGCCTTCTGCACGCCGTTGATCCATACGTAAGCCTTACCACCTTTCTGCACCACGGCCACGTTGACCCACTCTCCCTGCGGAAACCGCATGTCGGGACTGACGGTCTGCTCGCCGCTCCAATTGGTCTTACTGATGGAATAGCGGCTCTGGTTGGCGCCTAAGAAAGCATAACCGGCGGAACTGGACTGTCCGAAATTGAAGATAAAGTTACCGTTGGCGCCAAGCGATGTGGTGGAAGGTATCATCAGGTTGGCCACGATGGCATAGTCGCCTTTCAAGTTCTTGATGACGTTGCCGAGCGATGTTCCGAAGTCGAACCATCCCCCTGCGGTACCGAGGTCAACGATCCCTTCGTTGCCTATTTTGGTCAGCACGGCGCCCGACATGGTCTGTCCGGCGTACCGGCCGGAATCATCCTTGGCCGAATCGAACCGGTGACGGAACACCGGTGTGGCGGCATACACGCCGAAAGCCAGCGACGCGACCGCCGCTGTACATAACACACGTTTACAATTCATGAAGTCAGGTATTAGAATAGTTGAAAAGTCAAATAAAAAATCAAGAGTCCGCCGGATACCTCTGATCACTCAGATACCTCCGGCAGCTCTGATCACTCAGAGGTTTGCCTTGATCTTGTCCAGGTTCCGCATGGCCTCGGTCACGGGCACTGCGGTGCGCTCCATGGCGGTGACCACGGCGCCGGGAATTATGTGCGCCTTAATCTCGGATGGCGACGGCGTAGCGGGCAGCGCCGCATAATCGGTGAAGGTCCAGTCGGTGAAAACCGAGTTGGCCGACAGTCCCTGGCAGTTGAGCCACCAGCCGTCCTTGAGATAAACGGGCATCGACGATTTCGTGATGTCGCCCGGCGCAGGATAGTATGTCAGATTGCCCTGTGCGTCGAGCGTTACGGCCACCTTGTCGGCATACGGGCCACTCATCTTGAACACCGTGGCGCGGGGTATATAACCGGTCGTCGGGCCAGCAACCGCAACCAGTCCGGGCTTAGGTTTCTCAGCCTGCTCCGTGGCCTTATGAGAACACGCAGCCGTGACGCCCAGCAGCGCCACGGCTCCTACTATAAGTTTTCCTTTATTCATAACGCTAATTTTTCGCTAAATTAGCACTTATTTGCTATATACACAAATTTTTAGGGTCAATACATCGGCGTGAATCCCTTATGACGCTCCAGGTATTTGTTGGCGCAGCCGACTATCTCCGTGTATTTCGAGGTGTCGAGACGGTATATTTCCTTACGGTTAAGGTCAATCTTGTTCAGGTCCACGTAATAGTATCCCGGATTGGTCACGATCTCGAAGTAATAGCGCAGGTCGCGGATGTCGGAATAGCTGCGCCACTGGGTCGAGCTGAGGTTAGGCTCCCCTTCGACCAGATAAGTATAAGGCACACAGGAATTCACTAATACACTGCGGGCTATGGAGACGCCTAAGTCGGTCTCGTTGACGGGCTGGACATGATGGGCGAAATAGTTGGCGCGCACGCACCGATCGGGACTGGTCACGGTGCCCGGCATCATGTTCTTGCCCCCGATCTTTTCCCAATAGTTCACTATCGCCCTCATGTCGGGCCATTCGGGATCGTTGGTCATGGCGCGGTAGTCCTCCATGTCATAGCATTTCAGATCGCCGCCGGTAAACTCGAAAATCATGCTCTGCCCCGTGGCGTCGGTCACGCCCCAGTGCAGGGTCGATACTGTTCCGCCGTCGAAAGTGGCGCCCTGGATGCGGAAGTCCCGCTTCTCCAGCTGTGCGCGCACCTCGGGCACCGTGGCGTTGTTGTCCAGCAGCCACGCCACGAACACGGCCAGCGACATATAGGGCTTGTCGCTGTCGGCCGTCATCTTTTCGTAAACGGCAGTCTTACAGAACAGGCCGTTGATCACCAGCCCCTTCTCGTTCATTCCTTCCGTGATGCCTCCGTCGTAGCCCACGGCATAGACGGCACCGTATTTCGATTTCCAGCGGATGGCATCGGGCAGATTGGACGACTGTTTCTCGATGCCGCGCGGATATACATAGATATTGGTGGGAATCGGAGTCTTCCAGTCGAGCGAGCGCGCCACCACAAAGAGGGAATCCAGCCCCTTGTACACCACGCGCGTACACGCATCGGCCGGCATCCAGTTGCCCGCAATGGCCAGCACCGCCAGCGCCGGCGCCACTTTCTTCATAACCTTGTTCATATTCAATCAGTTTATAGAGTTTATAAAGTTGAAAAAGTTAAGATAACAGTTTAGACCATGAAGTGGAATTCTCTTAACTTTCTAAACTCATTTAACTTTTTAAACTACAACACCGGGAGGCGGTGATAGGTTTACATTTGTAAGAATCGCGATTTTTTCGTAACTTTGTAAAAATTTGGGAGAGATGGCTGCGAATCTGCTGAATGAACTGGAGAATCTGGAAAGGCGCCTGGAGGCCCTGGCCGGAAAATACCGGGAACTGGAGCAACGCAACCGCACGCTGGAGGAGGAGAACGCCAACCTGAGGCGCGAAGCCTCCGAAGCCCGTGAGTCGAGAGACCGCGCCCTGAAGGACGTGGAGTTTCTTGCCGTCAGCCACAAGCTGGCCGACGACCCCGACACTCTGGTGGTGGCACGCCGCCGTATCGCCCATTTGATCCGCAACATCGACCGTTGCCTTGACATGCTCAAGGAATGACAGGAGCTTCCCCGAGAAGCTCCACAATTTGCAACCGATGGACAACACGGAATATATACAGATGACACTAAATATAGGCGGTTGCCTCATACCGTTGACCGTCCCTTTCTCCCAACAGGACTTTGTCCGCGACGTCGAAACCAGGGTCTCTACCCTATACAACTCGTGGCGGCATAAGTTCACCAAGCGCACCGACCGCGAGATACTGGCCATGGTGGCATATCAGTTCGCCAATTTCTATATGGAACTGAGCCAGCGAGTGGAACGTGCCAACGACATTGTGGCCGAATGCCGGCAGATTGTCGACAACATGGAGTCCCCTGCGGAGTCCTGATTCTGTATACATCCCGAATTTTCCAGGTTTCAAGTCGTCACCATGAGCTGTCGGGACTGTGAACTGTCACGGTCCGGCGGCTTTGTTGTATATGACCATGAATTAATTATTAACTTTCGGAATTATAAACAGAACCGATATAGAACACAATAGAAATGGGAACAGCAATATGGATCATCATAGCGGTGTTTGCGGCGGCAGCCGGAGTGCTGTGCGGCCTGTACGTGAGCCGTTCTAACGCTCAGAGCCACGCCCGCAGCATCACCGAGGAAGCCCGCAGAGAGGCCGACATGATCAAGGAAAAGATGCAACTCCAGGCCAAGGAGGAGCAGATGAAGATACTGGCCGAGGCCGACCGTCAGGCGCAGCAGAAGCTGCAGAAGGCCCAGAGCTCGGAGCAGCGCGCCAAGCAGCGCGAACGCGAGCTGAACCAGATGCAGGGCGAGAACCAGCGCCGCAAGCGCGAACTGGACACGCTGAAAAGCAATCTGGACAACCGCGAGCAGGTGCTGGAGGCCCGCAGCCAGGAGCTGGAGCACATCGGCCGTCAGGCTCGTGAGGAACTGCAGCGCATCTCCGGACTCAGCGCCGACGAGGCCCGCGAGAAACTGATAGAAAGCCTCAAGGACGAGGCCAAGACCGCGGCCGCCGGCTACATCAACGACATCATGGACGACGCCAAGATGACCGCCAACAAGGAGGCAAAGCGCATAGTGATACAGAGCATACAGCGCGTTGCCACAGAGACGGCCGTGGAGAACTCCGTGACCGTATTCCACATCGACAACGACGAGATCAAGGGACGCATCATCGGCCGCGAGGGACGCAACATCCGCGCATTGGAGGCCGCTACCGGCATCGAGATCATAGTGGACGACACTCCCGAGGCCATCGTGCTGTCGGGCTTTGACCCCGTGCGCCGCGAGGTGGCGCGCTTGGCGCTGCATCAGCTCGTGACAGACGGCCGTATTCATCCCGCCCGTATCGAGGAGGTTGTGGCCAAGGTGCGCAAGCAGGTGGAGGAAGAAATCATCGAGACCGGTAAGCGCACCACCATCGACCTGGGCATCCACGGCCTGCATCCGGAACTGATCCGCATGGTGGGCAAGATGAAATATCGTTCGTCGTATGGCCAGAACCTGCTGCAGCACAGCCGCGAGACGGCCAACCTCTGCGCCGTGATGGCCAGCGAACTGGGCCTCAATCCCAAGAAGGCACGCCGCGCGGGTCTGCTGCACGACATCGGCAAGGTGCCCGACGACGAGCCGGAACTGCCGCACGCTTTGCTCGGTATGAAACTGGCCGAGAAGTTCAAGGAGAAACCCGACATCTGCAACGCCATCGGCGCTCACCACGACGAGGTGGAGCAGACTTCGCTCTTAGCGCCCATCGTACAGGTGTGCGACGCCATTTCGGGCGCTCGTCCCGGCGCGCGCCGCGAGATAGTGGAGGCATACATCAAGCGCCTCAACGACCTGGAACAACTGGCACTCTCCTACCCTGGCGTGCTTAAGACATACGCCATCCAGGCGGGCCGCGAACTCCGCGTGATAGTGGGAGCCGACAAGATCAGCGACGAGGAGACCGAAAAACTGTCGACCGAAATAGCCAAGAAGATTCAGGACGAGCTGACATATCCGGGTCAGGTCAAGATAACCGTGATCCGCGAGACGCGCGCCGTAAGCTTCGCCAAATAACCAAGCCCTATGGACAAGTCAATAAAGTCCCAAGGGTTCGGCGACGGGTGTCCGCGCGCCAAACTGCAGGCGCTGAACTGGCTGGACGGCGTGTCGGGCAACGACGACTGCAACATAGTCGAGGTAGCCTTCAAGAACACGCGCACCGGCTATTACGTCAACGCCGAGCCGCTGGATCTGCACATAGGCGACATGGTGGTGGTGGAGTCATCGCCGGGCTATGACATAGGCCGCGTCAACATGACGGGGCGTCTGGTGCGCCTGCAGATGCGCAAGGCTCAGCTCAAGGACGACCAGGAGCTGAAAAAGGTGCTGCGGTTTGCCACCAAGACCGAGATGGAACGCGCCGAGGAGGCCCACGACCGCGAGCATGACACTATGATACGCGCGCGTAAGATTGCCGAGGACCTGAGCCTCGACATGAAGATAGGCGACGTGGAGTATCAGGCGGACGGCGTCAAGGCCATATTCTACTACATAGCCGACGAGCGCGTGGATTTCCGCACGCTGATACGTGTGCTGGCCGAGACATTCAAGGTGCGCGTGGAGATGCGCCAGATAGGTGCGCGTCAGGAGGCCGGCCGCATCGGCGGCATCGGTCCCTGCGGACGCCCGCTGTGCTGCTCGCAGTGGATGACCAAGTTCAATTCCGTAGGCACCGGCGCCGCCCGCATCCAGGACCTGTCCATGAGTCCGCAGAAACTGGCCGGCCAGTGCGCCAAGCTGAAGTGCTGCATCAATTTCGAGACCGCCGTATATGCCGAGGCCCAGAAGCAGATTCCGGGCAAGGACATCCAGCTGGAGACAAAGGACAACCTGTACTACCTGTTCAAGAGCGACATCCTGGCGCGTATGGTGACATACAGCACCGACCGCAAGATACCGGCCAACTTAGTGACCATATCGGCCGAACGTGCCTTCGAGATTGTGGCCCTGAACAAGCAGGGAATAAAGCCCGATTCGTTGCTTACCGACGACCAGCGCGCCGAGGACGAGCAGAAGAAGGTGGTGGACCTGGCAGAGCAGGACGACCTGACCCGATTCGATAAGTCGCGACGCCGCAAGAAAAAAGGCAACAACAGGCAGAACGCCGCCCGCAAGGATGGCAACAACGGCAATCAGAAGAAGGATGACCGGCAGCCAAACCAGAAGCGCGAAGGAGGCCAGCAGCCAAACCAAAAACGCGAAGGTGTGCAGAACGGCCAGCAGAACCAGAACCGTCACAGGCAGCGTCAGCAGCAACAGAAGAAACAGGGCGACAAAAAACCGCAGGAATAAACCGTAATTTAAAACCGAATGAGGTCCGGGTACGTTTTCATTATGATGACAGTGCTGTGGGTGCTGTTCGGTTCGGGGTGCCGCAGGGTGAACGATACGATATATTCGCATTACGCCGACATCCCTGCTGATGGATGGAACGCATACGACACCCGTTGCTTCGAGCCGGAAATCACTGACACCACGCTGTACGGCACGCTGGTTAGCCTGACCTTAGCGGTGCGATATGACGCCCGGAGTCCGTTGGGCGAGATTCCGGTGCGTTACGACATCGCCGACGAGAACGGCGACATCCGGACCGACACCGTGCGCCTGAGACTGTTCGACGATAACGCCGCCCCTGTTGACCCGGCACGATACGGCATCTGCGAACACACTGTCACCTTGTCACACAACATGCCTCTGAAACGCGGCCTTTCGGTGTGTCTCACTCCGTTATCGGGCAAAAATTCATCGCAAGGACTGCGAAACGTGGGTATAAAAATTGATTGCAATGGATCTGACTCTGCTTCACGCTGACAAAACTCAGGAATTTCAGCTTCGTCTGGACAAAGCCCGCTACAATATGGCGATGGCCGAAATGGACGCCATGCTTATCGGCGCACCCACCAATCTGTATTATCTTGCAGGGGGTGTGTTCCGAGGATATATCTATGTGCCGGCGGACGGCGACCCGGTGTTTTTCCTGATACCGCCGTCAAAGGCCGACAGCCCGCTGACACGCGAGATACGCAAGCCGGAAATGATAGCCGACGTGCTGAAGAAGGAGGGCTACGATATGCCCCGTCGCATCGGCATGGAGCTGCAGGATCTGTATTATAGCGAGATTCAGCGTCTCCATGCCATTTTCCCCGGTTCGGAACTGAAGGACGCCACGCCGGTGATGCGCCGCGCACGCGCCATCAAGACCGACTACGAGCTGAAGCTGATGCGGCAGGACGGTCTGCGCCAGACAGCCGTATATTCCGAGATAAAGCATTGCTATCAGGAGGACATGACCGACCTGGAATTCCAGATCGAGATAGAACGCGTGCTGCGCCGTGCCGGATGCCTGGGCTATCTGCGCGTGTCGGGCAACAAGATGCAGCTCAACATGGGTTCCGTGCTGTCAGGTCCCAACGCCGACGCCCCGAGTCCTTACGATTTCTCGATGGGCGGCGCGGGCACCGATCCGTCCCTTCCCGTAGGTGCGAGCGGCGAGATAATGAAACCCGGCATGACGGTAATGGTGGACATGAACGGCGGCTTCAACGGCTATCAGACCGACATGACGCGCTGCTGGTACATCGGCCATGTGTCCGACCTGGCCATGCGCGCGCATCAGTGCTCCATCGACATTTTGCGCGACCTGGAGAAGTTCTCCGTGCCTGGCATCAGGATAGGCGACATGTACCGTCGCGCGGCAAAGTTAGCCGACGAGGCCGGTCTGCACGAATATTTCATGGGCCATAACCACAAGGTGCCTTTCATCGGGCACGGAGTGGGAATCGAGCTGAACGAGATGCCGGTGGTGATGGAACGCAACGCCGACCCGCTGCTGAAGCATACCACGCTTGCATTGGAGCCCAAGTTCGTCATCCCGGAAGTAGGAGCCGTCGGCATCGAAAACACCTACGTCGTGACCGACGACGGCCTCAGCAACCTCACTGAGCTTGACGAAACCCTCAAACAGCTGTAATACTGGCTGCATTGACTTTAACCCCATAAACAGCTAAAATAGCAGGCGACTGTGCAAGGAGCCCGCGGCTCCTTGTCCGCCGTCCCCCAATTATAACCCGAATTAATGAATCTTAAGGACGACTTAACGAACCCTATCTTCCGTCGCATCGGCCAAGTGGCCGACAGCATAGGCCGCGAGGTTTATGTAGTAGGCGGTTACGTGCGCGACATATTCCTGGAGCGCCCCAGCCACGACATCGATTTCGTGACCGTAGGCTCGGGCATAGAACTGGCAGAGGCCGTGGCCCGCGAGTTAGGCCCGCATGTACCCGTGGCCGTGTACGCCAACTACGGCACGGCGCAGATGAAGCATCGCGGACTTGAACTGGAATTCGTAGGCGCGCGCCGCGAATCATACCGTCGCGAGAGCCGAAATCCCATCGTGGAGGACGGCACCCTGACCGACGACCAGAACCGCCGCGACTTCACCATCAACGCCATGGCCATCTGCTTGAACGAAGCCCGCTTCGGCGAGCTGGTAGACCCGTTCGACGGCCTGGCCGACCTGGCCAAGAAGATAATCCGTACTCCGCTCGACCCGGACATAACTTTCAGCGACGACCCGTTGCGAATGCTCCGTGCCGTACGGTTCGCCACGCAGCTGGGTTTCGAGATCTCGCCCGAAACTTTCGAAGCACTGAAGCGCAACGCCGACCGTCTTCAGATCATCACGCGCGAGCGCATCAACGACGAGTTGGGTAAGATGATGCGTTCGGCCGTGCCTTCCGTCGGCTTCAAGCTGATGGACCGCGCAGGACTATTGAAATATGCCTTCCCTCCCATTCTTGAGCTGAAGGGCGTTGAGACAGTGGAAGGCATCGGACATAAGGACAACTTCCTGCACACTCTGCAGGTGGTGGACAACGTGGCGGCCAAGTCAGACAACGAATGGCTACGCTGGGCCGCTCTATTGCACGATATAGGCAAGCCCGTCACCAAGAAATATGACGACCGCCTGGGCTGGACGTTCCATAATCACAACATTGTTGGAGAGAAGATGGTGCCGCGCATCTTCCGCAAACTGAAGCTGCCCATGAACGACCACATGAAGTATGTGGCCAAGCTCGTAGGGCTGCACATGCGTCCCCAGTCTGTCGGCGAGGAGGGCGTGACCGATTCCGGCGTACGCCGACTCATTACGGACGCCGGAGCTGACTTGGACGACCTGATGACCTTGGCCGAGGCCGACATCACGTCGAAGAATCCGGCAAAGGTACGCCGTCAGCTGGACGGCTTCGAGCGGTTGCGCCACCGCATGAGCGACATCGCCGACGCCGACGCCCTGAGGAACTGGAAGAATCCCGTGAACGGCAACGAGATAATGGAGTATTACCACCTGACGCCCGGCAAGGAGATAGCCGACATCAAGGACGCCGTGAAGGAAGCCATCATGGACGGCACCATCCCCTACGACCACGACGCCGCCTGGCAGTACGTCCTCCGCGTCTCCCCGTCCATCCTCCACCTCCCCCAGCCCGAATAACTATTCTTCTTCGATGAAGTCGGAGGGGGTGCCGTAGGAGGCTGATGGCTCGTTGGCTATGGCAGAAAACGGATCAGCAAAGGAATCGGCGGCGGGATCGGCAGCGGGGTTCGGAAGCAGGGGCGTGAGTTCGCGGTGGTAATACCGGAGCAGGAAGCGGATGTCGTCCCAGGCCGGCTCGCCTCCTATCGCATCGCGCACGCCGGATATCGTGTTCGGCAGTATGGGGGTGTCATCGAGATACGCCTTCACTCGCGCGCAATGCCTCATCGATATTCTTCCGGACGTATTCTTCCAAGTCCTGATCTGGCAAGGTTTTAAGCAAGTGTCCCGTTATGGTGCTTCTGACAAGTCCGCGTATCTCGGCTATCTCGCTCACACTTTTGCCTTGACGGTACAATTCAAGCGTAATCTCCGTGGTCGGCTTCTTTACAGGCTTGGGAGTTTTGGGAGATTTCTCAGTGCGACGCTGTTTCTTCGCAGGCTCCGGATGGTCGGGCCATTCGTAGTTCTCGGGATGCACGTAACGGTCTATCTCCTCGAATTCTTCGTCCGACAACATCGGTTTGCTATCCGACATCGTTGCCTTACGCGTTTTCTTCTTGGTTTCACGCGTGGGCTTGGGGGTGACGTTGCGCAGCATCACCTCCGCCTTCAGATCAAGGTAAACGTCGATGCTGAATTGCCTGCTGATGAAATTATTCAGCAGCATGCGCTTGGCCGTCAACAGGTCCTCAAACAGCTCGAGACGGTCCTGAAGCTTCGAGCGCACGGCTTTGTTGTCGCTGTTGCGGATGGCTTTCGTGGCAAGATCCACGACAGGCATAAGCTGGCCGACGAAGTATTTGCAAGCGGCCTTGACACGCTCGCCCAACACCTGCTCCGAACGCGAGCCTTCCATCGCCAGGCGCGAATACTGATGGCGGAACGTGTCGGCCACTTTGTTTATCTCGCGGCTCTTTGTCTCGTACATCTGCACCCAGTCCTGCACTATTGCCGGGAACTTGCGCATGAAGTTCTCCTGATACAGCCGCATCACGCCCTCCATAGCAGCGAACATCTGCCGGAAATTGAACAGATCATCCAGCAGACCGACCTTATATTGCCGCTCCAATATGTCGAGATGCGCCTCGTCTATGTCGTCGCAGTTATGGTCGTTGTAGAATCGGTCGACCGAAGTGTCATTGATTATGGAAGATGGCGAAACAGGATTCACCAGCACCAGTCCCTGCAGCGTGCGGCATCGCGACAACGCCACGTACGTCTGTCCGTGTGCGAAGCTGCGCTTCACGTCAATGATGGCACGGTCGAAGGTCAGGCCCTGGCTCTTGTGTATGGTCACGGCCCACGCTAATTTCAGCGGAAATTGCGTAAATGTACCCTCCTTGTGTTCTACAATCTCCTTCGTCTCGGGATTGACGGTGTACGAGATATTGTCCCAGTCCACAGGGAGCACCTGGATAATCTCGCCCCCCTCCTGCGGACGCACGGCCACTCCATATTCCTCGTCGATGGCCACGACCTGGCCTATCATGCCGTTGTAATAGGCGCGGTCCATACCCGTATCGTTCTTTATGAACATCACCTGCGCGCCGACCTTAAGGGTCAGCTCCGGATCGGCCGGATATGACGTTTCGGGGAACTTGCCCTCGATATGACATTCAAATACATGCGGCAGCGAAGGGAGTTCGTCAAGTTTTTGCCGGTTTATGTCGTTGGCTATGCCGTTGTGCGTGGTGAGGCGTATATAGCCCTCGTCGTCGCCGGGATTGAAACCGGGGATGCAACGGGAGTTCAGTTTGTCAAGCACCGTCTTGTCGGCGCGGTTCTCGCGTATGGCGTTGAGCATCCCGAGGAAGTCGGCGTCCTTCTGACGGAACACCTCGTTTAGCTCCACAGTCTCGTACGGCAACTGCTGCAAGGCCACGGAATCGAAGAAGAACAGCGACTTGTAACGTCCTTCCAGCAGGTGCCGTTCCTCCTCCCTGACCACCGGCGCCAGCTGCTGCAGGTCGCCGATGAGCAGGAGCTGAACGCCGCCGAAGGGCTTGGTGCGGTCGCGCAGACGTCTCAGCACGTCGTCCACGGCATCCAGCAGGTCGGCGCGTACCATCGACACCTCGTCGATAACGAGCAGATCCATGCCGCGGATGATGCGCAGCTTCTCCTTGCTGTACGAGAACTTGCGGCGCGTGCCGTTGTTCATGCCGGGAACGAACGGCCCGAAATCCAGCTGGAAGAAGCTGTGCAGCGTCACGCCGCCGGCATTGATGGCGGCTATGCCGGTCGGGGCGCACACCACGATGCGCTTGCGGCTCGACGAGCGCAGGTTGCGCAGAAAGGTGGTCTTGCCGGTTCCGGCCTTACCTGTAAGAAACAGACTCGTTCCGGTTCCTTCTATTATGCGGCGAGCAAGCTCAAGCCTTTCATTCGTCTTCTGTTCCATGTTCTCCGATTTAGAGTGTGTTTACTTTTAAACCGTTTTACCTAATGAATAGAGTGATTATTTAAACTTCAATTTGATTTAAAAGTAAACACACTCTTAGGTAGCGTTCCTAATTGGTGATATGTCCGGATCCACACCCGGACATACCTTTATTACTTTTTATGTGCGATCATGTACTGTGCGATCTGCACGGCATTCAGGGCTGCGCCCTTCTTGATCTGGTCGCCCACCACCCAGAAGCTGAGTCCGTTGGGGTTGGCCAGGTCCTTGCGCAGACGGCCCACATACACGGGGTCCTTGCCGGCTATGTCCTTGGGCATCGGATAACAGGGATGCTCCGGATTGCCCAGATCCACGTACACCAGTCCCTCGCCGTTGCGCAGTGCGTTCTCAGCCGTCTCAAGCGATACAGGCTCCTCGGTCTCTACCCAGATAGCCTCGCTGTGGGCGCGCATCACGGGAACACGCACACACGTGGCCGACACCTCGATGTCGCTGTGCATTATCTTGCGCGTCTCGTTGTACATCTTCATCTCCTCCTTGGTGTATCCGTTGTCCATGAACACATCTATGTGAGGGATGACGTTATGCGCCAGCTGATGCTGGAATTTCTTTACGGTCGGTTCCTCGCCGCGGGCTATCTGGCATGTCTGAAGGGCAAGCTCGTCCATACCGCTCGCACCCGCTCCGGAAGCGGCCTGATAGCTGGCCACATGCACACGCCTGATGTGCGACACGTCGTCGATGGGCTTCAGCGCCACCACCATCTGGATGGTAGTGCAGTTGGGATTGCCTATGATGTTGCGCGGATGATTGAAGGCATCCTCGCCGTTTACCTCGGGCACTACTAAGGGCACGTCGGGATCCATGCGGAAGGCCGACGAGTTGTCGATCATCAGCGTGCCGTGGCGCGTGATGGTTTCGGCATATTCCTTGCTCACGGATGCTCCGGCCGACGTGAAGGCTATCTCAACGCCGCTGAAATCGGAGTCGTGGGTCAGTTCCTCGATTATATATTCTTTGCCACGGAATTTACGCGAAGTGCCCGTGGAGCGCTTCGAACCGAACAGTCTAAGACTGTCCACGGGGAAGGCTTGCTCCTCGAGCACTCTCAGGAATTCCGCGCCTACGGCGCCGCTGGCGCCGACTATCGCGATATTCATGTCTATTCTTTTATTAGAAGTCCTGACGGCATACGCCGCACTGACAGTATCAAGCTTTTTAGCTCAGACCGCTTACGGCCACTTCCTTGTTGATCTTGCTGATCAGACCCTGCAGCACCTTGCCCGGGCCGAGCTCGGTGAAGTCGTCGGCACCGTCGGCAATCATGGCCTGTACGTCCTGAGTCCAGCGCACGGGAGCCGTGAGCTGCTTGATCAGGTTGGCCTTGATCTCCTCGGGATCTGTGTGAGGCTTGGCGTCCACGTTCTGATATACGGGGCAGACGGGCGTGGTGAATTTGGCTGCTGCGATGGCCTCGGCCAATTCCTCCTGTGCGGGCTGCATCAGGGGCGAATGGAACGCTCCGCCCACCTTCAGCACCAATGCACGCTTGGCTCCGGCTTCCTTCATCTTCTCGCATGCCTCGTTGATGGCCTCGACGGTTCCGGAGATAACCACCTGTCCGGGGCAGTTATAGTTGGCGGGGGCCACGATGCCCTCCACGCTATTGCAGATGTCCTCAACCTTCTCGTCGGGCAGAGCCAATACGGCTGCCATGGTCGAGGGCTGGGCCTCGCATGCCTTCTGCATGGCCTGTGCGCGCTTCGACACGAGCTTCAGACCCTCCTCAAAGCTCAGCGCACCGGCTGCTACCAGCGCGGAAAACTCGCCGAGGCTGTGGCCGGCCACCATCGACGGCTTGAAGTCGTCGCCAAGGTTCTTGGCCAGCAATACGCTGTGAAGGAATATGGCAGGCTGCGTCACCTTGGTCTGCTTCAGGTCCTCCTCGGTTCCGTTGAACATCAGGTCTGTGATGCGGAAGCCAAGGATCTCGTTGGCTTTCTCAAACAAATCGCGGGCTTCGGCATTGTTGTCGTACAGGTCCTTGCCCATTCCCACAAACTGGGCACCCTGGCCCGGAAATACATACGCTTTCATTATTCGTAGTTTCTTATCGTTGTCTAATCTTGTTATCCGCAGGCATTACCGCCCGCTATTACACTGCAAAATTACTAAATAATCGGCAATTATGGAAATAATTCGTTAATTGCTTATGTTTTACAACATGATTTTGATTATTTCAGCACTTTGGCGCGCTTGGAATCCCAGTAGAGATAAGCGATAAGGAGCAGATATACTATCACGCCGAGAGTCTGGGTGAACAGGGGACTGCCGGGAGTGGTGTACTCGAATCCGCAGAAGCGTGTGATGGCGGCGAACACGCCGAACAGCGCGCCGCCGGCTATAAGTCCCGACGACAGCAGCGTTCCGCGGTCGTGACGGGCCGAAGCCACCTTCTTGTCCTTGCTGCTGTGCTGCACGAAATAAGCCACTGCACCTCCGACAAGCATCGGGGTATTGAGCGACAAGGGGATGAACATGCCGAGGCAGAATGCCAGCGCGGGCACGCCCAGCCAGTTGAGTATCAGTGCGAGGATGGCGCCTACCATATAGAGTATCCAGGGGGTGTCGCCGCCCATCATCAGCGGCTCGATCACCTTGGCCATGGCATTTGCCTGCGGTGCCACAAGGGCGTTGTCACCGGTAAAGCCGTACACCTTGTTCAGCACGATGATTACGCCGCCGACAGTTGCGGCCGACACGAGGGTGCCGAGGAATTTCCAGGTCTCCTGCTTCTTGGGCGTCGAGCCGAGCCAGTAACCTATCTTAAGGTCGGTCACGAAACCGCCGGCCATGGAGAGTGCGGTGCAGACCACACCGCCGATCACCATGGAGGCGACGATGCCGCTTGTGCCGTTAAGTCCGATGGCCACGAAGATGGCCGAGGCGATGATCAGCGTCATCAGCGTCATGCCCGACACGGGGTTGGAGCCGACGATGGCTATGGCGTTTGCGGCCACGGTGGTGAACAGAAAGGCTATCAGAGTCACCACTACCCATGCCACGAGTGCCTGCCAAAAGGTATGGATCACGCCGAACCAGAAGAACAGCAGCACTGCCAACAGAGCCAGGGCGATGAAGAACACAACCTTCTTCATCGACAGGTCCATCTGCCAGCGCACCTGCTTGCCTGTGGCGGCTGCGCCCTTGAATTCGCGGCCGGCCAGCGACACGGCGTTGACGATGATGTTCCACGACTTGATGATGCCGATAACGCCGGCCATGGCGATACCGCCGATACCGATCATACGGGCATAGTCCTTGAAGATTACGTCCGGCGCCATAGCCTGGAACTCAGGCGAGCCGTAGGTGCCCATCAGCGGTATGATGATCCACCACACGAAGATGGAGCCGGCGAAGATAACGAAGGCGTATTTCAGACCTACTATGTAACCCAGACCGAGCAGTGCGGCGCCGGTGTTGCAGCTGAACACTAATTTGGTCTTTTCGGCTATGGTCTGGCCCCACTGCGCGCAGGTGGTGGTCACGGTCTCGGCCCACCATCCGAAGGTGGCCACGATGTAGTCGTAGATACCACCTATCAGCGAGGCGATTACCAGCGTCTTGGCCTGACTGTTGTCGCCGCTGGCCGACGCGGCCTGGCCAGACACTATCACCTGTGTGGTGGCCGTGGCCTCCGGGAAGGGGTACTTGCCGTGCATATCCTTCACGAAATACTTGCGGAAGGGAATGAAGAACAGGATACCCAGGATGCCGCCCAACAGCGACGAGAGGAATATCTGATAGAAATTCACCACTATGTCAGGATAAGTGTCCTGCAGGATGTAGAGCGCGGGCAGCGTGAAGATGGCACCGGCCACAATCACGCCCGAACATGCGCCGATGCTCTGGATTATCACGTTCTGGCCCAGTGCGTTCTTCTTCTTCAATGCCGAGCTGAGACCCACCGCGATGATGGCGATAGGAATAGCGGCCTCGAACACCTGGCCTACTTTCAGGCCCAGATAGGCCGCGGCGGCACTGAAGATGATGGCCATCAGCAGGCCCATGCCCACCGAATACACGGTCACTTCCTTCTGGTCGTGCGCCGGATGCATCACCGGCACGTACTCCTCGTCGGCGCCCAGTTCCCTGAACGCGTTCTCCGGCAGTCCCGTCTCGGTGGTGTAAACGTTCTCGTCGTCTTGCTTCATAATCGTATTATTGTGTGATGTTATTGTTGTATCAATGCAAATTGACAGCTAAACCACAAAATTACTAAAAAAATGTCAACCACCCAATCATAATTCCCAAATCTTCTGCTAAATCCCACAGTCACTTTATGTTTTTTGTTTGAAATTTGTTAACTTTGTAGAGGAATAGTAGCGCAGGCTGTCCACGGCCGCGCACAGACAAGAACAAAAAGTTATTAAAAAGAATATCCGTATGGTCAAGTATCCGGTCAGCGAATCAAGCTTCAGGGAAATAATCAGAGGCGGTTATAAATACGTGGACAAGACCATGTATATCCATCAGCTTGTGAATACAGGCAAGTTTTACTTTCTGAGCCGCCCGCGCCGCTTCGGCAAAAGCATGCTCCTATCCACCATGTATTCATATTTCAACGCCGACCGCGAGCTGTTCAAGGGCCTGGCCCTCGACACGCTGGAGCCTGAGGAATGGACCAAGTACCCCGTGCTGCGCATGGACTTCACCCGTAGCGGATACAACACGGACGGGGACCTGCCCAGAGTATTGAGATCTTTCCTCGACGAATGGGAGAAGGAATATGGGGAATTCGACAGAGAGGATCCGGTCGATCTGAGGTTCAGCAAATTAATCCGTCATATCCATGACAACACCGGTCAACAGGTAGTCGTGCTTATCGACGAGTACGACAGCCCCATCGTCGACGTCCACGACAAACCGGAACTGGAGAGACTTAACCGCAAGATCCTTCACGACTTCTACCGAGTGATGAAGTCAAATACCGACTGCCTTAAGTTCGTGTTCCTGACGGGTGTGAGCAAGCTCGGCCAGATCAACATCTTCAGCGGCCTTAACAACATAGTCGACATCTCGCTTCTGCCGCAATACTCGGCCATCTGCGGCATCACCTTTGACGAACTTGAAAGGAATTTCCGAGAAGGCATTGAGGATCTGGCACGGAAACGTAACTGGACCAACGAAGAAACATTACTGAAACTGAAGGCCCAATACGACGGCTATCACTTCTCGGAGGATCTGATTGACGTATATAACCCGTTCAGCCTCGTCAGAGCGTTATATTCTCTCAGCATCGGTGATTACTGGTTCCAGTCAGGCACTCCCACACGGCTGATTCACCAGTTCCTGGAAAACGACTGGGGAACCCCTGACCTGGAAGGCACCGTCATGTCCCGAGTTATGCTGGAGAGCGGCGACGTGTTAGGCGACAACCTCGCGCTGACCTGCTTCTACACCGGTTACCTCACAATCAAGGATTACAATCAACGGAGAGACAATTTCGTCTTAGGCTATCCCAATAAGGAAGTCCGTAAGGGATTTTTCATGAATTTGATGGAGGCCGCTAAGAAATGGGATATGGGTCGAGCTTATAATTTTGTAAACTCTCTTAACGACTTCATTGATAATGACGACATCGAAGGTTTCCTACAGGAGATGAAGTCGTTCCTGGCCGGTATACCCTATATGGCATATGCCGACAAGGAGTCGCAATGGCAGAAAGATATATTGATTATCTCGCGTCTGGTAGGGCTGCAGGTGGAAGCGGAGCGACGCACGTCCCAAGGCCGCATGGACATGGTGTTGGAGGGCTCCAAGGCCATCTACATCATCGAGTTCAAGTATGGAGGCACGCCCGAGGAAGCTTTGGCGCAGATCGATAAGAAACAGTACGCCCTCCCCTACCAGAACTCCCTCAACCCGAAGCCCGTCGTCAAGGTCGGCGTCAACATCTCGCCCGAGACCCGCACCATCGACGGCTGGATCATCGAGAATGCTTAGAATCCCGATAGTGTCAAGAAAAGCATACAGCGGCTGCACAAACGTGTGGACCCCGCCACACGTCTCGGACCTGAAGGCGTTCCTGACATCCATGTAACAATAAAAGCAGCCGACTCTGACGAGCCGGCTGCCTTTATAATTTATGGGAGTGGGGTCATGCCTGAGGCACAGCCCCGCTCCGTATGCGTCAATCTTACTTTCTGGCGATCTTCTTGTAGCCGTAAACTGCGCGGTCGCCCAGTTCCTCCTCGATGCGGAGCAGCTGGTTGTACTTGGCCATACGGTCGGAACGGCTTGCGCTACCGGTCTTGATCTGACCTGCGTTCATGGCAACTGCGATGTCAGCGATGGTGCTGTCCTCGGTCTCGCCCGAACGGTGGGAGATAACGGCGGTGTAGTTGTTGCGCTGTGCCATCTGTACGGCACGCAGTGTCTCGGTCAGCGAACCGATCTGGTTAACCTTGACCAGGATCGAGTTGGCGCAACCCTCGGCGATACCGCGCTCCAGATACTTAACGTTGGTTACGAACAGGTCGTCACCCACCAGCTGGCACTTGCTGCCGATGGCGTCGGTCAGCATCTTCCAGCCTTCCCAGTCGTTCTCGGCCATACCGTCCTCGATGGAGTCGATGGGATACTTGCTGATCAGCTCCTCCAGGAACTTGACCTGCTCGGCGCTGGTGCGCTTGGGAGCGTCGGGACCCTGCTTCCAGGTGTAGTCGTAAACGCCGTCCTTGTAGAACTCGGAGCTGGCAACGTCCAGACCGATCGTAACGTCCTTGCCGGGAACATAACCTGCATCCTCGATAGCCTTAACGATAGTGCTGAGTGCATCCTCGGTGCCGTCCAGGTTGGGAGCGAAACCACCCTCGTCGCCCACTGCGGTGCTCAGGCCGCGGGCCTTCAGCACTTTCTTCAGGTGATGGAACACCTCGGTGCCCATACGGATACCCTCCTTGAAGCAGCATGCGCCGACGGGACGGATCATGAACTCCTGGAAGCAGATGGGAGCGTCGCTGTGTGCGCCACCGTTGATGATGTTCATCATCGGAACGGGAAGTACGTATGTGTCGCAGCCACCGATGTAGCGGTACAGAGGCATGTCGAGATAGTTGGCTGCTGCCTTGGCAACTGCCAGCGATACGCCCAGGATTGCGTTAGCGCCGAGGTTGGACTTGGTGTCGGTGCCGTCCAGGTCGATCATGATCTTGTCAATGCCTATCTGATCCAGTGCGCTGTGGCCGATCAGAGCCTCGGCGATAGGACCGTTTACGTTGGCCACGGCCTTCGTAACGCCCTTGCCCATGTAACGCTTGGGATCGTTGTCACGCAGCTCCAGAGCCTCGTTCACACCGGTCGATGCACCCGACGGTACGGCTGCACGGCCCATGACGCCGCTCTCCAGATATACGTCTACCTCTACTGTGGGATTGCCGCGGGAATCAAGTATCTCGCGTCCGATTACTTTCTCAATTTTCATCGCTTTGATATTTATTTATATCTAATTATTGGGTTTCTTCTTTTTACGGACCGTTCTCTTGTCCGATTCACAATTTTTGTCTAAATTTGAATGCCGGACAGCGGGGCGCCATGTCGCGCCCGTTCCGTACCGCAAAATTACTAATTTTTTCTCAATTAAGAAACTGTTTAAATTTATTTCAAACAATTTAATACCCGCTAATTAATGACAGTAGCCGAAAGCGCCGAAAAATTGTACAGGACAGCGGTCTCGACACTGCCGTTCCGGCCCCTGGAACAGCAGGACGAGGTGCTGAAACGGATGTGCCTGTTCGCCGTGTCCGACACGCCGTGCGACGTATTCGTGCTGAACGGCTATGCGGGCACGGGCAAGACGTCGCTTGTCGGCGCGCTGATCAAGGCTCTTGACGCCGCCAAGCGCAAGACGGTGGTATTAGCGCCCACCGGCCGCGGTGCCAAGGTGGCGTCGGGCATGTCGGCACATCCCGCCGGCACCATTCACCGCCGGCTGTTCCGGCCCGATATGTCGGACGCTTCGGGGATGCGCTATGTTGTGGCGCCAAACCAGAGCCGCGACACGCTGTTTATCGTTGACGAAGCGTCGCTGATAGCCGATTCCAAGGGGCCGGACTCTCTGTTGGCAATGCTGGTGAAGCATGTGTATTCGGCTCCGGGCTGCAAGATGCTGCTGATGGGCGACGAGGCTCAGCTTCCACCCGTGGGCCAGACAATTGCCAATGCCATGAACCCCGACCGCCTGCGCAGCCTCGGACTTATACCCCACTGCCATGTCCTTGACGTGGCGATGCGCCAGGATGCGGAATCGGGCATAATTCACAACGCCACGCTGATGCGACATCTGCTGTATCATCCCGACACGCAGCTTCAGCCGTGTATCGATACGGCCGGATTCAGGGATGTAAGGGTCATTTCCTCACGCGAACTACCCGACGAACTCGCCGCTTCGTATTCGTCGGTCGGACAGGAAGAAACGCTGATAATAACCCGCGCCAACTGGCGTGCCAACGACTTCAACCAGGCCATCCGTCAGCAGGTTTTCGATTACGACAGTCCCGTGTCACGCGGCGACCGGCTCGTTATCACTAAAAACGATTACTTCTGGGGCAAACAGAACGGCCGCAACGGACTCATAGCCAACGGCGACATGGCCGAAGTGACATGGACCGGCCGCACCGAGAAGGTATATGGACGATACTTCACCGAGGTTGAGTTGCAATTCGGTGACGGACGTATCATCAACGCGCAGCTGATGCTGCGCAGCCTCATGGCCAAAGGCTCGTCCATCCCCCGCGAGGAGATGGAACGGTTCATGAACCGCATCATGGCCGACACCGAAGGCGTGCTGTCCGAAAAGATAGCCGCGGCACTAAACAGCCCGTATTACAACGCGCTGCAGGCTAAGTACGCCTATTGCGTCACCTGCCACAAGGCGCAGGGCGGCGAATGGAAGCATGTGTACATCGACATGGGCGGCATCGACCCGGAGGCATTGGGCCCGGAATTCTACCGCTGGATATACACCGCCATAACGCGCGCCACCCAGCGCGTCTACTTCGTGAACCCTACCATCCAGGTCATTGAATAATTCTCGATTAATCGAGATAATCGAGATTAATCGAGATTCTCGAGATTAAATAAAAAAAGGAGCGGATGTCCGCTCCTTTTTGCTATAATCAGTGTCGTAATCAGTCTGCGTTGAGGTTCACGCGGCAGAAGGAAACCACTGTCAGGCCCTTCATCTCGCCGTTCAGGTACTCCTTCACGGTCTTCTTGGCGTCGCGGTGATACTCCTGCTCCAGCAGCACGCTCTCCTTGAAGAACTTGTTCAGACGGCCGTTGGCGATGTTCTGAATCATCTGCTCGGGGAGGTTTGCGGCCTTTGCCTCGGCTGCCTCTTTCATCACCTTGCGGCCCAGCTCAGCGTCCTCGGCAGTGATCCAGCCCTTGGTGATGTTGCTCTCGATGTGGTCCTCGCTGTCGAAGTGATTGGGGTTCAGACCGGCCTTCTTCAGTGCTACCTCGGCGGCCTTCTTGATCTGCTCCTCCTTGGTCTTCTCAACGGCGATCTCCAGCTCGCGGTCAACGATCTCCTTGGGAACGTCGTCGCGACTTACCGATACGGGGTTCATGGCTGCTACCTGCATGGCCACTTCCTTACCTACCTCAGCAGGTACGTCGGGAAGGTTGAAGCCTACGATGGTGGCGAGCTTGTTGCCCAGGTGCTCGTAGCTGCATACGCTGGGAGCCTCGAGGCAAGCGTAGTCTCCGAGCTCCATCTTCTCACCGGTCTTACCGATCTCGTCAGTGATGTGCTCTGCTACGGTACGGCCGTCGATCTTCAGGTCCTTCAGTTCCTCGGCGCTCTTGCACTTAGCCTCCAGAGCGGCGTTGAGGATGGTCTTGGCCAGGGCGCGGAACGACTCGTTCTTTGCAACGAAGTCGGTCTCGCACTTCAGGGTGGCGATGGCTGCGAAGTCGCCGTTGGTGCCTGCGAACACGCAACCCTCGGCGGCGTTGCGGGCCTCGCGCTTTGCGGCTACTGCCTGACCCTTCTTACGTATGATTTCGATGGCTGCCTCGATGTCGCCGTTGGTCTCGGCCAGGGCGTTCTTGCAGTCCATCATGCCTGCGCCCGTCATGGTGCGCAGTTTCTTGATATCTTCTATGTTTACTGCCATAGCTTTATATGCTATTTAAGATTAATTAATCGGCCTGCGTCTCACTCAGCCTTGGGAGCCTCCTCTACGGAAGCCTCCTCAGCCTTGGGGGCGTCGGCTGCGGGAGCTTCCTCAGCCTTGGGAGCCTCGTTGCGACGAACGCGACGACGCTTTGCGGGTGCGGGAGCCTCGCCTTCCTCGCCTTCCTTAGCCTCGGGAGCGTCCAGCTTCTCTACCTTACGCTCCTCCAGGCCCTCGGCCATGGCGCTGCACACTGCATCCAGGATCACCTCGATGCTCTTCGATGCGTCGTCGTTGGCGGGGATCACGAAGTCGATGTCCTCGGGGTTGGAGTTGGTGTCGACGATACCGAACACGGGTATGCCCAGACGCTTGGCCTCGGCTACGGCGATGTGCTCCTTCATCACGTCAACCACGAACAGAGCGGAGGGAAGACGGTTCAGGTCGGCGATCGAACCGAGGTTCTTCTCCAGCTTTGCGCGCTGGCGTGTGATCTGCAGCTTCTCGCGCTTCGACAGGTTGTCGAACGTGCCGTCCTTGGTCATCTTGTCGATGGTGGTCATCTTCTTCACGGCCTTGCGGATCGTGGGGAAGTTGGTGAGCATACCGCCGGGCCAGCGCTCGATGACGAAGGGCATTCCGATTGCCTTTGCCTTGTCGGCGATAGCCTCTTTGGCCTGCTTCTTGGTGGCTACGAAAAGCACTTTCTTGCCGCTCTTGGCCATCTGACGCAGGGCTGCGCTTGCCTCGTCTATCTTGGCTGCTGTCTTGTACAGGTCGATGATATGTATGCCGTTGCGCTCCATAAAGATATAAGGAGCCATTGCGGGATTCCATTTGCGCTTGAGGTGTCCGAAGTGACATCCGGCCTCAACAAGCTGTTCGAATGTGGGTGTTGCCATTCTTTTGTAATGTGTTTGTTTACGTTCTTGGGGTTAATTGGTGTTAACAACCGCGAAGTAGGGAACGTGTCCATCTCCGCAGTTTAGATACTAAACTCTCTTTCAGCTTCAGAATCAGCTTGCGATTAACGCTTGGAGAACTGGAAGCGCTTGCGTGCCTTGGGACGGCCCGGTTTCTTACGCTCCACCTCACGGGGATCGCGTGTCATGAAGCCTTCCTTGCGCAGGGCGCTCTTGTCCTCGGGATTGATCTTGACCAGCGCGCGGGCTATGGCGAGACGCAGGGCCTCGCTCTGTCCCTTGTAACCGCCGCCGTCCAGGTGAGCGTATACGTCATACTTCTCTGCCTGATCCAGCGCCAGCAACGGCTGCTTTACGATGTACTGAAGAATCGAAGAGGGGAAATATACATCCAGCGCACGCTTGTCGATCGTGATCTTGCCTGTTCCCTCTGTCAGGTATACGCGGGCAACTGCGGCCTTACGACGGCCTATCGCATTTACTTTTTCCATCTTCGTTTACTTCTTTTTATTAAGGTCAAGAACTTCGGGATTTTTGTCGGCGAACGGATGTTCCGGACCGTTGAACACGTGCAGGTTGGTCAGCTGCTTGGCGCCAAGCTTGTTCTTGGGGAGCATGCCCTTCACCACCTTGATGAACAACGGGTGCTTGCCCTGCATCGTAACCTTGTACGACTTCTTCATCAGGTCGCCGGGAGTGTAGGCGCGCTGTCCGCCGGGATAGCCGGTGAAACGCAGATATTCGCGCTTCTCCATCTTGCCGCCGTTAAGCTTCACCTTGTCGGCGTTGATGATGATCACGTAGTCGCCACAGTCCATGTACGGAGTGTAGTCCGGCTTGTTCTTGCCACGGAGTATCTTGGAGACTTCCGAGCACAAACGTCCCAATACCATATCGGTCGCATCGATCAACACCCACTTCTTCTGTATTGTCTCGGGTGTCGCTCCAAGCGTCTTGTAACTTAATGTATCCACTTCTTTAAGTAAGATTAAAATATTTGTCCCTCTCTTTCAGCAAGTTGCCAGGCCAATGACAGACTCGCATCCCCGAAAGGGCTCGATTTTGGATATAATCGGCTCGCAAAATTACAAAAAATTCCCCAAACCACAAAGCCTTATTAGTTTAATAAGTTAAAAAAGTTAATAGGATTAAGATTGGTTAAAAAAGCTGAAAGATTTAAAAGAGTTAAGATAATACCAAAAGCGGACTCCCTTCATGGCTGAACATTTATCTTGAACTTTTTTTAAACTCTCTGAACTTTTTAAACTAACCTTACAGTTTGCGGGTAAAGAGTCGGGTCATCAGGGAATTTAATCTGAAGCGGAAATCGAAATGAAATGATTTGAGGGGTGTCAGCAACGGACGGAACTCCGGTGTCTCGGGATTGACGAACAGGCGCAACTGACCGGGATGGCACTTCACCTGTATCGTCTCGGGCATCATGATCGGGTCGCCGTCAATATGCGCGGGTCCCGGTTCGTGGCGGATGACGGCCTTCTCCACCTGCATGGTCTGCACCAGCACGTTGCGCTTGATGTAGCCTGTCAGCATGTCCACGCCGACAATGGCGCGTGTCAGCGGATTGCCTGCATGGATAATGGTGATGTCCAGCAGTCCGTCGCGCAATGACGCGTCGGGGGCGATATAGGCGTTATTGCCGTACTGCGAGGCATTGCACACCGCTATCAGGAACGCCTTTACCTTTATGGTGCGTCCGCCGGTGGTAATGCTGTATTCCTTAGGCTCGTACTTGATATACTTACCGAACACGGCGCGGATATACGACTTCAGGCCGCGATGCTTCATCGAGGCGAAGGCCTGGCTCACGGCGGCGTCGAAACCGAGTCCGAACGTACAGAAAAACGGCAGGTCGTTGGCTGTGCCGTAGTCGCAGGGCTGCGGATTGTCCAGGGCTATGATCCGCAACGCGTTGTCAATATCGATGGACAAATCCAGATGCCGTGCCAGTCCGTTGCCCGATCCGCGCGGTATGATGCCGAGGATTACCGGGGTGCCGCGCAACGCTCCGGCCACCTCGTTGACAGTGCCGTCGCCGCCGGCGGCAATCACGGCATAATAATGCTGCTGCACCGCCTCGCTCGCCAGACGGGCGCAGTCGCCGGGTCCTGTGCTCTGACACACCGTCACCTCTCGCTCCGGCCCTTCCAAAGCCGCGCGTACACGCCGCTCCACATCCGACACCATCCCGGTGCCCGATATAGGATTTATTATCAGCATGTATCGCTTCCTGCGCATCACCTTTTTATTTTTCAAAGTTGAAGAGTCAGCTTCCCAAACTCTTTTGACTTAAATATTTCTTTCCTTATAACAACATTTTATGCCTAAAAATTGCCAATAACTCCTCGGAATGTTAAAAATTTTTACCATTTGCAAATACACCATAATATACATCATGCAGTTTTATCGTCAAAAATGAATCAATATTTACAATTTCAAGGTGCTTTAATTGTTAATATATATGAATTAGGTTGCAAAATGACACCCGACTCAGAAAAAGCGTTAAATCAAGTGCAATATAATGCTCTAAATTAAAAATATGTTGCATAACATATAAATAAATTTGCACACAAATGTCAAAGGTAGTAATTTTGCAACGTCGGACAAGAACAGTCCGGCCCAATCATTGAGATTAACCTTAATACCGCGAAACCTGAGTCTTATACCATGAAAGACGGGTAACAAATATAAATGCAAACAACAGGGTAATTGATTATTATTTTGACCTTAATCTAAACGTGAAGATGACGGTGAGAATCGTTAAATCTTTAAACGAGGGAATCAGCAGTCGCTGCTTCCCTCGGTTGTTTTTATACCGGAGGATGGGACCGAGACGACGCCGGAGGCGTCGAAGGAGCATAGCTCCTTACGGAAACGGCTCCGCGAGGCAGAGACAAGACAACAGAAAAGACGGACGACGCCGGAGGCGTCGAAGGAGCATAGCTCCTTACGGAAACGGCTACGCAACGCAGAGACAAGAAGGCAGAAAAAAAGGCCGGAACTGAATCCGGCCGCTATCATATATAAAAATATAATAATGGCCGGAACAGTGTCCGGCCATTATTATATAAGGTGTGGTTGCGATTACTCGATGAAGCCGCGCAGGCGCAGCAGGGCGTTGGCGTCCGGCTCGTGGCCACGGAACTTCTTGAACAGTATCATGGCGTCCTCGGTGTCGCCGCTCTCAAGTATGTTCTTCTTGAAGCTGGCGGCTGTCTTCTTGTCAAAGATGCCCTTCTGCTTGAACAGCTCCCATGCGTCGGCCTCCAGCACCTGGGCCCACAGATAGGTGTAGTAACCCGAAGCATAGCCGTCGTCGCCGAAGATATGCTTGAAGTAGGGACTGCGGTAACGGAAAGTTATTTCAGCCGGCATACCGATTTCCTCGGCCACCTTGGCCTCGAACGCGGCGGGATCCTTCACCTCGGGCTGCTGGCCATACTTCATGTCGAGCAATGCGGCACCGGCAAGTTCAGTGGTCACGAAACCCTGGTTGAACTTGCGGCTGTCGGTCAGTTTCTGAACCAGCGAGTCGGGAACAGCCTCGCCTGTCTTGTAATGCTTGGCATAGCCCTTGATCACTTCCGGCTCGAATGCCCAGTGCTCGTTGATCTGCGAGCACATCTCCACATAGTCGCGGTCAACGTTTGTGCCGGCAAGTCCTTTGTACGGAGCGCGCGTCAGCATTCCCTGCAGAGCGTGACCGAACTCATGGAACGTGGTCTCCACCTCGTCGATGGTCAGCAGCGACGGCGTAGTGGCGGTGGGCTTCGTGAAGTTACCCACATTATATACTATAGGACGGCGCACGTCGCCGTCGGCATATACTCCGGCAGCCTGCATCTGCTCCATCCAGGCGCCCTGGCGCTTGGTGTCGCGGGGGAAATAGTCGCACATCCACACGGCCACATGCTCGCCGGTCTTGGCGTCCACCACGTCATATACCTGCACGTCCTCCATATATTTGGGAGCGTCGGGCATCGGCACCAGCTTCACGCCGTACAGCTTCTCGGTGGTGTCGAACAGACCCTTCAGCACCTTGTCCACACTGAGGTAAGGACGAAGGTCGGCCTCGTCGAAGTTATACTTCTCCTTCTTTACCTTGTCGGCATAATAGTAATAGTCCCAGGGTGCGATGGTGATGTTGTCGCCATGCTTGTCTGCGTAAGCCTGCATGTCCTTCACCTCCTCGTGCGAGCGCTTTACGGCAGGCTCGAACACCTTCATCAGCAGGTCGGTGGCGTTTTCGGGAGTCTTGGCCATCACGCGCGACGTCATCATGCTTGCGAAATCCTTGAAGCCCATGATGTGGGCCTTCTCGTCGCGCAGCTTCACAATCCTGGAGATGACGGGCAGGTTTGAGTTGTCGCCGTACGAAGCCAGGCTGGTGTAACCCTTGTAGATGACTTCGCGCAGACCGCGGTTGTCGGCATACTGCAGCACGGGGAGTCGGCTCGGGGCATGGAGGGTGAATACCCACAGCCCCTTCAGACCGCGCTTCTCGGCCTCCTCGGCTGCTACGGCCACCGACGACTCGGGGAGCCCCGACAGGTCGTTCTTGTCGTAGACCACAACGGTGAACTGGTTGGTGGCGTTCAGCAGGTTGCGGTTATACTGTATGAACAGCTTTGACAGCTCGTCGTTGACGCGCACCAGTTCCTTCTTCTTGTCGGCGGGAAGGGCTGCGCCCTGTTCGGCGAACTCACGGTAATATTTCTCCACCAGACGCTTCTGGACCGGGGTCAGCTTCAGCTTGTCGCGGGTGTCGTACACGGCCTTGATCTTGGCGAACAGAGGCTCGGACAGGTTCACGCGGTTCGAAGCGTCGTTCAGCAACGGAATTGCCTGGTCGGCCATCTCGGCGAACTCCGGAGTGTTCATCGCCTCCATGTAGTGATAGAACACGCCCTGCACGCGCTCCAGGATGGGCGACAGATTCTCGAGCGGAAGAATCACGTTGTCGAAATCGGGAGTGGCGCGGTTCACCACGATAGCGTGGATGTTGGCGTCCTGCTCCTCGATGCCAGCCTTGATGGCCGGGATGAAGTCGGCCGTCGTGATCTTGTCGAACGGCGGGATCTTGTACTTGGTGGTGTATTCCGTCAGAAACGGATTCTGATGTTGTTCTGCCATGGTGAATGTGGCGTGGCCGGCAAGCGTCACGGCTGCCGCCAGCAGCGCTATTTTCTTCATATATTGTTGTTTTGTTTCTGCAAATTTAATGAATTTTATTCAAATTCAAAAGAGGCCATCAACGGAAAATGGTCAGAAGTCTTGATGCGGTCTTTAGTCACCTTGAGTGGACGCAGGGCGCCGCGGTACATTATCTGGTCCAGGTGCAGCCAGAACAGATGCTTGTTGTATGTGATGAGATGTCCGAAGCCCACCTCGGAATAAGCGTCCTTGAATCCGTTGCGGGTCATGACGCGCCAGGTGTACGATTCCGGCACGTTGTTCATATCCCCGCACACCACTATCGGGTCCTTGTAATCCTTCAATATCTCGCACAGCAGCTCCAGCTGGCGCGCCTGTACCGAGAACGCATTCCGCATCTTGCCTAATATGGAGTTCTTGAACTCGCGGGCACTTGCCTTGGCCGTCTCCGTGCCGCGTATGTCCGTTATTACCTCCCGCTCCTTGTCGGAGAGGCCGGGCGAGAACAAATGCATGTTCACCAGCAGCAACCGGCGTCCATCGATGTTGACGCGATAGAAGGAATAGTATCTCAGCAGCGATCGCCAGTCGTCGGGCAGCTTTACGCCGTTGCGCTCGGCCAGTTGCCGCGCTGGGAGGTTATGAACCGGATATTTGCTGAACACGCGGGTGTCTTTGCCGGCTTCGTGCGATTCGTAACGGTACAGCACCGCAAACTTCTCCTTGAAATCCTGGGTCAGCCGGGGCACTTCCGATTCCTCCCATTGCTCCATCTCCTGCAGGCAGATGATGTCAGCGCCGGAATTGAGCATGAATTCGAGGGATTCGTTATACAGTTGGTTCTCGGGGCGGTCACTGCGGCCCGTCATCAGTTTCTGGTCCCAGCCGTGCAGGCAGTTCCACGACATGACACTGAACTCCGTCCTACCGTCCGTAGGGTTGTTGGGCAGTTTCAGCGGCACGGCCGACATGATGGGCGCCGATGCCGCTATCAGCGAGCCGATACCCAATGCGCCGGTAATCCATTTGCCGCTGACGAGCCAGGCCACGGCCGTAAGCGCTGTCAGTATGGCAAGATACGGCATCATCATCACTATTACTGCAGGTATGGCCGTGATGGCCGGATTGATGTGTCCGCAATATGCCGACAATATCGTCAGCCCGTACAGCACGAACGATGCTATGCGCAGCACCATGCGGACTATCGGTTTGATAATCATAGGCTATTACTGTTATTGTTCAACGCGGCCGAGACCTCGTTGAGCGTCTGTTTCTCGCGCTCGGTCAACGAATCGAATCCCGAGACACGTACTTTGTTCAGCAGCTCGTCCAGCACTTCTTCGGGCTTTCTATCACCCTCATCGATCCTTTCGGCTGCCTTGCGAGGCTGCATATTCCTGAACGCCTTCGGTTTGCGGCGTCGTGGCTGACGGCCACGGACAGAAGTCTTCACCTTATCGTACAGTATCAGCAGCAACGGACTCAACGCGCCGCCGATATGGGCGCAATGGGCCGCCACTCCCGAGGCGCCCAACAGCGTCAGGATGACCGTAAACACAGCTATCCATTTCAGCCTCACCTCCCCTATCAGGAACAGAGGCACGTCCATATCCGGACGACGTATGGCGGCATAGACCATCACGGCGAGTGTGGCCGCCGACGATCCCATCAGGAACGACCCGCCGGCTCCTGCGTTGGCAGCCATAAGATAGAAAATGCCGCCGGTTATTCCGCCGAGCAGATACAGTCTGAGCACCGCTTTCGGCCCGTCGGAATCCGACAGCCAGCGGCCGAACCATACCAGCCACAGCATATTGAACAGCAGCTGCAGCGGATTGGCCTGAGCGAACATATATGTGACCAAGGTCCACGGCATGGTCAGGAACTGCCCGATGCCGGCCGGCAGCGCGAACACGCGGAGCACCCACGTATCGGGCATCCCCGTAAGCGCGCTCAGGCCCATCGCCAGCCATATCAGCAGCGATATGGCCACGTTGGCAAGCACCAGCGACGCCACCGTGACATTGCCGCCAAACATGGACACAAGTCTGTAATGTCTGAACTTTCCCATGCGTCAATAGAATCCGTTGCCGTGCAAAGTCCCCTTCTTGCGCCATATCAGCAGGATTATCAGGCCGAACAGCATACCGCCCAGGTGAGCGAAGTGCGCCACCGTTCCGCCGCCGCTCACGCCGAGGAAGAACTCAAGCACACCGTAGCCTATCACCATCCATTTGGCCTTGATGGGAATGGGGATGAAGAACAGATACAGCGGCATGTTGGGGAACACGAAGGCGAATCCCAACAGCAGGCCGAAGATGGCACCCGAGGCACCGACGGTGATATAGGAATTCTTCACCATCTCCATGTTCTGTATCAGGCTCATGTCGTGGTTGGCGATGGCGGCGTATAGAGCCTGCTCCATGTGGTCGTAGGTCAGGCCGTTCAGACGGGCCAGGTCGCTGATATAGTCATGCTCCCAGGTCAGCGCCCATACGCCTTCCTGCACCAGGGCCGCGCCCATGCCGCATACCATATAGAACATGAAGAACCGTTTCGAACCCCATGTGCGCTCCAGTATGGGTCCGAACATGAACAGCGTGAACATATTGAAGAACACGTGGATGAAGCTCCGCTGGTCGTGCAGGAACATATATGTGATGATCTGGGCCGGATTGAAGTCGGAGGCACCCACATAATGCAGGGCGCAATGCCGGTACAGACCGTTGATAGCAAACGAGGGGAACAACGCCTCGACCACCCATATCAGCACGTTGATTATTATCAGATTCTTCGTGACAGCGGGCAGATTGAATCTACTTGTGTTAAATGCACTCATAATTTCTAAAAACTCCCGTCAAATGGCGGGATAGGGCTTATTTCTGCTATTAATAACGCAAAAAATGGCAAAAACTATGAATTCGCGGCAAAAAAGTAAAAAATAACGGATTTTTATTTGTAAATCCTTTAAATATTGCTATATTTGTGGTCAAAATAAGAAACCGGGCTGATTGGCCTTAAAAACCTTATTAATCAAACCCCAACACACTAAACCCCGCACAGTATAATCAATATCAAATACACACACCAATGAACAAGACAGATTTGACGAACGAGATCGCAGCCAAAGCAGGGCTGAGCAAAGCTGATGCCAAGAAGGCACTTGACGCAACACTGGAGAGCATCGCACAGGCCCTCGTTAACGAGGACAAAGTGCAGCTGATCGGCTTCGGTACATTCGCAGTGGTTGCCAAGGAGGCCCGCACAGGTATCAACCCCCGCACTAAGGAGAAGATTGAAATCCCCGCCCGCAAGGTTGTGAAATTCAAACCGGCTGCTGACCTCGGAAAGTAATTTCGTCAACAGCGACACATCAAAGCGAGTCCCCGGGGGATTCGCTTTTTTCGTCTCCATGCGGTTTCAGTCATGCCGGTTTGCGGCATCAAATTTGTTATGTGACAGAAAAGTGTTAATTTTGCGTTCTATATATTATTGAATCAACAACAGCAATAGAATCAGTAACATTATAATGACAATAGAGGAAGTAATATCGCAGGGAGTGGCCGGAGCTCTACACGAGCTGTACGGACTCGACATAGATGCGGCGAGCGTATCGCCTGCACCCACAAGCAAGGACTTCGAGGGCGACCTCACGGTAGTGGTGTTCCCGTGGCTCAAGGCCTCGCACAAGGCCCCGCAGGTCACGGCCCAGGAAATAGGACAGTGGCTGGCCGACCATGTGGAGGCAGTGGAAAGCTTCAACGTGGTTAAGGGTTTCCTGAACATCACGGTCAGCCCCAAATGGTGGCTCTCGGTGTTCCACGGCATCAAGGCCGACCCGGACTTCGGTCTGACCAAGGCCGGCGACGACTCGGAGCTGGTGATGGTGGAATATTCCAGCCCCAACACCAACAAGCCCCTGCACTTGGGACACGTGCGCAACAATCTGTTGGGCTATTCGCTGTCAGAGATACTGAAGGCCAACGGCTATAAGGTGATCAAGACCAACATAGTGAACGACCGCGGCATCCACATCTGCAAGTCGATGCTGGCATGGCAGAAATGGGGCGACGGCGTCACACCCGAATCGTCGGGACAGAAGGGCGACCACCTGATCGGCGACTTCTACGTGCTGTTCGACAAGCACTTCAAGGAGGAAGTGAAGCAGCTGCAGGCACAGGGCATGAGCGAGGACGAGGCCAAAGAGGCGTCACCGCTGATGAAGGAGGCCCGCGAGATGCTGGTGAAGTGGGAGCAGAACGACCCCGAGGTGCGCAAGCTGTGGGAAACGATGAACTCGTGGGTTTACGCCGGTTTCGACGAGACATACCGCAAGATGGGCGTGGACTTCGACAAGATATACTATGAGTCGCAGACCTATCTGGAGGGCAAGGAACTGGTGCTGAAAGGCCTGGAGGAAGGCAAGATGTACCGCAAGGAGGACGGTTCCGTATGGGCCGACCTTACGCCCGAGGGCCTGGACCACAAGCTGCTGCTCCGCTCGGACGGCACTTCGGTCTACATGACCCAGGACATCGGCACCGCCAAGCTCCGTTTCCGCGACTTCCCCATCGACAGGATGGTGTACGTGGTGGGTAACGAGCAGAACTATCACTTCCAGGTGCTGGCCATACTTCTGGACCGTCTCGGCTTCAAGTGGGGCAAGGACCTGAAGCACTTCAGCTACGGAATGGTCGAACTGCCCGAAGGCAAGATGAAGAGCCGCGAGGGTACCGTGGTCGATGCCGACGACCTGATCGCCACGATGGTGGCCGACGCCACCGAGACAGCCGCCGAGCGTCTGGCCGAGATGCCCGAGGACGAGGCCCGGGAAGTGGCCCGCAAGGTCGGTCTCGGCGCGCTGAAGTATTTCCTGCTGAAAGTCGACCCCAGGAAGAACATGCTGTTCAACCCCAAGGAGTCCATCGACTTCAACGGCGACACAGGCCCCTTCATCCAGTACACCTACGCGCGCATCCGTTCGGTGCTCCGCAAGGCTGCCGAATCCGGATTCGACGCCAATACCGAGGTGCTGGCCGAGCCCAACAAGAAGGAGGCCGCACTGATACAGAAGATCGACGACTTCCGCAACGTAGTGGCCGAGGCCGGAAAGAAGTACTCCCCCGCCGTGATAGCCAAATACTGCTACGAGCTGGCCAAGGAATACAACCAGTTCTACCACGATTTCTCCATACTCAAGGAGGAGAACGAGCCTGTGCGCAACCTGCGCCTCGAACTTTCCGCAGTCACTGCGCGAACATTAAAGGCCGGTCTCGCCTTATTAGGTATAGAGGTGCCCGAAAGAATGTAACACCCGAAACAACACCTTAACTATGGAATATAACAATCAGACCACCCCTCCGTCGTTCTACGAAAGCGGAGCCGTGACACGGCAGACCAACGCCGTGATGAAGCGCGTGTATGTGCGCATGTTTATCGGACTGCTGGTTTCAGCATTCTGTGCCCTCGGCGTGGCCTCGTCGCCCGCCGCACTCTCCTTCTTCTTCGGAAACCAACTGGTGTTCTGGGGAATGCTCATCGCCATGCTGGTGATGGCCTTCGTGATTCCGGCACGTCTCAACAAGATGTCCACCGGAGCCGTCCTGAGCTGTTTCATCGTATATTCGGCACTGATGGGCTGCTGGCTGGCTCCTATCTTCCTGGCATATAAGTTAGGAACCATCGTCTACACGCTGTTCATCACGGCAGGCACGTTCGGTGCCATGTCGGTGTACGGATTCTTCACCAAGACCGACCTGTCAAAGATGGGTTCCTATCTCATGATGGCGCTGTTCGGCCTGCTCATCGCCATGGTTGTCAACATCTTCGTGGCAAGCAGCACATTCGACTGGATCATTTCCATCGTGGGCGTATTGCTGTTCGTGGGTCTGACCGCCTGGGACACCCAGCAGGTGAAGCAGCTCTCGGCCATGAACCTCGATCCCGCCATGGCCGACAAGCTCGCCACCATGGGTGCCATGAGCCTCTATCTGGATTTCATAAACCTGTTCCTGTTCCTGCTCCGCATACTCGGAGGTAACAGCCGCGACTAATAATAACGGTCTATGGATACCAAGAAACTGATTGAGGACATCACCGAGGCCGTGAAGACTTACATAGCCGACGAGGAGATGTATGACGACAACACGCAGGTGGTGATCAATCCCGCCGACGGCGTGGTGTCGCTGGAAACCGACGACACGGAGGACGACCTCGACGAGAGTCTGGACCGCTACGACGTGATGGACCTGCTGCGCATGGATGCCGACGGACGCTGGACTCCCGACGCGGACGCCATCCGTAGCGCCGCCGAACAGACAATGCCCGATTGATTCGGACAATAGTCTAAAATATTCATTTATGTCCCTGATAGTCAGTTTAGACTTCAGGGACTTTTCTTTATAAGAAAAACTTATTAATTTTGCGTCATAAACGTGTGGCGGAGTGATCCGCAGTCTTTTTCACTATACTATCTTAAAAACCTAAATCATGAGACAGTCAATCGGCATGTTCCTGTGCGGACTGCTGCTGGCAGGCGCGTCAAGTGCCACGGCCGCCGTGGAATTCGGTATCGATGCCTCGCATCGCGGACCGGAAATAGGCAAGCTCCACTACGGAATATTTTTTGAGGAAATCAATCATGCGGGCGACGGCGGCATATATGCCGAACTGGTGCGCAACCGCAGTTTCGAGGACAACACGGGCAATCCAGACGGATGGGGCAAGACAGCGGGCGTGACCTGGAAGCTGGTCACGGACAACCTGTTGAACTCCGCACAGGGGCAGGCTTTGGACGTGACGTTCGGCGCGGCGGGCGACGCCGTGACCAACGAGGGCTTCTGGGGCATGAACTGCGAGGCGGGCAAATCCTACAGGTTCAGCTTCTGGGCCCGTTCCGACAAGGGTTATGACGGCAATCTTACCGCTGAAATGGTGTCGCACGACGGCAAGCCTCTGGGCAATGCCACCGTAACGGTGAAAGCCGGCAAGGACTGGACCAAATACACGGCTACAATACAGCCTACCGGCTCGGACACAAACGCTTCGCTGAAGATTTCGGCGGGCAAAGCCGGTAACCTGACCTTCGACATGGTGAGTCTGTTCCCGCCCACATTCAAGGATCGCGAGAACGGATGCCGGCCCGACCTGGCGCAGATGCTGGCCGACATGCACCCGGCTTTCATGCGTTTCCCGGGCGGATGCTACATCGAGGGCACCCACCAGAACGGCGTGACCAACCGTTTTGAATGGAAAAAGACCATCGGCCCGGTGGAGACCCGTCCCGGCCACCGCAACGTCAACTGGAACTACCGCGTCAGCGACGGACTCGGATTCCACGAGATGCTTCAGCTGAGCGAGGACCTCGGTGCCGAACCGCTGTTTGTGGTCAACATCGGCCTGGGTCACGGATGGAGCGTACCTTACAACAGCATAGACGAATACATACAGGAGGCCCTGGACGCCCTGGAATACTGCAACGGCGACGTCACGACCGAATGGGGCGCCGTGCGTGCCGCCAACGGTCATCCCGAACCCTTCAACCTGCGTCTCATCGAAGTGGGCAACGAGAACTACCAGGCCGACGCCAACCAGCAGAGCGACCATTACGCCGAACGCTACATACAGTTCTACAACGCCATCAAGGCCGCGTATCCGGAGGCCATCGTGATCGGCAACGTGGAATCGTGGGGCACCGACACCCCCTCATGGCGCAACGAGCATCCGGTGGATGCCGTCGACGAGCATTATTACCGCAATCCCTCGTGGTTCGCCGCCAACTATAACAAATACGACAGCTATTCGCGCCAGGGTCCGAAGGTATATGCCGGCGAATATGCCGTGACATCCGATTTCGGTACCAACGGCACGTTGCGCGCCGCATTGGGCGAGGCCATCTATATGCTCGGCATGGAGAACAACTCCGACGTCTGCATCATGAACAGCTATGCCCCGATATTCGTGAACGAGAACGACCAATGCTGGCGTCCCGACATGATCCGTTTCAATTCAAGCGAATCGTACGGCACGCCCTCCTATTATGTCCAGAAACTGTTCGCCAACAACGTAGGCTCGCGCAACCTGAAATGGACCGAGACCGGCAACACACAGAATGCCGGCAACAAGGTGGGCTTCTCCACATGGAAGTCCACGGCGGAGTTCGACAACGTCCGCGTCAGCGACACCGACGGCAACCCGGTATGGAGCGAGGACTTCACCACCGCACCGGCCGGATGGACAATGCCGTCGGGATGGAGCGTGACTAACGGCGTGCTGCGTATGACCGACGGTTCGGCCGAGGGACTGATAGCGGCCAGCGCAAAGGACGCCCCGGACAACTTCATATTTGAATTCGATGCCAAAAAGACCGGTGGCGACGAGGGATTCCTCGTGGCGTTCAATTACGGAGGTCCAAGAGACTATATATGGTGGAACCTCGGCGGCTGGGGCAACACACGCCATGCCGTCGAGATCTCGCGCAACGGCAGCAAGTCAAGCTACGGCAGCACTAACGGCACCATCGAGACCAACCATCTGTATCACGGCCGAATCGTGCTGAGCGGCACCTCGCTGAGATGTTACCTGGACAATGTGCTGATTCACGATATAGAAATCCCCGCCGACCGCAAGATTTACATGTCGGCCAACTTGAGCGAGGACGAAAAGACCCTCTATGTCAAGACCGTAAACATGAACGCGGACAACGTGCCCGTGACGCTGAACCTGACCAACGGCAAATTCGTGTCGGGCGAGGCTACGGTAATGGCCAACACCGATTCCGAAGCCGAGAACTCGGTGGACAACCAGAACAATGTGGTGCCTGTACAGGGCAACGTGACCGTGACCGCCGGCAAAGCCGACTTCACCGCACCCGCCAATTCGATGTGCATACTGAAATTCACTGTAAGCGATGTGGTCAGCATGAAGGGAAAGCCCATGTCCGAAGCTGCCCTGGCCGAAATCAACGCGTCGTTGGGTGGTCTGCGTCAGCGTCTGGCCAACCTGCGCGCCGGCGCCCAGCTCCCCACGCAGCTTGACAACGCCGCCACAATCGAATGGAGCCTTTCGGCCGACGCAGATCCGAACGCGGTTCTCTCGACTTCGGCATGGACCACCACGCTGGACGTGACAGCCGTTGGCAACCGCGATGCCAAGCGCGCGGCCGGCACATTGACAGCCAATGTCACAGTGGCTGACGGCTCGACCGGCACCCTCTCATTCCCCGTCACCGTGGCTCCGCTCGACGACGCCTATGGCTATCTGTACTGCTACATGAACAGCGGAAAGGAAATAACCAACTATGCCCTTGGTACCAAGGAGGACAAGGGACGCGTGTTCAACCAGCTGAACGACGGTAAGGAGATATTCGACACCGAGGCCCTGTGCGGCATCGAGCATGGATCGCGCGACGCGTATATGCAGAAGGGACAGCACGACCATGAATGGTTCATGACCGTGACCGACATGTGCAACGCCAAGTCAAAGGTATGGAACAATTACGGCATCGACCTGCTCCGCAGCAACGACCTGATTCATTGGGAAAGCACGGTGTTCGACTTCCGTCAGGGCAAGAAGATATTCTCCGACCCCGACGCGGTGACCGACCTGTACAAGACCGACGAGGAATATGCGAAGATCCGTCGCGTATGGGCGCCGCAGTTCATCTGGGATCCCGCGGCATTCAACGGCCAGGGTGGTTACTTGGTGTACTACTCGGTGCTTTCCGACAATGCCGGCGACAACCACGACCGCATAGTCTACTCGTATGCCGACAAGGATTTCAAGACCCTTACGCAGCCGCGCATATTCCACGACCCGGGCTATTCCGTAATCGACGGCGACATAGTTTATAACGATTATGACGGGAAGTATCATCTGTGGATCAAGCACGAGGGAGCGTCCGGCACCGAGCGCGGCATCTGGCACCTGACATCCGACCGCCTCGTGGGCGACGACTGGACATACGTGGACCACAACGGCAACGAGGGCAGCGAGAACGTTGAGGGCTCATCAGCCATCCGACGCATCAACGAGGACGACATGAACATCTACTACATGCGTTACAGCGGCGGCTCACACTATAAGGTATGCACCGCCGACCACCTCGGCACCAATGTCAAGCCATCGAGCGACTTAGGCGGCAACGGCGCGTTCCAGCACGGTTCCGTGCTCTACGTCAACGAGGCCGAATACACGTTGCTGACCGACTGGGACGAGCTGCTGAAGCAGATGGAATGGGCGCAGGCCACGGAATCGCCCATATTCAAGGATGCCCTCGCCCAAGCCGACGCGGCGCTGAAGGTTCAGGGATTCGACGCCCTGGCTGAAGCCATCGCCAAGGCCCTTGACGCCATGATGAAGGCCCGCGAAGCATATATGAAGGACATCGTGGACAATGCCAAAGACGGCGATATAACCTCGCTGATCGTGAACCCCGACTTCAACGGCAACAACGGACGCGGCTGGAGCGGCACCGGGTTCACCGCCACCAACAAGGGAGTGGCCGAGTTCTACAACACCACATTCGACGCATACCAGGAACTCCCCTACATGCCGGCCGGCGAATACACGCTGACCTGCTCCGGTTTCTACCGCAACGGCGGCAAGGAGGCCTACAGCCTGCACACCGCCGGCACGGAGGCCCTGCTGGCCGAGGTGTATATGAACGAGACCGGCACGCCGTTCATGTCGCTGTTCAGCGCCGACAAATATACGAACTCCCCCTACACCTTCCCTGACGACGTCACCACGGCCAACAACGCCTTCAACACCGACGGCAGCTACGCCGGCAACACTGTGAAGCTGACACTTGACAAGACATCCACACTGCGCCTGGGCGTACGCAAGTCCGTGCATTGCGACCGCGACTGGACCTGTTTCGACAATTTCAGGCTCACCTACACTCCTGACCGTAGCGGCATGACCGGCATCGTCCCCGACAGCAACGCCCCCGTCAACGTCTATAGTCTTGAAGGCATGCTGCTGCGCCGGGACGTCCGTCGCGCCGACGCCACCGCCGGCCTCGCCCCCGGCCTCTACATAGTAGGCCGCACCAAAGTCGCCGTCAGATAATCCTTCCCTATATATTAAGTAATTCAAGTTTCGCATGTCGGAATTATAAAAAACCAGCTCTCACAGAACTGACAGTAAAAGCGCGCTTTTACCTTGCTCAGAATTTACAGAACCGACACAGAACTTTCTACATTAGGCCTTGCTGGCCGGCATCGCATGGAACGGAGGTTTGCAACCTCCGCAACCGGCTCAAACACTCTTTATTTGGGTGGAGGTTGCAAACCTCAGTTCCACGCAAAGCCTTCTGTCTTACTTTCGCCTTTCCACAGATCCTGCCTGCGCAGGTTACGGAATTTTCGCAGAATACTTTTGTGTTTATTCTGTTGCCGTCACTGCCGGCTCTGTGTTAATGACCGGGGCGTTTGTCAATTAGCGATGAGTGACGAGATCCGTCACTTATCACTCGTCACTCTTACTTCTGACCTAATTAAAGTTCTGTGCCGTTCTGTCAGTTCTGTGCGGATGCCCTGCATCCGAATAGTTCTGTGAGTCTGATTTCCTCTAATTCCGTATCATATAACTTACAAAACTTGATTTAAGTAGTCTGACGAGGAGCATTAATCACCGCAAACCAAGCAGGAGATAAACATTAATTGCAGATGTTTATCTCCTGTTTTGATTTTTACCTGTTACTCTTGTCTTTAACATTAATAGGACATTAATAGTTTTAATAGTTTTATACACAAAAGAACATTTTTTGCAAAACATTAAGCGTGATTAAGATTTTATTATTATCTTTGTCGCGCATATCGCTTGCAGAAGTCCGAAACGGGCTCGCGGGTGGGTATACAGACATGATGATGCGTTTACCGACGCTCATTCTTGACATACGGAAATCTGGAAAATTTCATTATCACTGTCAAGGATGCGGCAACTGTAGACGGCTTGAAGTATGTAGTCAAGTCCTGATTTTTCATAAAAGTCGGGATTGTGTGATACATATACGCGTGAGGCCTTCTGCAAGTTGCCCGTTCAACAGTGATGGGCAATTCCAGAGCCTCCGTATGTGGAACGGGTAGCAAGTATAGACTCTCACGCATTTTTATATTAATGGCCGATACAGGGAGTCCCGGCATAATGACTTGACATGCATATAAAGACTCTGCTGAGTTCGTTTTGCCTGCTGATTGCATCGCAGGCATTGGCTGTGACCATCAATGGACTGAATTACTCACTTTCTGGAACAGAAGCCACCGTAACAGGTGCTGCCGACAAGAACAGCACCAAAATCGTAATACCCGCCACCGTAGAGTACAAGGGGAAAACATATAACGTCACCGTTATCGGCAAAAACGCATTCCTCACCTGCACCAAACTGGAGGATCTCGTGATTGAGGACAGCGACACCCCGATAGCGGGCGTGTGGTATACCAATAGCAGCGGCTGGCTGGTGCAAAGCATCCCGTTCCAGAATTCACCTCTGAAAAATATATATCTTGGACGGAACACGTCGGTACATATCAACGATAATATTTACGACAATCTTCCACTTAACAATGCCGGAAATCTTGTAAATGTAACTGTCGCCGGCGGCACGACCCAGATTAACACTCTGACCTTCAACTCCGTCGATATGGAATCCGTCACCATCGGAGGCTCAGTCGAGAACGTCTATACCAAAACGTTCACGGGTCAGAAAAACTTGAGGAAAGTAGTGTTAAGTTCCGGAACCTCCGCAATTAATTTTGTGGATGGTGACGCTTTCCCGGATTCTCCTCTCGACAGTGTGATTGTACATCGGGCTACATTTCTGGCATCACCCACTTCGAATGCAAAAGGATTCTATAATAACAAGAATGTCAAAAACGTAATCTGCGGGATGCCGTCCATAGCGAAATACCAATTCTATTGCCCGAATATCGAAACACTTAGGATATTGCCCACATGTACGGAGGTTGCAACCCAGACCGCCGGACCCTGGACCCTGAAGAAGCTCTTCATTGACGATAGCGATCAGGAGTTAACAATGGACATGTCCACTAATGGCAACGTGTTGGATAGCATTTATATAGGGCGATCTGTACCGGGAATCAATCGAAAGTATTTGTCAAAAAAACTGGAAACAGGTCCCTTGTTGGTCAATATTCCCAATTATTTATGTAGCGGCCATTCCGAAATAGAATCGGTTACGCTCCATAAGAATGTCCGGACTTTAGGAGAGAGAGCCTTTTATGACTGTAAAAACCTGACCACTATCCATTTGCCGGATGGCATAACAACAATAGGAAAAGAGGCTTTCTGCGGTTGTGCCGAACTGACCTCCATAAATATTCCTTCAAGCCTGGAAGCAATCCCGGAGGCAATGCTGAAGAATTGCAAGAAATTAAACGGGGTCCTGACAATCCCGGAACATATCAAGAAGATAGGAGATTATGCTTTTGAAAGTTGCGGATATCAAAAGCTGATAGTCACGGATAGCCCGGATCCTCTTGAGTTCGGTTCGGGGTCACCTCTTTACGGAACTAATCTGGAATATCTGTATATGGGCAGACAACCGGCAAGAACGGAAAGGGGATCCTATTTGCTTTCGGGCAACATTGACACTCTGGAACTTGGGTCAAATGTCACATCGATAATATCGAATTTCGGAATAGGGAACGGAAATACAAAACATCTGATACTGTCTGAAAACATAAAGACTCTGACACATTCTATGTTCACATCCTGCTCTAAGCTGGAAACGATAAGATGCAAATCGGAAATTCCGGCTTCCACGGTCGGAAAGGATGACCCCTCCATATCATCAGACAATTACAAAAATGTAATCGTTACCGTACCCGTTGGAACTAAGAAAACATATCAGGCAGACATAATATGGGGCAAATTCAAACATATCCGAAGTGACGAATACATTGTCAGAGTCAGATATAATTCCGATGGCGGGACTGTCACGCTTAACGGACAGGACTTAGAAGAATTGCGTCTTGCAGAAGGGGAGCCGCTTAAGGTCGAGGCTATACCGGCCGGAGGTTATGTTCTGGATTCATTCATGGTTGACGGCAATAAGGTTGATACGGACGATTCTACATACGAGATTCCGGAAATCGATAATGACACGGACATCGATGTCGCGTTCATTCCTGACGCCAACACCGGAATAAAACATGAATCATGCGACAGGATAAAGATAAGCGTATCGTCCGGAACTCTTAAAGTGGACGCAGGAGAGACCGACTGCATGTTGTTCGACATAAACGGCAATGAGGTCTACCGCGGTTCAGGCTCGTTCTCGGTTATTTTACAACAAGGCGTATATATCATCAAGACTCGGAATGACAGTCTGAAAGTCATAATCTAAATAGCCTCAATACACAACATAACAACTAAAATGAAAACCAGATTTAATACCTTTATGGCGGGAATCGGGCTGTCAATCCTATTGGCATTCGTGCCGATTACTGCCGCAGCCGGCTCCGGAAGACTTGCAATTACTACAACCGACGAGAAAGTGACGTATTTTGAGTTGGCATCTTCCCCTCAGATTACATTTACCGCCAACGAAATGGCAGTAGTGACAGAAAGCGGGGGCGAAATCAGATTTTCGCTGGCGAATCTGAAAAACTATGTATTCGAAAACGCCGAATCTGGCCTGTCAGATATTGGCGTCGATAACGGGCAGGTCAGGATATCGGTAGTGGGACGGACGCTGACATCTTCAGCAAGCGATGTCAACATATATTCCTTGACAGGGCATCGGGTATTGACATCGACCGCCTCGGCAGGAACGCCTGTTTCACTTGAATCCCTGCTTCCCGGGGTATATGTGGTCAACACGGGTGGGTCATCCTTTAAAATCGCGCTGAAATGAAACAGATACACCTCATATTGCTTACGTTATGCATCTTTCTCTGCACTGATGCAACGGCCAATCCACTATATATTTATAGTTCGAGCCGTGGAGTGATTGCCTTGAACACCAATGAGATCGATTCCATCAATTATATCCCGGCAACCGAAGATTCCCCGGCGTTACAGGAGTTTTTCACTGCGGACAATTCCTATTCCATTCCGGTGGAAGAAATTGACTCGGTTGGATTCAGGACACCGGCAAACGAGATGGTTCCCGATGTAGACCGGACGTCGGACCTTTCCGATTACGTGGTATCTGCCGACATGCTGACATTATATCTTGACAGAAAGACCCCTGTTGACGTGTTGCCCGGAATAGGACAGACTATTTTCGTGGCGGCCGATAGTGTCAAAATGACTTTACCGTTCGCAGGACGCGTAAATTCGGTCAATAATGTTGAAAACGCGATAGCCGTGGAATGCGATCCCGTGGAACTGACCGAGATATTCAAGACCTATTATGGAGTCTCCGGAGACGATGATACCCCTTACTTCGGTCCGGACCGGGAACGCAGATCTACTTACCACCGAGGATCCGGTGTTTTCACTCCGAGTCCTATCTCCCTTAACTGGGTGAATCAGGGATTGACATACGAGTTCAACGATGATTCACCTTTCAGCCTTGGCGGGTATGCAGGATGGACTACAACGATCTCACCTAAGTTCAGATACAGTGGTTATACAATCATTACTCCGTATCATGGTGTCAATGTCGGCGTCACCGTTATTTCCGATGTGGATTTTGAGGACGTCATAAAGTTTAATGGTTCTATCCAATTCGGTAACGACCTGAAATTGTTCGGTGCAAAAAAGTCAATTCCCAATGCTCTTATCGATTTATATTTTGAAATAGGAATCACGGGATCGGTTTCTGCTTCCGTGGCGATGGACCATACTTTTGTCAACAATTATCGCCATGTATTTCATTTTGACTGGTCCAGCAAGGATAAAAGCAGCACAGTGAATCCAGTATGTTCGTTGATGAAAACAGGCGAAAGCAATAAGGGTCGCTGGGCTATTGACGGAAGTGTTTCCGGCGGAGTCTACGTTGAACTGGGAGTTGCGTTTATCTGCACGTCAAGTCTTGATATATGCAAGGCAGACGTCCGGTTTGAAAAAGGTTTACAGGCTCAGGGAAACTGGGTACCTTCTATCAGTGAATCCAAGGATGCCATGAATTCCTCCGATTATTACCACCGCGTAGAGAATTGTAAGGTACAAAAGGGAATATACACATCCGGAGCGGCTGAAATTCATCTGTTCGGATGGAGTAAAAAGTATGACAAGCTCTTTTTTGAGCAGGCCAATACATTCGAACCATTCGAGGAGACCGCTTTTGTACCCAAATTCTCAAATGTAAAAGCTGAAAAATCCGGCTCTATGGCTAATGCTACCGCCACGGTCTCAGGGTCAACATACCCATGTGGTGTCGGGATGGCAATAACCAACAATAATGACAAGTCGGTTAAAACCGATTACAATTTTCAAGATTATGTAGGGCCATCCTCAACCTTATCCGCTAATTTTACCGGACTGCCGGAATGGGGTAATTTCAAGGTCCGTCCTGTGGTAAATTCAATGGGTGTGGAAATGGTGGCGGACCCGGTCTTTGACATTGTTGAAATCCCCATTTTCGGAACTTACACATGTATCTGGAACACGACACCGCCGAATGCCAAGTTGCTGTCTATGGTATTGTATGAAGACTATACGTTATCCCAGACATACTATTATGCCAATAGAGGCGAAACAGTGACGTATGACTCTTATTTTGCCTGGGAAGATGATTATTTAATCATCTATAAGGATAATGGAGACACACAGATATGGCATATCGATGAATTGACGGAACGATCATTGGTAATCAGTCAATCCGACGGATTTACATACAATCTGAGGCGTCAATAATATAGATTTTCATATATAATAAAAGCGGACTTATATAAAACCTACCTATATAAAAAAGCGGGCCGGCATCGGATGATGTCGGCCCGGTTTTATGGGGTTGCGGGGAGGGGGTTAATCCTCGTTGTTGTTCTTGTCGCGGGGTGTGAAGGTGCGCTGGGGACGGGGTCCGCGGTCGTTGCGGGGTCCACGGTCACCACGGTCGCCGCGGGGTGCGCGGTCGCCGTTGCGCTGCGGGCGGGGTCCGCGGTCGCCGCCTTCGCGACGGGGACGTGCCTCGCGCTCAACATAACCTTCGGGCTTCGGAGTCAGTACGCGGGTCGACAGACGGTATTTGCCGGTCTTCTTGTCGATCTCTATCAGCTTCACCTGGATCTTGTCGCCTTCCTTCAGGCCGCTGTTCTCCATCGAGTCAAGACGGTCCCACGAAATCTCGGAGATATGCAGCAGTCCGTCGCGGCCGGGCATAAACTCAACGAACGCTCCGAAGTCGAGGATGGAACGTACGGTTCCGTCGTAAACCTCGCCCTCCTCGGGCTGTGCCACGATGGCCTTGATCTTGGCAAGGGCGGCGTCGATGCTGGCCTTGTCCTTCGAGGCAATCTCCACATGGCCCAGGCCGGTGTTCTCGTCCTCGTCGATGCTGATGGTGGTGCCGGTCTCCTCCTGGATGCCCTGGATCACCTTACCCTGCGGGCCGATAACGGCACCGATCATCTCCTTCGGTATATCCAGAGTGACCAGACGCGGTACGTGAGGCTTGTAGTCCTCGCGGGCCTCGGGGATGGTGTCGTGGATTATGTTGAGGATGTGCATACGGCCGTCGCGTGCCTGGTTCAGTGCCTTCTCCAGCACCTCGTAGCTCAGTCCGTCGCACTTGATATCCATCTGGGTGGCGGTGATACCCTTCTCGGTGCCGGTCACCTTGAAGTCCATGTCGCCGAGGTGGTCCTCGTCACCGAGGATGTCGCTCAGGATGGCATACTTCACGTTGCCGGGATCGGAGATCAGACCCATCGCCACGCCGGCTACGGGACGCTTCATCTTGACGCCGGCGTCGAGCAGCGACAGCGTGCCGCCGCACACGGTGGCCATTGACGAGCTGCCGTTAGACTCCAGGATATCGCTGACGATGCGGCATGTGTAGGGGAAGTTGTCGGGGAACATGCGCTTCAGGGCGCGGTGTGCCAGGTTGCCGTGACCTATCTCACGACGTCCCACGCCACGCTGTGCCTTGGCCTCGCCTGTGGAGAAGGGCGGGAAGTTATAGTGCAGCAGGAAACGCTCCTTGCTCTGGTCCAGCACATTGTCCACAATCTTCTCGTCGAGCGTGGTGCCGAGGGTGGTCGTCACCAGGGCCTGGGTCTCGCCACGGGTGAAGATGGCGGCTCCGTGAGGGCCGGGCAGATAGTCCACTTCGCACCAGATGGGACGGATCTCGTCGGTCTTGCGGCCGTCGAGACGGATGCCCTCGTCCAGCACGCAGCGGCGCATTGCCTCCTTCTCCACGTCGTGGTAGTAACGCTTCACCATTGCGATGCGCTGATCCTCGTTGTAGAGGGCCAGCTGCTCCTCGGTCATCTCGGGGAGGTTGGCGATGTACTCGTCGCGGATGGCGTCGAACGAGTCCATGCGCCAGTGCTTGTCGGCGCTGCCTGTCTTGGCGATGGCGTATGCCTTGTCGTAGCACTTCTCGCGAACGTCGGCGCGCAGTGCCTCGTCGTTTATTTCGTGGTTGTATTCGCGCTTGGTCTCCTTGCCGGCCTCTTTCTCCAGCTCCATCACCACCTTGCACTGCTTCTTGATCTCCTCGTGAGCCACCTTCAGCGCTTCGAGCAGCTCGGCCTCGCTGGCCTCGTCAAGCTCGCCCTCCACCATCATGATGTTGTCGTAGGTGGCGCCCACCATCAGCTCGATGTCTGACTTGGCTATCTGGTCGAATGTGGGATCAATCACCCATTCGCCGTCAACGCGGGCCACACGCACCTCGGAGATAGGGCCGTTGAAGGGGATGTCGCTCACAGCCAGGGCTGCCGATGCGGCCAGACCTGCCAGTGCGTCGGGAGCGTCGTTCTCGTCGGCCGAGAACAGCGTCACGTTCACAAACGTCTCTGCATGATAGTTGTCGGGGAAAAGAGGACGCAGCACGCGGTCTACAAGACGGGAAGTCAGAATCTCGTAGTCGTTGCTACGGCCTTCCCTCTTAAGGAATCCACCGGGATAACGTCCGATGGATGCGTATTTTTCTTTGTACTCTACAGTCAGGGGCATGAAGTCCACGCCCTCGCCGGCCTCGCGGGCCGAACATACGGTTGCAAGCAACATCGTGTTGCCCATGCGCAACTCTACAGCACCGTCGGCCTGCTTGGCCAGCTTCCCGGTCTCCAGCGTGATCTCACGTCCGTCGGGCAGCTTGATGCTCTTCTTGATTGGATTCATAAATCTTTATTGTTTCGCTATTCGTTAATCTCGTCGGAACACTACGCGGCAAGTCCGCGTTAGTTCGTTGAATCTTACACATTTCGTGCCAACCTGCTACATTTTGTGCAAAACTCCGCAAAGTTAACAAAAATTCCTTATTTTCGCAAACTTTGGTTTTTTATCGGATTTATGCTAACTTTGTGGTGACTAACCAAAATTGGCATTTATTCCCGAATAACAATGAAAACAAGATACATCATGGCGGCCGCCGGCATTGCGTTGCTGATGACGGCGTGCGACAACAATCCGAAGTTCAAGGTAGAAGGCGAGGTTTACGGAGGCGAGGGCAAGACCCTGATTCTGGCCAAGCCGGACTTCGCGGGCCGGTGGACCGTGCTCGATTCGGTCCGAGTGGGCAAAAACGGTGACTTCTCGCTGAAATACGAGGCTCCGGCCAGCCCGGAGATCTACCGTCTGACCCTGGGCGAAAACTCCATTTACTTTCCCGTCGACTCAGTGGAGACCGTGCGCATCGAGACCAGCGCCGACAAATACGGCAACGACTTCAAGCTGTCGGGCACTCCGCAGGCCGAACGCCTCGACGCCTTCGAGAAGGAGGTGATGAAGTTCGCGGCTTCCTCCCAACAGGACGCCGAGGGCTTCAAGCGTCAGATTTATTCCAAATACATCATGGACAGCCAGGGTTCCATCCTGAGCTATTACGTGCTGACCAAGATAGTGGGCGACAAACCGCTGTTCGACGCCGCCGACCATGACGACGCCAAATATTACGCCGCCGTGGCCACCCAGTTCGAGCAGTACCGCCCGAACGACCCCCACGGCAAGATGGTGCGCGACGCCGCCCTGAACGCCCTGAAGCAGCGCAACACCGCCCAGGGCAAGCGCAAGGTGATAAGCGCGCCGGAACTCAAGGTGCTGGACATCGAGCTGCCGAACGAGAAGGAGCAGAACGTGAAGCTTTCGGACCTGGTGGGCAAAGGGAAGCCCGTGGTGGTGGTGTTCGCCATGATGAACATGGAGGAATCGCCGGCGTTCAACCGCGAGCTGGCGCAGATATATCAGCGCAAGGGGGGCGCGGTGCAGTTCTATCACATCAGCTTCGACGCCGATCAGTACGCATGGCGCGAGGCCGCGCGCAACCTGCCCTGGATCACTGTGGTGGATCCCACCGGCGCCCACTCCAACTCCCTGCGCGACTACAACGTGGGCCAGCTCCCCGCGTTCTTCATCTATGACGCCGCCGGCGACCTGCGCGACCGTGCACAGACCCTCGACGAGCTGAACACGAAATTAGCATCCTATTGATCATGGACTGGAAAGACGCCTTGGGGTCACTGCTTCAGGAGGGCAACCTGCCTGAGGGAGAGCCGGACGCTCCCGAAACCGAAGCTATGCCTGCCGACTCAAAGACGGTGCAGAAATCTCCCGTGCATGTCCTGATAGAGAAAAAGGGACGTGCCGGAAAGACCGCAACCATCGTGGAGGGTTTCGACTGCCCGGACGAGACGCTGCAGGAAGTGGCGCGCCAACTGAAACGCCGGCTCGGCGTGGGCGGCTCCGCCCGTGGCGGCGAGATTCTGATTCAGGGCAATCTGCCGGCCAAGGTCAAGGAGGCCCTGACGGACATGGGATATAAAGTGAAAGGGTAATGCTGACTCTACAGAAAGCATCGGCCGGGTCGGGCAAGACGTACGCCTTGACCCGGCATTTCATTCACTTCCTGATCGCTGTCAAGCCGGAAGGGGCGTCCGCATACCGTCTGCGCACCGACGACGAGATTCTGGACGGCATTCGCCGCATACTGGCCATCACCTTCACCAACAAGGCCACCAACGAGATGCAGATGCGCATCATCGACAAGCTGGACGACCTGGCCAACTACAACGGTGGCCCGGACCGCCCGGATTATCTCGACGACTTCATGAAGGAATTCAAGGTGCCGGCCGGGAAGATAAGCGAAATCGCCGGCAACGCCCTGAAGATGCTGCTGAACAATTATTCCGACTTCAACGTCTCCACCATCGACTCGTTCTTCCAGCTGGTGCTCCGCACGCTGGCTTACGAGTGCGGCGTGATGGACGCCTATCAGGTGGAACTTGAAAGCAACTACGTGTCGCGCATGGGCCTTAACGGCGCCCTGGATGCCGTAGACAATCCCCGTGACCCGGATTCCCGCGAAATCCGGATATGGCTGCAACGAATCATGGACAACGAGGAGGGCACGGCATGGAACATATTCCAGAAACGGGAGTCCGGCCATCCCAACAGCTCGACGCCCTATCAGGCCCTGCTCGCCGACTTCCAGCGCATCGACAACGAGGAGTTCCGCAAGATACGCGGCAAGCTGGAGGAATACCTGAACGACAACACCGACATCCTGAACCTCTACAATGAGCTGGAGGACAAACATAATAAGGAGAAAAGACGTCATTACCGCGCCATGACCGCCGAGGCGCAGGCTGTCATAGACACGGCCACCGACCCGGACCAGCTGACGGCCACGCGCACGGATGCCGGCAAGCCCTTCGGCGCGGCCCGGAAGATACTGCAGCTCAAGCCCCTCAGGTTCAAAAGCGTGACATTCCTCGACCCCGACAGATTCTGGGGCAAGAAGTCGATAGAGGCCAATGTGGCCAAGGACAGCCGTTGGGCCGCGCGCAAGGAACATTACCTGAAGATGCAGGAAGCCTACGGGCTGTGGAAGGCTTCGTTCGAGACTCTGTGGGAGTCCCTGCGCGTCAGCTTCCCCTTCCTGGGGCTGCTAAAGGCCGTGTCGAAACGGCGCCTGGACTACCTGCGCGAGAACGGCGCCGTGGAACTCGGCGAGACATCCATGATCCTGCACAGGTTCATCAAGGACACCGACACTCCCTTTGTGTACGAACGTCTCGGCACCATGTTGAACCATCTGCTGATAGACGAATTCCAAGACACATCCGAAATGCAGTGGGTCAATCTCAGCCCGCTGGTCAGGGAGAGTCTGTCGCGCGGCAACGACAACCTGATAATCGGCGACGCGAAACAGAGCATATACCGTTTCCGCAACGCCGAGCCGGAACTGATCAACACTCGCGTGGAGCGGGAGCTGAACGGCGAGTTCGGCGCCGGAGCCGTGGAGACAGCCGGCCACAAACCGTCGGAAAACGCCAACTGGCGCTCCGACCCGCGGATAGTGGAATGGAACAATTCGCTGTTCAGTTTCATCATACGCCATCTCGGCGAGATTGTCTCGCCCGATGACCCGGAACGCCGCGCGGCAGTGGCCCGTAAGTTCGGCGACCTGTACAGCAATGTCTGCCAGACACCGCAGCGTAAAGGGACGGGATATGTGGAAGTCCGCGTCATGGGCCGCGGCGAAAATCCCGAGGACGAGGCATTGACCAAGATTCTCGACACGCTGAAACGCGGTTACAGCCAGAAGGACATCTGCATATTGACACGCACCAACACCGACGGCACGGCCATGGTGGAACGGCTGCAGCAATACAACAGGGAACGCGACCCCGAGGATCCCGACCAGCCGGAACTGGAGTTCATCAGCGAGCAGTCGCTGTTGGTGGCTAACTCGGTGGCCGTGCGCGACGTGGTGACCATACTCGAGGCTATCAACCGCAGCACGATGCCCAGACGCAATGACGGCAAGGAAGCGGAGCACAAGGGTCCCGGCGACATCCGCGACCTGGAATGCCACATACTGCTGTACCGTCAGATGCACCCCGACAAATCGATCGACGAGTGTCTGAAATGCATTCAGAACGAGGTGCTGGACGTCTCGCCCATCATCGACATGCTGCGCGAAATGCAGACCACCGCCCTGCCGGCGCTTGTGGAGGCCATAATCGCCAATTTCATGGCCGGCGAATTCCGGCAGCTCGCCATAGACCAGGCCGCGTTCCTGGCGGCGTTCCAGGATGCCGTCATCGAATACTGCGACGGTCACCCGGCCGACCTCCCCTCTTTCCTCGCCTGGTGGGAGCGCAAGAAACGCACCCTGGCCATATCCTCGCCCGACGATCTGGACGCCATCTCCATAATGACCACACACAAATCGAAGGGCCTGGAGTTTCCCGTGGTGATCATCACCCATCCGCTGTCGGACAAGACCAGGCTGGGCGATTTCGTCAGCGGCAAGGAATGGCGCTGGGTACCGAAGTCGCAGCTGAAACTCGCCGACAAAGACATCGATGACCGGTTCCCTCCATACGTACCCGTACAGGTCACGGAAAAGCTGAAGGAGACATCGCTGCGCGACCTTCTGTACGAAAACTACGACCTGGAGACCATGGACACGCTCAACCTGCTGTATGTGGCGTTGACGCGTGCCAAGAACGAACTGTACGTCTACGACCGTATGCCGGAGAAGGATTACTCCGACAAGCCGGTGCGCAGCCTGGCCGGTTTCGTGCTTGACTTTCTTGAATGTGACACATGCGACGGCGGCCGGTGGCGCCGCGACGAATGGACCCCCGCGGAGCACCTGTCCTGGCCGGACTCCTACGACAGCGAGGACGGCGTGACCGTCACATACGGCCAACAGCCCTCGGCCGAAACCGTACTGGCCCGCAAACGGCACGAGGAGGAAAAGAGGCTGGCCGAAAATTCCGGACACCCGGAACCGGAGGCGCGCAACGTCCGGGGATATATGTCGGCCATGCCTCCCGAAAGCATCAAGTGCCGCGTGGACAACCTGACCCAGTACGTGGACAGCGAGGATTACGACGACGATGACAGCCGCGACCCGCGTTCGATGGGCAACGTATGCCACGGCATAATGGAGCGCGTAGTGACTTTGGCCGACCTGCCGCGCGAGATACGCCGCGCCGTCATCCTCGGACTCGTGCCTCAAGGCGCCACGTATGTTGACAAACTCTCCGAACGCCTGCACGACGCCCCGGCCGAGGTGTGTCGATGGTTCGGAGGCGGCTGCCGCGTCGTGACCGAACGCCCGTTGCTCAATCACCGCAACGACATGCGCCGTCCCGACCGCATCATGATATGGCCCGACGGCTCGGCCGACATCGTGGACTATAAATTCGGCAAACGGATGGACCGCCGCCACGACGCCCAGGTGAAGCGATACGTAGACTATCTGAAGGACACCACCCGCTACACCGCCGTCCGCGGCTGGCTCTACTACGTATTCGAGGACGACCCCGCATCGCAAGTAATCCGCGTCGCCGATTAACACGCCGATTTGTCGGCAGATCAAGTGACAGTCCGAAGGATCCTGCTCTTTGAGGGGATATAGAAAGGATACGCGATATGTTAATATTTTTTAACACGCACTAATTAAACAAAACAACTTGCGATTCAAAATTATTGATTAAATTTGCAATCGCAGACCGTAACGCAGAAGCCCGGTCAGGGTTAAGTGGCGGGATGCGGACATAATGAAAAGCGTTTACTGCGCTATTTCTTGACTCGTTGAAATCTGGAAAATTTCTTAGGTATAGTCGGGAAATCGGCAAGCGGTAGATGCCTTGTGGATATGTATATTCCATTGTCTTCATGCTTAACCGCATGAAGCATCAATGATACATATTCTGCGTGAGGCTTCTGCATCGTTTGCCCTTTCTGCTATACCGGGCATTCCAGAGCCTCAACGAGCGGAAGGGCAACAGTACGGCTCTCACGCTTTTTTTGCATATAAACGTCTATGAGTGAGCCCATAGCAATTTTAAGGTGATGAAACTATTCAGAATTTCGTTGCTGCTATGTGCATTCCTGTCAGGGTCGCTGTCCGTATTGTCCAAGGATTGCGAGACTTACGACAGAGACTATATAGTGGAAGGTGCCGGTAATGCCTCGCAAGGCAATTATCTTGTCAAGGTTACAGTTTCAAGCAACAATAAGAATCTTGACGATTCAGAATTGGTAACGGCAGCAGTCCATGGGGTAATCTTCCGAGGGTTCGTGATCACGGATAATAATCACACTCAGAAACCAATGTCATCAAACGCACAGGATGAGGTAAGACATCTGGACTTCTATTGCAACTTTTTTTCCAAGGATGGCACAGCCTCGACATTCGGTGATATTATACCCGGCACAAGACAGGTTTTGAAGTCCGGCAAAAAATATAAAATATCTGCTGTTGCTAATGTACGAAAGGAATCATTGCGAAAATACCTGACGGATGCGGGTGTGATCAAGAATCTGAACAGCATCTTTTAAATCTCCTGATATGAATACATTAAGAGTTATTAAACAAGCTCTGAAAGCCGTTGTGTTGTATTTGTCAGCGATGGTTGCATTATGTATGCTGAATTCCTGCAAGACCACCGTACAGATACAATCAGAATATGCCTATGTGCAAATGCAACCCGAATGCATCTCCTATAATAGTGATGGAAGTTTGGTTTTGCGTTCCTGGGGGATGGGCTCTGATAAAAATTCCGCTATAGAGAATGCAAAAAGGAACGCATTGGAAACAGTGGTGTTCAAAGGCATAAACGGCAGTTGTTTTGTCAGTCCTTTAATATCGGAGCCAAACGTTCGTGAAAGAAATCCGGATTATTTCAACGATTTATTAGGGAATCCGTCAAATTATTCACGCTACATTGAAACCAGCAAAGCCGATTCGAATCAAATACACGCAAAGGCCGAATCAATGCAGAATTGGTCCATAGTAGCAACAGTTGATATTAAAGGGCTTAGAAGGCAACTTGTCATGGATAAAATAATACCGGATTGAAATGAGAACAATATATAAGTGGATAATCATAGTTATAATTGGGGTATTGTCTGACATATCCGTTTACTCGCAGGCCAAGAAACCGACACTCATGGTTCTCCCGGCCGAAGCCTGGTGCATGGAGCGAGGATACTTTCAGACTTATGAAAATCAGGGGAAAGTATCGAAGGTCCCTGATTATGAAACCGCATTTCAAGGGAATTCCGATTTGCTGAATGTCGTGACTAAAATTGGAGGTCTCATGGCAGACCGTCAATTCCCGTTGAAGGATATGCAATCTGCCATACGGGACATCAACAGATCGGAAGCTGAAGATGCAATGACCGTGAGTCGCGGAGGCAGCGGACTGGCAGAAACGCCCGTTGAAAAGTTATTGAGAAGAGCCAAGGCGGATATAATGGTGGAATTGGCATGGAAAATCAATCAACGGGGGCCTAAAAAGTCGGTGACGTACACTCTGCGTGGAATTGACGCATATTCCAACAAACAAGTGGCGGCAGCACAAGGAACGGGCACACCCTCGTTTTCGGCCGATGAAGCAGTATTGCTGGAAGAAGCAGTTGTCCAGCACATGGACAATTTTCTGGCTCAATTGCAGGCTCATTTTGACGATATGCTTGAAAATGGCCGGGAAGTAGTGATGAACGTAGCCATATTTGACACTGCTGCAGGATTGTCATTCGACGATGAGTTTAACGGAACTGAACTGACGGACATAATTGATGACTGGATGGCAGAGAACACTGTAAAACACAGGTACAGCCTTTCGGATGCCACGGACAAAAGGCTGAGTTTCGAGCAGGTACGGATACCGCTGTTCCAGAAAAACGGCAACGCAATGGACACTCGTAATTTTGCCGTAGGCCTACGCAAATTCCTAAGCAAACCTCCATACAACATTCCCGTCAAATTGGTAACCAAGGGTCTTGGACGTGTGGAAGTCATCTTAGGAGAAAAATAATATAGTATGCAACGGTGGATAATAGTCGGAATACTGCTGTCAATTCTATCCATTGGCAATGCATGTGTAATTGACATGACGATAGTCGGATCGGAGCAATCTGAAGATGTTCCGAATGAAGTTCTTGATGCACTGTCTTCAAGATTTAAGGAGATAGCATCTCGTGCCGGGGTCGCCCAGGGGGAAATGGCCGGACGCTTTTTTCTTACGGGTAAATTCAGCAATGTATATGAAGATGTATTGGCCGGTCCTCCCGTCAGGACTGCCCTGCACACGATGTTGACGATTTACATCGGCGACATGGAAAGTAAAGCCATATACTCGGCTGTGAGTCTTGATTTACGGGGTGTCGGGACTTCAAGACTGCGCGCATATATCAACGCGTTAGGTCAGGTAAATGCAAAAAACGAGAACATCAGAGAATTCATAGAGGAAGGGAAGTCGAGAATCATAGAGTATTATGACAATTCGTATCCGCAATTGATTGAAAAGGCAAAGCAGGCATCAGATTTGCGACAATATGGCAAAGCCTTGTGGTTACTGTGCCAAGTCCCTGAATGTTCCAAAGGATGGCAAGCCTGCATGGAGTTGATTCCTGCAATGTATGAGTCGTATGTCGATTATGACGGTATGGAATTGCTGTCCAAGGCAAGCGCAATATGGGAAGGTTCGCCCAATCCTGTCGGCGCAAGGAATGCATTATCATATATTCAACAGATAAAGCCAAATTCATCGGCTCATGGAGGTGCCGAGAAACTGATGGAAGAAATAGGGCAGGCGATGAAGAAGGAACGGAATTTTGTGTTGCACTCCGAATATAGGAGCAATATGGATTTGCGCAAGTTACAGTTACAGACAGCTAAAGAAATAGCAGCGGCTTATGCATCGTCCCTGCGCCGACCCGCAGCGATAATCAATTGGATACATTGACAAACAAAAAATAACAACATGATTGGGAAAAGAACATTGTTAGTGATGATTGTGCTGACATCAATGATGTCGGCCATGGGATTCGAAGGCGAGATCAAATATCGAAGCTTTCGCAATATGTCACCCGAAGTGCTTGCCTCGCAGCCATTGGTATTCAATGGTGAGAACACATGCACCATGATAGTGAAGGGAGACAAGATGTTGATTCAGGATGGCCGAAAGGGAACGGTTACTGTTCTGAAAGACGGCGTGATGACTGAATATGCGTCTTCCGATAATTCCGGATACTCATGTCCGGCTGTAAAATACAACGCATCGGCTTTTCAATTCCCCGCCAAGGAAACCGATCAGACACGGGAAATGCTTGGAACGACAGCCATAAAATATATAAGCGACAAATCGGCGGCAGTGGGTATGGAATTATCGGGTTGGGTCATAAAAGATGACTTCGGACTTTCACCTGCGGCGCTGGAAGTGTTGAATGCCGGCATGAATGTACCGGGCGTATTGACTAAATATACTATGACGACTTCCGCCCCATACGCGCAGTTTGTATGCAACGAAATTTTATCCATCACACCCCGGGAGGTGTCGGACAGCGAATTTGACATCATCCCTGCAAATGCGCAATTGGAAGTTGTGAAGGATTGGAAGAAATATAAATATCATGATAAAAAGAATGAGGCCGCTGCAAAATTCCTTAAGGGAGACATGAAAGATGCCATGGGTATGGGCGACCTGATGACTAATTTCATGAAGACACATCCGGCACGCCCGCAAAAGGTCGACAAGACATCATACGATATCGATGAGGATTGGGATTTTTAAGATGGCTCTCGTGCTTTCGGCAATACTGACTTTGCCGGAAGGTGTAAAAGCGGATAAAGACGACACTCGCTATGAGCGGGTGTCGTTGTGCCAGTTTATGGTGTCCTATCCGCACAAGACATATTTTCGTGAACTGGAACATGAATATAAGTCGATTCCGCTGTCTAACCACATGAACGACCATAATCTTGGTGTCAATTTTATTAAGTTCGCGTCCGATGACTTGTCTGCAAAGCAGAGAATCGACTATTTTCTATCAGATGCGCAGGTGGCTAAAAAGATGGTTGCCAAGTGGTTCTCATACAATAAAGAAACAGGGACATTCGACATGAGCCTGATCCAGCGGAGGGGATGTTACAATGCGACCATGAATGACGCCCGTGTCGCGAGGAAGATGCTTCGCGGAGAGGCCTATCTGGCTGACGGAGGTGAGCGATTGCTCAATTATTCGTTCGTGGCTGTACATGATTTTGTTCCGATGGATAAGGAACTTACGAAAAAGTTGTCATTCAACAAGAAATCCAATATATCCGGTGATGATGTAATCAACCTTAACGACAGCATTACATTAAGCGAATACAACCGACAGTATCATTCAGGTGACACACGCCGTAACAGCTATGAACTAATGTGTGAGACATATCTGTATAAACTTGTCTGGAATGAAGAAACTGCCGGTAAGTTCTATGATACCATGTATATAGAGAACCAGGACTCCGACAAGTCGGCCTTGTTCAAGAACGACACCTCGACATTCCGACTTGAATATGTAGGAAGTTCGTCACAGCAATATAAACAGAGACGGGATCGTAGAATCAAGAGCAACGAAGATTTGGTAAAGACAGCAATGGCTCGAATCATGGACATGAATATCGCAAGTCTTCAGGACATCTGTCCGGATTTCAGAATCAAGGCAGACTTGCGGATGGATGGAGATATCATATTCGCGGAAATCGGAATGAAAGAGAATGTACGTGATAATGATATATTCGAGGTACTCGAAAGGGAAGAAGATGAAGAAGGTAATGTCAGATATAATGTGATTGGAAATATAAGGCCGGTCAAGGGTCGTATATGGGATAATCGATTCAATGCTTATGACTCCGACGGTAGAGATGACAATGGTTCGTATTATACAATATTTGACAAAATATCCGGCGAAGATTTTTATGAAGGTCTTATAATCAGAAAGAAAAGCCTCCAGCGATAAAGGTGACAGCTAATATTGAACAAAACACTGGAGATGTGCCGTAAGTAACCGGAATGACGACAACATCGGCGCATGTATATTTGCATAATTCGCTTGAAAGTTATAATTTTGTAGCCTTAACCAACAAACTTTAGATTTGGACCCAGATCCTTTGCCGGCCGATATGGCCGGAGTGTTATGCGGCATTGTCGGCAGACTGCCGGGTATGCTGTGCGATTCAGCTATTACATTTCATGCTCCCGAACACAGTACTTGGGTAGCCTGGAGTTTCCTCATATTAATAGTGGTGACATGCCTCTTGCTTTCGGCATTCGTGTCCGGAAGCGAGATTGCCTTTTTCGGCCTTAATCCGCAGGAGGTGGACGAGGTGGAGGAGTCGGACGACCCCGCGCTGGTCCGTGCATCAAAACTCATCAACAATTCCGAACGGCTGCTGGCCACCATACTGATATCCAATAATCTGGTAAACATCACCATGGTAGTCATCCTGTCGTTCGCCATCTCGCAGGTGGTCACGTTCAACAGCGTGGTGGCCGAGTTTCTGATACAGACGGTGTTCATGACCTTCCTGCTGCTGCTGTTCGGCGAGATATTCCCGAAGCTCGTGGCACGCGGACGCACTATGTGGTGGGTAAGGATGTCGTCGGGCGGCGTCATGATTCTGTATAAGCTGTTCGCGCCGCTATCCAAACTGATGGTACGTTCCACCGTGATAGTCAACAAGGTCGTGACCAAAAAGCAGCAGAACGTCACCACCGACGAGCTGGAAAAGGCGCTGGAGATATCGGACGTCAAGGAAGGGGACGAGAAGGAGATGCTTGAAGGTATCCTGTCGTTCGGCGAGAAGGATGCGCGCGAAATCATGATAAGCCGCGTGGACGTCACAGCCATCGAGGTGCACGACGACTGGGACGAGGTTATCAGGGTGATACTCGATTCCGGCTATTCGCGCATCCCGGTGTACGACACCACACAGGACACCATTATAGGAATCCTGTACAGCAAGGACCTGCTGCCCTATCTGGACGCCACGGACCGGCCGCGCTGGCAGTCGCTGGTGCGCGATGCGTACTTCGTACCCGAGTCGCGAATGATAGACGACCTGCTTGAGGATTTCCGCAAGCGCAAGATACATATAGCCATCGTTATCGACGAATATGGCTGCACGCAGGGTATCGTGACCCTGGAAGATGTGATAGAGCAGATTGTGGGCGACATCGACGATGAATACGACGACAAGCAGGAGAAGATGTACCGCCAGATAGGACCGGACGCCTATATATTCGACGCCAAGATTCCATTGGAGGATTTCTGCGAGGCGCTGGACATAAAGGAGGAATCGCTCGGCGACATAGGCGATGCCGAGACCCTGGCCGGCCTGCTACTGGAAATAAAGGGGGATTTCCCCGCCACCAACGAGATAATACGCCGCGACAACCTGCGTTTCAACGTCCTTAAGATGGAACGTCACCGCATCGTGGAGGTAAAGGTGGTGAAGGAGACGCCCGAATCCCGATTAATCGGGATTAATCGGGATTCATCGGGATAAATCGAGAAAAATCGAGAAAAAAATCAGTACAAAAACAATGGAAGACTTCGTGTATTGGCGGCACCCGACATTGCCGTGCATCAAAGTGGAGGAAATCACCGAGGGTGATGATTACAAAGGGCCGGCATGGATGGACATGGCGCGCCAGATATATGGCGAGAACGGCAAGGAGAACTATCGCGAGATACGCCACTTTGACAACGGAGCGCCGTACGTGGCCGGCAGCATGGCGCGCATATCGCTGACGCATTGCCCCGGACTTCTGGCCATAGCCACATTGCCCGACACTCCCGAAGTGACATTGTCTGAGTATTCCGACCGCGCGGCTCTCGGCATCGACGCCGAACGCTGCGACCGCGAACAGGTGCTGAAGGTGCGCGAACGTTTTCTGTCGCCTGCGGAACTGGAGACCATTCCCGCCGACTCCGTGCCCGACAATATCCTGGCCTGGACCGTCAAGGAAGCGGCCTACAAGGCTGCCCTCACCGCCGGCGTCGACCTGCGCGACAACATCGCCATCGTGAAGATGCCCGCCGTCGGACCGGCCACACCGGTATATGATAAGGCTGAATTCCCTGACTTTGACCAGAACAGTTACGGTCGCGTCAAGGTCACTGATGCCGACGGCAACGAACGCGAGTTCATTGTCTATTCGTACCGCAGCGATGACTATATCATCTCGCTGGCCTACTCTCCCCGCTCGGCACGGTTCAACAAGACGGCCCGCTAAGCTGAAGGCTGCCGCTGCCTGCACGAAGCGACATTACATCATGCTGCGCAGCTGAAGCAATACTACGGCGATTCCTATGCAATATATGGCGATCAATCCACGGTTACGGTCGGCCCAGTCTACAATTGTCTCTTTGTTTATAGGTTTCATAGCGGTTGAGTTTTATGTTGACGTATCGTTTTTGGGTTACAGGGGCAAAATTAGGAGGACACACTGCCCAACTCGGGCATTCAATTGTTAACAAATCTTAAAACAGCGAATTTATCAAATTTTAGGGTGATTTTTTTGGAAATCTGAGTTGTTTTGATTAAATTCGCGATATTAAACAAGAGCTAACTTAACGGCCTTGCGACAGTTATATCCGAATGGCCGCAAGGCAAAACAATGAGAATGAGACGGAGAGCCGTCTGGATATTATTAAGAAGACTACCAGTAACACCAAGCACTATGGACATTGGACAAGAAATCAGAAAGCGTCGGCAGGAATTGCGGCTAACGCAGCAGTCGCTTGCCGATATCTCCGGGGTCAGTGTTAGGATGATCAAGTCGATTGAAGGCAATTATGCCAACCCGTCGATACACACAGTTGAGAAACTGTTGAAATCATTGAACCTCAGCTTGGAGATTATGGAAACAAGGCAGGTACTGGATGCCTGATTGTGAAAGCGAGGGTCTGTTGACGACAGGCCCTCGATTTTTTTGCATCTTTCACGGTCAGTGCACGGTCAGTGCGTGTGAGCGCAACACGCATATACTTTGTGTATTCGAATATTTTTCGTAATTTTGTTTTTTGAATTGGAGGCTCCATGATGGCGCCCCCGGACCGCGTCGGCAATCGGACGCGTTTTTAACAGACAAGCTAACAAATTAACATAGCATAATGGCAAAGCAAGAGGACGTTTTCAAGTCCATAATAGCACACGCTAAGGAATATGGATTCGTATTCCAGTCATCGGAGATATACGACGGTCTGTCGGCTGTGTACGACTACGGCCAGAACGGTGTGGAACTCAAGAACAACATCAAACGCTACTGGTGGGAGGCAATGACCATGCTTCACGACAACATCGTGGGCATCGACTCGGCCATCTTCATGCACCCCACCATCTGGAAGGCTTCGGGCCACGTGGACGCGTTCAACGATCCTCTTATCGACAACCGCGACAGCAAGAAGCGCTACCGCGCCGACGTGCTGATCGAGGACGAGATAGCCAAATTCGACGAGAAGATAAACAAGGAGGTGGCCAAGGCCGCCAAGCGCTTCGGCGAGTCGTTCGACGAAGCGATGTTCCGCCAGACCAACCCGCGCGTGCTGGAGCATCAGGCCAAGCGCGACGAGCTGCACCAGCGTTACTCGGACGCGATGAATGCCAACGACCTCAACGAGCTGAAGCAGATAATCCTGGACTACGAGATAGTAGACCCCATCAGCGGCACGCGCAACTGGACCGACGTGCGCCAGTTCAACCTGATGTTCAAGACCGAGATGGGTTCCACGGCCGACGGCGCCATGGACGTGTACCTGCGTCCCGAGACGGCTCAGGGCATATTCGTAAATTACCTGAACGTGCAGAAGACGGGCCGTATGCGCATCCCGTTCGGTATCGCGCAGATAGGCAAGGCGTTCCGCAACGAGATCGTGGCGCGTCAGTTCATATTCCGCATGCGCGAGTTCGAGCAGATGGAGATGCAGTTCTTCGTACGTCCCGGCTCGGAGATGCAGTGGTTCGACTATTGGCGCAAGGTGCGTCTGCAGTGGCACAAGAACCTTGGCCTTGGCGACGAGAAATACCGCTACCACGACCACGAGAAGCTGGCTCACTACGCCAACGCCGCCACCGACATCGAGTTCATGATGCCTTTCGGATTCAAGGAGGTGGAGGGCATACACTCGCGCACCGACTTCGACCTGTCGCAGCATGAGAAATTCAGCGGCAAGAAGATACAGTATTTCGATCCGGAGCTGAACGAGAGCTACGTGCCTTACGTCATCGAGACCTCGATCGGCGTGGACCGTATGTTCCTGAGCGTGATGTGCTCCTGCTACGAGAACCAGCCCTTAGAGGGTGGCGACTCGCGCGTGGTGATGCATTTCCCGGCTCCCATCGCGCCGGTGAAGTGCGCCGTGATGCCGCTGGTAAAGAAGGACGGCCTGCCCGAGAAAGCACGTGAGATCCAGCACAAGCTCCGCTTCGACTTCACCTGCCAGTACGACGAGAAGGATTCCATCGGCAAGCGCTACCGCCGTCAGGACGCCATCGGCACCCCGTTCTGCGTCACCGTCGATCATCAGACCCTGGAGGACAACACCGTCACCCTGCGTTACCGCGACTCCATGGAGCAGAAGCGCGTCAACGTAGACGATTTGGAGAAGATCTTAGCGGACGAAGTAAGCCTCAACAGCCTGCTGCGCCGCCTGGCCGACAAATAAGGCCTCCCGACACACATAACTAATAATGAATGATATGAAGAAAATCATAATGATCTGCGTGGCTCTGTTCGCCCTGTGCGGACTGTCGAGCTGCAACTACAACTCGCTGGTGGAGAAACAGCAGGGTGTGGATCAGGCCTGGGCCGAGGTGGAGAACCAGTACCAGCGCCGTTCGGACCTTATCCCCAACCTGGTGAACACCGTGAAGGGATATTCCACCCATGAGGAAGCTACACTGACCAAGGTGACCGAAGCGCGCGCCAAAGCCACTTCCATCACCATCAACCCCGAGGACCTGAACGAGGAGACATTGGCCAAGTACCAGGCCGCCCAGAACGAGCTGTCGGGCGCGCTGAAGTCGCTGTTGGCCGTCACCGAGGCATATCCCGACCTGAAGGCCAACCAGAACTTCCTCAACCTGCAGGCCCAGCTGGAGGGTACCGAGAACCGCGTGACCGTGGCGCGCAAGCGTTACACCGAGTCGGTGCAGGAATACAACACCAGCATCAAGAAATTCCCCACCGTGATCTATGCCGGATGGTTCGGTTTCAAGGAGAAGCCGCAGTTCAAGGCGGAGGCCGGTGCGGAGAAGGCTCCCGAAGTAAAGTTCTAAGATGAAGAAGTTATTTTTCGCAATACTTGGCCTCGTGGCCGCGACATGCATACTCTCCTCCTGCCTGGGCAGCGACGTGGAGGACTATCAGGAATGGCGCGAGCAGAACGACCGATGGCTCGACACAGTGGACTTGACAGGCTATAACAAGGTGACCGCCTCATGGGCGCCATATCACGAGGTGTACATGAAGTGGTACAACGACCGCCGTCTCACTGCCGACAGCCTCAGCCCCCTTTCCACCTCGACCATCAGCGTGAAGTATGAGTTGGAGGACATCGAGGGCAACCTGATCAGCACGTCGTACAAAACGAACGGCGACTCGCTGTACACCGCGGTGGTGAACCAGAACATCATCGGTTTCCAGATGGCTGTGCTGAACATGAATGTCGGCGACTCGGTATCCGTAATCATGCCGTATACCGCCGGTTACGGAAAGAATGCGCAGGGCAGCGTGCGTCCGTACACCAACCTGGTGTACCGCATCAAGCTCGTAAGCATACCGGCTCTGGAGAAACCCTACAATTAACCCGAATCCATACGGGCATCCGAATTCGAGGGTGTGTCAAAATTGGTTCATGCCAATTATGATACACCCTCAATAAATAAGATTTAGGTTCAGAAAACAACGATATAACTATGAGAGCAAAGAGTGTTCTGGCCGTGGCACTGGCGGGGTTTATGACAGCCGGCGCATCGGCTTACGTGATTGGAGGATTCAAGGGTTCGGCGCCTGTGACGCTTCATCAGCCCCAGAAGCCCGACTCGGTGCAGAAGGAGAATCCCTTCAGCGCCGACAAACTGCTGAAGTCGCGCCATTTCGCCACCCAGTGGCCCGAGACGGCCGGATGGACCACGATGGTCCCCGACACGGCCGGCAACTTAGTACTTGTCGACAGCAAGAACGCTCCGCAGCTCCGCACCTTCGCCTCGCACCTGCGCGCCGAACGCTTTGCCAAGGGGAAGCTGAAACTCGTTTCATCGCCTCGCGCCGATGTGGTTCTAAACGGCGACGTCAAGATCTCCAAGACCACGGCCGACAGCGTGCCGGGCGAACAATCGGCTGACATCGAACTGCTGCCGCAGCAGGACTATTCGTTGATAGTAAACGTGCTGACCATGCCCGACGACCCGGGCAAGCCGGAGTTCCGTCTGGAATTCGTGCCTGACAAGGATTTTGAGGGCGTCAAGGTATCTTCCGGCGCCGACATGGACCGCCGCGTCTCTCCCCTCTCCACCATGCAGGGCGAGCGCGTGTCGTCGATGGCCCTCAGCCCCGACGGCAAGTATCTGCTGACCCGTTACCACGAGGTAATCTCGGCCGAAGAATCGCGCAAGCGGGTCGTAATGACCGAGACAGCCACAGGCCGCACCGTGTCGGAGAACATCGATTTCTCGGCCGACTGGATGCCTAAGTCCAACAGCCTGTATTTCACCAAAGAGGGCGTAAAGGACTATGACCTGTACGTGATGGAGGTACCCTCCATGCGCACCACCCGCATCGCCACGGCCATTCCCGATCAGGGCGTGACGTTCAGCCCGGACGAGAAATATCTGTTCTATTACGACAAGGTTGACGGAGCCAAGAACGAGGGCGTGATGCGCCGCTACTCCAGTCCCGACGACCGCATTCCGGGCGACCGCGACCGGTTCTACATCTGCCGCTATGACATAGAGAACGGCGTGGCCGTGCCGCTGACCTACGGCGGTGGAACCACTTCGATCTGCGACATCAGCCGCGACGGCTCGAAACTGCTGTATATGTCACAGCGTCAGACTCCCGACAAGTACCCGTTCTACCGCGTGTCGCTCGTGCAGATGGACATGAACACATTCGCCACCGACACCATCATCAACGATGCCGACGGATTCGTATCCAACGCCATCTATTCGCCCGACGCCACGCGCCTGTTCGTGGTGGGCGGTCCGGACGCTTTCGACCGAATCGGCGCCAACCATGACCCGGAACCTATCGCCAACAACTTCGACAACCAGGGATTCATCATGACCCTGAGCGACAGGTCGGTGAAGCCCGTGACAAAGGATTTCGACCCGTCGCTGGAAGGGACGCCGGTCTGGAACGCCGTGGACAACAGGATATATTTCATCGGCGAGCGCGGTTTCTTCCGCGACCTGTATCAGCTTAACCCCAATGACGGCAAGATCGTGATGCTTGGCAAGGAGAACCTGCAGACCGTGCGCGGATTCAGCATCGGCGACCGCGAGGACCGCTATGCGGCATACTGGGGCGGCAGCTTCACCGACGACGGAGTGGCGTGCCTGCTCAACCTGAAGAACGGCAAGTCCACCCTTGTGGACGACCCGCTGAAGGAATGGCTCGGCGACACGCAGTTCGGCAAGATGGAGCCGTGGAAGTTCACGGCGTCTGACGGCACCGTGGTGGACGGCTATATGTGTCTGCCACCTGATTTCGACGCAAATAAGAAATACCCGCTGATAGTATATTACTACGGTGGCACGTCGCCCAGCAATGCATCGTTCTATCACCTCTATTCGCCACAGGTATTCGCCAGCCGCGACTATGTGGTGTATGTGCTGAATCCCAGCGGCACCACCGGCTACGGCCAGGAATATTCGGCGCGCCACGTCAACGCATGGGGCAAGCGCACCGCCGACGAGATAATCCAGGGCGTCAAGGAATTCTGCATGGCGCATCCGTTCGTGAACAAAGACCGCATCGGGTGTCTCGGCGCCAGCTACGGCGGCTTCATGACTCAGTATCTGCTCACCAAGACCGACATATTCCACGCGGCCATCAGCCACGCCGGTATCTCGAACGTCACGAGCTACTGGGGCGAGGGATTCTGGGGCTACAGCTACAACTCGGTGGCAGCGGCCAAGAGCTATCCCTGGACAGACCCGGAGCTGTTCACAAAGCAGGGTTCACTGTTCAATGCCGATAAGATACACACTCCGCTCCTGCTGCTGCACGGCACGGTCGACACCAACGTGCCTATCGGCGAGAGCATCCAGCTGTTCAACGCCCTCAAGATCCTGGGCCGCGACGTGGAGTTCATCACCGTGCAGGACGAAAACCATGTGATTTCAAATTTCAACAACAAACTGTCGTGGCACAACACCATCATGGCCTGGTTCGCCAAGTGGCTCCAGGATGATCCGTCGTGGTGGAACGAGCTATATAAATAACTGATACAATGAATATAAGACATATAATCGCATCGTTGGGCGTGGCGTCGTTGCTGATTCTGCCTGCCGCGTGCGGAGGCAATAAGGAAAACAAGGGGGGCGAGAATGCGGCCGACATCGAGGCGGCGGCAATGGAGGGACGCGAGGCGGCCCGCATATTCCTGAACCGCCCGTGGCGCGACACCATAGAGCTGCAGCGTCAGCTGCTCGAGGCGCGCGCCAAGCAGAGCAAGTTTTCGGGCGCAGGCAAGCAGCAGAGCGCGGCGGCGTTCGATTCGGCTTTCGTATCGACCCTCAGGACCGTCAATCCCTCCGTGGCCCGCGAGCTTGAGGAGGCCGCGGAGGCTATGAAACAGGAGGCCGGGGGCAAATGACGATGACCGACTCCGATCTGAAAGAGCTGCTCGACCGCGAGGCGGCACGCATCAACGCTCCCGAATTCATACCGCAGGATCCGGTGCAGTTTCCTCGCCGTTTCTCCAAGGTGCAGGACATAGAGATAGCCGGTCTGCTCGCGGCCAACATCGCGTGGGGCAATCGCAAGATGATATGTCGCGACGCCGACAGAATCCTCGCCCTGATGAACAATGATCCTTATAACTATGTCATGGATCAAGGCTATCTGGATCTTGACCCGGACATGAACCTGCACCGCACGTTCTTCGCACGCCACCTGCAGCAGTACCTTGCGGGCCTGCGGTCAATCTACAAGGATTATCCGTCGCTCGACGCATTCGCACAGGCGCCGGAAATCCGGGATTCCGAAGCGCCGGCATGGGCGTTGGCCGAACGTATGCAGCAGCGCATCACCGAAGCCAATGGCGGCGTGCCGGTGCAGCGTTGCCTGCCTCACGACCTGCAGCACACGGCCCTGAAGCGACTGAACATGGCGCTGCGGTGGTTCGTGCGCGACGACGGAATCGTGGACATGGGCGTATGGAAATCCATACCCAAAAGCAAACTGTTCATACCCCTGGACGTGCATGTGGGCAACGTGGCCCGCGACTTGGGATTGCTCGTCCGCAAGGCCAACGACCGCAAGTCGGTGAAAGCCCTGACTGCAAAACTAAGGGAATGGCGCCCCGACGATCCCGCACTCTACGACTTCGCGCTTTTCGGCATCGGAGTCACGGCCAAAAACACAACAGCATGAGTCTTGGGCAGTCCAAGGCTCTCACAAACACATTGAAATGAAGCACACATTCATAACAATTCTTACCCTTCTTGCATTCGTCACAAGTTCACTGGCCCTGGACAATCCCAAGCGCGAGTTTCGCGGCGCGTGGCTGCATGTCATAGGCCAGACGCAGTGGCAGAACAAGACCACCGCGCAGGCCAAGGAATATATCGTGGACCAGATTGACAAGCTGCAGCGCGCGGGCTGCAATGCCGTGATTTTTCAGGTGCGACCCACTGCCGATGCCGTATATAAGTCCGACCTGGAACCGTGGAGCGCGTGGCTGACAGGCAAGCGTGGCAAAGCGCCAAATCCGTTATGGGACCCGATGGAGTTCGCCATTCAGGAGGCGCACAAGCGCGGCATGGAGTTTCACGCCTGGCTCAACCCCTACCGCGTGACCTCGACGGCAAAGGAGATTCTGCCCAAAAGCCATATCAGCAACATGGAGCCGCAACGTTTTTTCCGTTACAACGGTCAGATTCTGTTCGACCCCGCCTATCAGGAGAACCGGGACTTTATCTGCGAAGTAGTGAAGGACATAACGCATCGTTATGATGTCGACGCCATACATATCGACGACTATTTCTATCCCTACCCCGCTCCGGGCAAGGCCATCCCGGACGATGCGAGCTATCTGCGCAAAGGCAACGGCATGAAACGCAACGACTGGCGCCGCCATAATGTAGACCTGCTGATAGAACAGCTGTACACCACCATCAAGAAGGAAAAGCCCTGGGTGCGTTTCGGCATCAGCCCGTTCGGCATCTGGCGCAACAAGCGCACGGATCCGCGAGGCTCGGAGAGCACAGGGCTGCAGAACTATGACGACCTGTATGCCGACGTGCTGCTGTGGGACCAGAAGGGATGGGTTGACTATGTCGTGCCGCAGCTCTACTGGAGTCTTGACCAGACTGCCGCTCCGAGCCGCAAACTCGTGAAATGGTGGAACGACAACATCCACAACACCGACCTGTACATCGGTCAGGACGTGAAGCGCACCATGGACTCCGCCGACCCCAAGAACCACGACCGCAACGAGCTGGACACTAAGGTGACGCTGTCGCGCAACCTCAAGAACATAGGCGGCAACGTGTGGTGGCACGGCTACTGGGTGACAGGCAACTACAAGGGCGCGGCCGATTCGCTGGCAAAGAAATATCAGTCGACTATCGCCTTGCCGCCCGTGTACAAAGGACCCGGCAAAGGGCCTAAAGCCGTGAAGAAGATTGAGCTTGAGAAATCGGACGAAGGCTCGTTCCTGTCGTGGGACGCGCCGGCCAACGGTCGCGAGGAGAAAGCTGACGACGCCATCCGTTTTGTGGTGTACGAGTTCCTGCCCGGCGAGAAGTTAGACATCAACAACAGCCAGGCCATCGTAGCGCTAACCCCCTTCCACCGGGTGCGCATCGCCAACCCCGAACCCGGCCTCAGCTACGCCGTCACCACCCTCGACCGCCTCAACCGCGAGTCCGACCCCATCTTCCTCTACGTCAAGTAAGAGGGAAAACACGAGTGATGAAGTAACAGGTCGTAGCGAGTTACGTCGGCGACTGGAATGACGACGTCCACGTCGTCAACATGTGGACAGTGGAAATATGTGGGCGGTGGGGACACCGCCCCTCCAGTCATAGCCGATGACCAAACGCCTTATTTTTGACAGGAGAACAGTAGAAACAGGAGTGCCGATCGTGTCCAGTATTCTGTTTGTCCCCTATACGGAAAACTGTCATATCAATTGGCTCTCCTGTTTCTACTGTTCTCCAGTCCGAATTTGATAATGTATTCAGACTTATCGGTTAATCTTGAGCGACGATGGACGCATTGTGATTTTATATTTGTCGTTTATCATCTTACATATCTCATTTGCCGTGCGAGTCTCGATATAAGGCGACAGCATTACATCCTCTATGAGTTCTGAAAGATTTACCTTTATGCGAACAGGCTTAGGCTTCTCAGAGTCAGAGTCCTGATCCGTGGCTTTTGGCATGAAATAAAACCGAAACTCGTCTTCGCCACCATATCCCTTATCCTTAGTGAAAAGGAAGTCGTCATTATAATAGTTATATCCGGTATAGTTCATCCGACCACACAGGATATAATAAGCATCTGTATTGATGGCAGACACAAATCGACGTACTGTAGATTTTATACGTACACCGATTTTTGAAGCATAGCAGTTCCACATCAGCAGGTTCTCGCACGTTTGCAAACACCAACATGATGTAAGGAGTTTGCCGTTCTCCTTATTTGCCTCCAGCTTTTCGGACATTTTTTGCATTTCATCTTCCAAAACTTCAGATGGAACTGTTTTTCCGGCCTCATGAACGGGAAACATTTGGGGCAACGGCAAATTGTCTTCGAAGGCATCTTCGAATTCACGTCGCGGACGCACAAAGTATTCTCCAGTTTTGAGCAACGATATGAAATAATCCAGCCGCATGTATTGACATATCGGCACGTCCAACGGGATTCCCGCTTTCACGAACACATTTCCTTTCATTGGAAAAGGGATTCAGGATTATATTCTTCTATATGTTTGAATTTACCCCAATATTCAGATTTTTTGTACGAATCTAAACTATGATATGGGACATGAAGAGTTGCTCGTCTTATTATATCATTGGAAAACAAATTATTTATATCGCCTGGAATACAGGGACAAAAGAACCCATTATGATTAATATATATATTATTTAGGGTATCACTACTAAAAACTGGAGTTGATAGTCCACCGGAATCTAACATAAAAAATTGGGGTAATATTAATTCCTCCAATTTGACACCGCTAAAGCAACCATCTTTCAACATTACTGCGTTCGGAATCTCAATAGACCTTAGACTAATACAATCACGAAACGCGCCTCCTTCAATTGTCTCCAGGCCTTCATTCAATTTTACTTCTTCCAAAGCGGTACATCCCTTAAATGTACTTCCCTTGATAACCTTTACACTTCCCGGGATGACAATTGATCTTAAGGATTTAGCTCCCGCAAAGGCTCCAGATACAATATCAGTGATTGTATTCGGTAAAAATATCTCTACGATGTCAGAATATCCGAAGCAGCCGTTTCTTATTGATCTCGTGAAATATTTAGTTCCATCTATTGTGACTGCAGGAACTATCGTAACTTTCCATTTTAACGATGCTGATACTTCTATCTCATCATAACCTACTACTTCAAGATGTCCTGCATTAATATGATATTCGACATAGTTCAACATGAAATTTGTCTCATTAATGCGTCGGAACTGCATACCGTTTGAAGTCGTTCCATCTGCGTTCACTGTTACAGTACCATCATCTGCAGGATCGTCTTTGGGGTCATCTGTTGGATCATCAGTAGGATCATCCTTAGGGTCATCGGTAGGATTCTCTATCGGATCCTTACCTCCATTGTTTGGCTCATCCTTGGAACAGGATATAAATCCTGTTACAGATATTAGAATGGCCAACGTTAAAAACAATTGTTTTAACATACATCATTCACAGGCCGCGGTCATCCCCTCGTTGGCGTTAGGTTAGTATACGGAAAAAGCGCAGGAATCTGTATCGGTTGCCGTCCTACACTCTGAGGCTTCTCGCATTGCCCTATTCTTGTCGGACGGCAACGCCAGAAGCCCACGCCAGTATATGCAACTATTGCATCCGGCCGTATTTCATCACGAAATACAGTGCCGAATGAGATTAATTACACATCCTCGGGCATCTACCGTTGCTCAACCCTTGACAAGAATATGAAAGTTTGCGAGACATTTCAGAGTGTCAAGAATCAGCGCGGATAAACGCTTTCTATTATGTATATGTTCCGGACGCATTAAGCGTCCTTCCTCACATCCCGCCCCGCTTCACCCTTGACCTGAAGTCGGTTCTGACAAACCAACTGTAACTGGCATGGGAATCGTAACGGTCTGCGCTTGCAAACTTAGTAATTTATTTTGATTCAGACAAGAAAATATTGGAAATAAATTTTTATAAGGCATTGGGTCGTTGCCATGCGCGACTCGGAGAGTATGCGCCACTATCGGCGCGGCGGCGACTGGAATGACGACGTCCACGTCGTCAACCTATGGACTATGTCAATATATGGGCGGTGAACCTGTGGGTGTGAATATGTGGGCGGTGGGGACACCGCCCCTCCAGTCAGAGTCCACATCTTAAGGCTCTGGATGCCAACCGTCGGGGTGTATCGATTGTTATTCTATGAAAAAGGAGGATAACAATGAAACACACGATACTAAAGGGGTTCACACTCAAGGGACAGATACTCAGGTGGCTGATGATGGCCGGAGCATTGATGTTCGGAGTTGCGGGACTGATGGCCCAGAATTCGTTGCCGGCGCCGGGCAGCGGCGGCGGTTTCCAGCCGGCCGGTGGCGGCTGGGGTGGCGGCGCAGGCTGGGGTGGCGGCTGGGGTGGACCGGCTTTCGCTCCGGGTCCGCCACCTTCGGCATGGGGCAGTCCGTGGTACGACGGGCCTTACTACTCGCCTACCGTCGTGGTGGCGCCGCAGGTCACGAACAATTTCCAGAACCAGGGTACCGAGAAGGTCATAGCCTGCGGTTATGACGCTCAAGGGGTGTGGCGCGTAGTGCCGCTGTTGGTCAGCTATCAGTACAACGGCTCGCAATATACCGTCAACGTGCTTAACGCCTGGAATCCCTGGACCGATTCGTGGGACAAGGGCGTGGACGAACCGGCTTACAGCACCGATTACTGGCTGCGTAATGTGGAATACAGTTTCTACACCGTATTGCCGACCGGCACTTTTTATTTCAACCTGTGATGTGATAGACGTTTAGCCACTTTGGGTGATAGCTGAGACGTTCCGTGAGCGTTCCATTGACGTTCCGTTGCCGATTCGTTGGCACAAAAGTTTGTAATTCGCGGTTTTTTTATTAACTTTGCGCGTTGAATGCGCCAACCAGGTGCGCATAAGTTTGAAAATTAAACCGCAATGGCACAAAATAACGACAAACAGGAAGAGAAGACAGCGATTGAGAACGTAAACGAGACGCTGACCAACGCAGGCCAGAAACTGGCCGACAACAAGACGGTGATAGGATGGATTGTCGGAGGCGTTTTTGTAATCGCAGCTCTGATAATCGGCTATATGTATTTCTTCCGCACCCCGCAGGTAAACAAGGCTTACGAGGCTTACAACCAGGTTGAGATCAGCGCGGCCGGCAACGACTCGATAGCTGCGGCTCAATATAAGAAGGTTGCCGACGAGAACAAGGGCAACACGGCCGGCAAGCTGGCAGCCCTGTCCGCTGGCGAAGCTCTCTACAACCAGGGCAAGTACAAGGAGGCAGCCGAGTATCTGGAGCGTTTCAGCAGCAGCGAGCCCGTGCTGGAGGCCAACGCAATCGTGCTGACCGGCGACTGCTACGTCAACCTCAAGCAGTATGACAAGGCAATCTCCTGCTACGACAAGGCCATCGGCAAGGCTGACAACAACTCCCAGATCGTTCCCCGCGTCCTGCTGAAGGAAGCCAACGTATACGACGCTCAGAAGAACTACCAGAAGGCTCTGGAATGCTACCAGAAGATAGCCAAAGACTTCCCGCAGTTCCAGCTCGGCAACGGCATGACAATCGACGCCTACATCGAGCGCGAGAACGCGCGCCTCGGAAAGTAAACATTCTTTTCATAAGCAATATCGATGAAGTCATCTTGCATAAGATGACTTCATTATTGTAAATAGACATTCATTGTAAATCGACATAAGGTAAAGACTGTACCGAAATGACGGTCACTACACTATCCAACGGACTTCGCTGCGTGGCGCGGCACAGTGCGGGAGCCGTGAGCTACATCGGCCTGGCGGTGAACGCCGGCAGCCGCGACGATAATCCGGATGCGCCGGGACTGGCGCACTTCCTGGAGCATACCATATTCAAAGGTACGCGCCACCGCCGCGCATGGCACATATCCAACCGCATGGAAAGCATCGGCGGCGAACTCAACGCGTACACCACCAAGGAGCTGACCATGCTATATACCATCGCGCCGGCCGGTTATGCCGACCGCGCCCTTGAGCTGTTGGCCGACCTGGTGAAGAACGCCTCGTTTCCCACCGCCGACGTGGAGCGCGAGCGCGATATAATCATAGAGGAAATACACTCCTACTACGACTCACCGTCGGAGGCGGTGTTCGACGAATTCGACGAGAATATCTACGCCGGCTCCTCCATGGCCCACAACATATTAGGCTCCGAAGAATCCGTGCGCCGGCTTGACGGCACGGTAGCCCGCGATTTCCTCGACCGATACTATGTGCCGGCAAACATGGTGCTGTACTGCGTGGATCCGAATCCCGACAAGGCCCTGAAACTCGCCGAACGCTATTTCGGCGACATGGACCATCCGGCACCCGCTCACAACCGCATCGCACCGCCCGTACTGCCCGTTTTCGAAAAAGTCAGCGAACGCGACAATTCGCAGGCCAATACCATTTGCGGCTGCCGTATCCCAGGGCGTCACGACCCGATGCGTTACGCCATGATGCTGTTCAACAACGTATTGGGAGGTCCTGCGCTCAATTCGAGGCTCTGTCAGGAAATACGAGAAAAGCGCGGACTGGTGTATTCCATCGAATCGAATGTGGTGATGCTGTCCGACTGCGGCACGTTTACCGTCTATTTCGGTTCTGACAAATCCACTGTCAAACGATGCGAACGCATCATCCGCGACCAGATACGCCGCATGGCCGACAAACCGTTGTCGCCACGCGCCTTCGCACAGGTGCGCGACCAGTATTGCGGTCAGCTCGACGTACTGAGCGACAACCGCGAGAACTGCGCCATGGAGCTGGGCCGCTCGCTGTTGCTGTACGATGAGGTGCGCAACCTGCGTTACATCAGCGACCGCATCCGCGAAGTCACCGCCGAGCAGGTGCGCAGGTGCGCCGAACTGATCACCGAAGCTGATTTGTCCAGACTCACACTGTTATAAATACCGACCACACTGATATGAAGATAGCCGATATTGATTTAGGAGAACGCCCGGTGCTGTTGGCGCCGATGGAGGATGTGACCGACCCGTCGTTCCGTCTGATATGCCGCGAGCAGGGCGCCGGACTGGTATATACCGAGTTCGTCTCGGCCGAGGCGCTGGTGCGCGACATCAAGTCCACCACGCGCAAGCTCGCCGTGAACGACCGGGAGCGCCCCGTGGCCATACAGATATATGGCCGCGACGCCGACGCCATGGTGCAGGCGGCGCAGATCGTGGAGCAGGCCGGACCCGACATCATCGACCTAAATTTCGGCTGCCCGGTCAAGAAGGTGGCCGCCAAGGGAGCGGGCGCCGGTATGCTGCGCGACATTCCCAAGATGCTTGACATCACGCGCCGCGTGGTAAAGGCCGTTTCGCTTCCCGTCACGGCCAAGACGCGCCTGGGCTGGGACTGCGAGAACAAGATAATCTGCGACCTCGGCCCGCGTCTGCAGGAATGCGGCATCAAGGCGCTGGCGGTGCATGGCCGCACACGCAGCCAGATGTACACCGGACAGGCCGACTGGACGCTGATAGGCGAGCTGAAAGCCAACCCCGAGATGGAGATACCCGTCATAGGCAACGGCGACATCTGCACGCCCGAGCAGGCCCGGGACGCCTTCGACACCTACGGCGTGGACGCCATCATGATAGGGCGCGCATCGTTCGGCGCCCCCTGGATATTCCACGACGTACGTCAGATGCTCGACACCGGCGCATACACGCCGCTCAGTGTACCCGAAAAACTGGACCTGCTGAAGCGCCAGATCCGCGAGAGCATCGACCGCATCGACGAATACCGGGGCATCCTGCATATCCGCCGCCATCTGGCCGCCTCGCCGCTGTTCAAGGGACTGCCCGACTTCCGCCAGACCCGCATCCGGATGCTCCGCATCGAGCACGAGCAGGAGCTCCTCGACCTCCTGGACGAAATCAAATCCAAATGGCTTGACGCCTGATACGTTGTAAATTTATTTACAGCAGGCACTGTTAGTATTCGTGCGTCTTGATAAACAGAAGTCCGCAACCTGACCTGTGAGGTCGGGTTGCGGACTTTTTATGCGTGATGTCCCGCGCTGTATTGCGCAGGGCAGCGATGCCGGTTTATTTCAAGACTACTTTCGAGACTTTGGATCCCTGGCGGCGTATGAAGATGCCGTCGGCGGGTTCGGATACGCGCACACCGTTGAAGTTGTAGTATTCCACCGGCGCGTCAACATCTGAGCTGATGCCATTTATACCGGTCGGCGTGTTACTGAACACGACTTTTGCATAAGTGAAAGCCACCGGTCCGGATCCTGCGTTGTTTTCCAGGAAGAATACATTGGTGTCCTGACTCGGTGTCCATACGTATCCGCTTGAGAAAGTGAGTCCGTCGGGCCATTCTGTGGCAGCTGCGCCTTCGTATCCCGTTACAGTGGCACGTTGGGTATAACCGGAACCGGATAGGGACATATCGCAGTACAGGCCTACCGACTCGATTTTGCTACCCTCGGGAACCGTGATGGTAAGGGTGGTTTGCGGATAAAGGCGCACGCGGTAGCCTGTGGATAACTTATAAATGTTGGGACGATTAAACCGGTCGACGCCTTCCTTCTCACCGGCCACAAGGGTCACGCCGTTTGAAGTGAACGTCTCATCTACGATGATATAGGAAGTCTCTCCAGCTTCCCAAGTGAGTCCTTCTGCGATTTCACTGACGTTGAAGACGGCATCGGATGTCGTAGCCTCTTGTGCCGGTGCTGCTGCCGCAGCTCCTGCCATGAGTGTGGCGATAAGTAAAGATCTTTTCATTTTTCAGTGTTTTGTTTAGTTTGTAATTATAGTGTTGATTGATGGAAACCGAAGGGCGGGCAGTCTGTTTACGGCCCACCCTCCGGCCGTGATTGTTCTGGTCCGCGCTGTTATTGAACAGCTACTTTGACAGCGTTGCCGCCTACGGCCACTATATAGATCGCAGGTGAGACGGAGATTGCGGCGTCGCCGGTGCCACGGTAAACCACCAGGCCGTCGACCGTGCTGACAGCCACTGCTTTATCACCGGCACCCTGCACCTGTATGACGCGTCCGCGAACCGACACCTTCGCGGCGTCGGCGTGGTTGCCGGTTATGCCGGAACTCGGGAGCCGCACCGGATCGGAAAGTTCCGATTCGCCGTTTTCGAACAGTGCCGAAACATAATACGTCAGGTCAAGGCCGTTGTGAGGCGTAGTGAAGCTATTTGTGTAGACGGGTTCCGGGTTGATTTTCTCGTTGTTACAATAGATGTTGTATCCGAGCAGTTCGCCCGATTCCACCGGCACGCGCGTGCAGGTGATGTCGTCTATCATCAGCATGAAGGAGTCTTCGGCCATAGAGCGTATGGCGAAATAGCGTGTGCCTTCGGGCAGAGTGGCGGTGAACTCCTGCCAGTCGTAGGATCTGAGATCCACAGTCCCGAATTCCTTGTCCATGACGAAGTCCTGGATGTCCTTGCCCTTCGTGCTGTACCAGAGCTGGATTTTCTCGGGAGTGGAGGGGTCATACGATTTTGCCCAGAAGGAGATTTTCTGTTCGCAGCCGGCGAGTTCGGGAGAGATGAGCCAGTCGTTGACCTCACCGAAGTCGTGGCGGTAAAGCGAAGCGAGATACTTGGTGCCGCTGTGTGCCTTGAAAGAGTCGGAATAAGAGCCTGCGGAGGTATCGAACACAAAGAACGAGGCCGTGGTGCGGCCGATTTCGATTCCGGGAATGCTGTAGTTTCCGAAACCGCCGACGGGCATTCCATCCACATCCACGAATGTCCAGCCGTTGAAATAGTGGCCGAACGGTTCGCCGGATTCGAAGTCTTCGGTTATCTCGGAGGTTTCCACCTTATCGGGATCGTAATCATCCCAGTTGAGGCAGTCGTTGTCCCCTTTTCGTTCGCCGGTCAATCCGGAAACGGTGGGAAGAAGTGAAGTGCGGCGGTGTACCGTCACGGAACCGGTGCGGTTGTTATCCTTCTTCTCGTCGTTGTCGAACACAGCCTCGGCTGAGAATACGGTTTCATCGGCCTGCGCAGGGGTGATAGTCTGGCTGAATCTGACTGTCCTGGAGGTATAGGCCGCCAGGTCGCCCACTTCGGTTTCTGCGGCTTTCTCGCCATCGCGGTACAGAATCACGTTGAACTTGCCGGTATTCTTGGCCGCGTCGTTGAGCACCGAGACTTCCACATTGAACGGCTGGCCGTTGTCCGCCAGTTCAGGGGCCGAAATACCTTGCGCCTTCACGTCGTAGCTGGCGTCATTGATGAATTTTATGTCGTCGAAGTATGAGTACATGACGGTGCTCGACAGACAATAACCTTCCAGACGCACCTGTATGTTCTTGCCGCTGTATTCGGCCAGGGAAACTTTCAGGTTGTTCCATTCGCCGGGTTTGAGGTCGGTGTTGTAGATGCGCTGCACCTCTTTTTCGACACCCTCGCACGATACATATACTGAAATCTCGTTGACGTCGGCGGTGGTGTTTCTGAAGGCCATGAACGACAGCGCGGGGTTCTGGCCGGTTACGGCCACTTTGCCCGTCACGTATGAGGCGCCTACCTGCACGCCGTTGAAACTGATGACGAAATATTCTTTCCCGGAATATGGTTTCACGGCGTTCTTACTGGTTCCGATAGGGAAGCGTGCCCTACCGGAGGTCGTGAGGTTGTAAGCCGTGCCGTCGGCAGCGTCGTCGTATGCCAGGGGCATCGGATAGGCGGGACCCACTGCCACTGCGAAGGCGCTTAAGTCGCCGTACACGTCGCGGTTCACCGGCATAATGGCATACGGCACGGTGGTCTGCTTGGCGGGAGCCTCTATCTCGAACTCGAAATGATTGTCGGCGATAGGCTCGCTGTTCAGTTTTTCACCGGTTTCGTTGCCGTTGACTATGGTGTAGATATTGTAGGTCATGCTACCCTCCGGGAGGGCATGGCCCAAGATGTCGGCGGTAACGGGTTCCCAGTTCAATCTTACCATATTTCCCTCGTTGTAGCCCACGCGGCCGGTGACGGGCTGGGGAGGATATGCACCGATGAAAACGTCCACATATCTCTTGAGGCCCTGATTGCCGGAGGCGTCGGCAGGCGCGAAGGTGTAGCGGTAGACGCCGGAACCTTCCGTTATGTCATTGAAGGATACGGCTTCGCCCGGGTCGCCCTGGATGGTCTTGATTTTGGTTTCACCGCGGAATACGTCAAGTGTGACTTTACCTGAAATATCCGCTCCCTCAAGGGTCTTTTCCGGGAGACGGCATGAAACTGTAGCTTTGGCATAACCCTCTGCGTCGGGCGTCACTTTAGCCACAGAGACTGTGTCCGGGGCCGTAATCAGTATTTTCTCCTCGATGTCGTAGGAGTCTATGTAAAGGCGGTTCTGTTTGGCGTCCGAAATGGCATGGAAGCCGATGTTGTAGGTTCCCGTTTCACCCGGTTTCATTATCAGGCGGAAGTGCTGGGGGGTGTCCTCGTTATCGTATATTTCGGTAGGGGGAAGGATTTCGGCCGTCATTGCATCGGCAGTGGCGTTCTTGCCGTAATAAATGGCGATACGTTCCACATAGCGCGTCGACTGTTCGAATATAGTGGCGTTCAGTACGTAGGCGTAGCCGCTTTCCAGCCGTATGTTGGGCGAAAACAGCCAGTCGTCGGCCTGTTCAGTGGCATGATAGCGTATCACGGCACGCTTGTACTGGGAATCGAACTCCCATGTGGAGCTGTTCTCCAGGTCTTCGTTGGCGTCATATACGGTGTTGTAATTGAACTCTTTCAGCGAATTGAAGTTCATGGCGTAGGGAGCTTCGTACAAGCCGATGCCGCAGGGGTATGACTTTACGACGGCAGAGGTTACGCCGTGGTTGAGCGCCGCCACTTTATAATAGGCGGTATAGTAGGCATCCTTCAGCGGCAGCGAGACGGAGTAGCTGTTGGCGGCGATGTTCTCGGCCACAACGTTGTCGTTGCTGTCGTAGACGGTGTATGTCACATCCTGAGGGTTGATATATCCCTCGTCCGTGCAGGTGGTCACAGGCTGCCATGTGAGGGTACCCGTTCCGTCGTTCCAAAGGAGTTTCACGTTCTTCGGGGATGAAGGCACACCGTAGCCTGCATAATAAGAGCACTTGACCTTCGGCGACTTGCCGGCGGCGTTGCTGCATTCGGCTTTGAAACGGTGAATTCCGTTGCCGGCCATTGTCGCAGTCTCGGTCACCTTCTGGCCCGCCGTGGCGGTGCCTTCCTTGATGAGCACGTCGTCGGCGTAAATGGAATAGCCCATCGTGGTGCCGGCGGCCGAGGTGCCGTCGTAAAGGGTCGAAGGCATTGTCAGCGAGACGCTCACGTCCAGGGAACCGCCCGCCGACGTGACGGAAAGCTCCGGTTTGGCGGGAGCCTTGTCGGCGGCCTCCGGAAGCGGTATGTAGAGGCAGGTGATGTCATCCTTGGGGTCGAGTTCCTTCAGGATTACGGCGTCGCCGGTGGTTATGTCTATTTCCGCAATGCCGGCCGAGGCGTCGGTGCAGTATGACATCAGGAACGTGTTGTCACGGTCGTTGAAGCAGCCGCCGGTGAGATACTGGAGGTTCAGCTTAGTGTCGCCGATAAGGGTCAGCCGGCCGTTGGTCTTGTCGAGGCTGTAGAATTTACCCGTTTTCCCCACGGCATAGAAATTGCCCTTCTTGTCGGCGCCGATGCCCGACAGCATCATGCTCAGCTGGGCTATATCGGTGCGGTGTCCGGTAGCATAGTCGAGCTGCGCCCAGACGAAGGAGTCGTTCTCCCCGGGGCAGCAACCGTATGCTTTCCCCGTGGTAGGGTCTACCGCAATGTCCGAGGCCTGCATGTCCTGCTCCACGGGTATGGATGCGACGATTTCGCCTGTCTCCATGTCATAATGGTAGATTCTGTAGACATACTGTCCCCCCTCTATCACGCGCGCAAACCCATAGTAAAGGCCATCGCCGTTTTCATATCCGCAGCCGATGGCAGCCGTGGAGGTGAATACCGGGGTGAACTCCATCCCCTGCGTGTAAGGGATATTGTAGATGCCGTAGTGACTCTCGTAGTCGCCCCACGAAGACATGAACATTGTGGAGCCGCGCAGTCCGAGGCCTTCGGACGCTGATTTTTCGGCTTTCTCAGGTATCCGCTGCCGCTTGTCTCCTGCATAGCTACCCTTCCGGGCATCAGTGCTGAAAACCATGTCGGGATGATGGATCTCAGCGGATTGTGGTTTCTCGCCGACCCTGTTCCCCGGTTCGTCGCCGAATATGGGGGATGCCGCGAATAGACATGTTGCTATTCCCGTTCCTAACAGAGCCATCAAAGATAGAGTTTTGCGCATAATCTTTGGTGTACTTAAGTTATAATTATATCTTAAAATTCAGACTATAGAGACGTTAAAAAAATCGGTAATAGTTCCAATAGTTCTATACGCAAAATTACATTAAAAAAAACGTATTACCCCCCCCAAATTGTTAAATTATCATAAATAATATTAAAATTATGCAATCGTGGTTAAAAGGCGCACCATTAAAGAATATTTTTTGTATATGAAATTTAAAATTCCATGAAGCGTAATAAGCAAATATGACTTTAGCGAATAACCACTATAACCTGCCAAACCTTATCTTACATTACATTACATATCATGAACCGAAAGGGAGCCGGGCTGCGCAAGCCCGGCTCCCCGATTTATTGAGGTATGAAAACTTTAGTTACTATGGTCTTATTCCTTGTCCGATGCGATGTCGCGGTAAGAGGCCATGAAGGCCATGTATTTGCGGATGCCGATCGCCAGGCCGACAAGGAAGCCGGCTCCCATGCCCATGAGCATATAGACGTCGGCCCGTGAAGTCCATCCAAGACAGCCGAGCACGATGGCGGCGTAGGGAATGAGTATCATCATGAACTGATGGTGACGGCGGCGGTAGAACAGCGAACGGTCTATCACCTCGCGTACCGACATGCGCGAGCAGTCGATGGATCGTATGCCGTTGGCCAGCCAGTGGTCCATGGTCGACGCCGTGGCGAAAAAGCTGATGAACAGTACCGGTATCACCACCTTCCAGGGCATCTCCAGCCAGGGGAAATTATACAGTCCTAAACTTACAATCGTCATGACGAGAGCCACCATCGAAAATCGCCTGTACTCACGCGCCAGTTTCTCGAGTGCGGTCTCACGCCGGGAGTTCATCCGCGGATTGTACGGTGAGCCGATACGGCCGGACTCCTGCCAGGTTTTCTGTAATTCTTCTGTAGTCATAATTATATATTTTTTATTGTTATTTGCTATTTAATTCTGTTGACAGACGGCTCTTGATGCGCGAAAGGCGTGTCGCGACGTTTCCTTTGGCCAGTCCCGTCACCTCGGCTATTTCCGCATTGGAACGGTCGTCGAGATGCATGGTCATTATAGCCTTGTCAAGAGGAGACAGCCGCGAAATGAGGCCATGTAAAACGCGGATCCGTTCGCGCAAGGAATCAGATTCCACGTCATCCGCCGGCTCCGGGAAGATTCCGTCAATCGGAGAAGTGAGGACGCTTCGTTTCCTTTTGCGCAGACATGATACACACGTATTGAGGGTGATGCGATATATCCATGTGTCGATGCTTGAATCCGCCCTGAATCCGTCAAGACTTTTCCATACATTTATCCAGACATCCTGACGCAGGTCCTCGAAATCATCGCCGCTGTCCGCATAGGAGAGACATATCCGGTTGACGAGCTGACCGTACCGTTCGGTCAGTTCAAGGAAATATGCCTCGTCGGCGGTTTTTAATCCTCTATTGTAATAATCTGAACCGCATCCTGCCACCATTTTCATCACGCAATCTTCCGAATTCCGAAAACCGGAAACCAGTTCGGACAGCCGCCGAAGCATCCTGATCAGCCTTGCATGAAACCGCGGAACGAGGCAATATGGATATGGTATATAACTTAATTCCATTTTTTGAATCTTTTACAACATTAGTCGTAAAGAACAAGAATTTATTACATGAATCAAATATTTTTTTGATTCGCAATCAGAATGGATTCCGAATATCATAGCACACTCCATAATCCGAAAAGTTCGAAGCGGGCATAGTAATTTTTTGGAATTCAACAATTTTATACTATATTTGCGCAGAAAACATAGAATACAACAAATAACCTGACATGAAAAACCAAAAGACTTGCACATGGCTGACGATGCTGTTGATGGCGGTGTCATTGGCCGGCTACTCTCCGCCGGCAGAGGCCCAGTTCCTGAAAAACCTTTCGAAAGGACTGGAGAAAGTGAACAAAGCCATCAAGAAAGTTGAGAACGCCACGAAAGGTACGAAAAATTCCGATAGGAAAGCCGATTCCGAGAAGTCAAAGGACACAAAGGCTCCCGAATCAGGCGTCCAAAGCAGCCGGCAGGCAAATAATCCGGCATCTTCCGCCACTCCCGCTGACGCAAAGACGGTGGCCAAGAAGAATAAGAAACCGGTGCTTCTCACCCCCTATCTCAGCTGGGACACCAAAGTACTGAACTTTGATATATATTTTGACAATCTTCCTGATATCAGCGACGGTATCTTCTACCTGTCGGAAACCAACCCGAATTTAGGCGGATATACCAGATATTACAGTTTCTGGACTGTCGACGGCAAGCGTCTGTTTCCTCCGCAGTACGAGCAGATGAGTGGCTCGCAGGGCCATCCCCGTTTCGATTCGGGAGCCTGTGTGATGCGCGAGGCCAAGAAAAAGGACGCTCCCATCATACTCTATGCCGACGGCACCCCCCTGCCGCTGTCCAAGGACTGGAAATCCGTTTCCCCCATAATGGACGGCGTCGCCATGGTGGAAGAAAAGGCGCCCAACGGCGACCTCCGCTATTTCTACATCAACACCAAGGGAAAGAAGATCTGGCCTCACCTCAACGACACGTACACCATTGCGGAACAGATAAAGACCCGGAAGCTTGGCGGCGTGTATATCCGACCCCTCAAGGAAGGACGCCGGGCATTCTTTGACCGCACGGCTAAAAAATGGGGATTTCTGGATGCTCGGGGAAAGATAGTGATAAAGCCGGTTTACACCGAAGTACGCGATTTCTGCGGCGGCTATGCCCTCACGGTATCGCCCACGGCTGATCAAAACAAGCATAAACAGGTCTTTATCGGCATGGACGGCACCGAATATGCCTCGATACCTGAAAATTATTCCTCCCTGGCACCGATGCACGTGGTTTCAAACGTAGGCAACGGAATATTCGCACACCGTCACTTCGATGCCTTGAACACGCATCTAACGGTCTATCACGACGTCGCCACCGGCAAGGAATTGAAACGCTTCGACGGCGGAGGCACCGGATTTTACGACGGTTATGCGTTCGTAAGGCTCGAACCGTATGCCAACGAAATATATGTGATCAATACTGCGTTCAACCCCATCCGGATGTTCGGCGACTCGGATCACCACATCAACCTTGAGGAAGTGGAATTCAAGAACTTCCCCTGGTATACGGTCGACCATCGGTACGCCATCAACAACGAGGGTTACACCGAAATGTATGTGCCGCGCAGTTTTGAGCGTGACGGCAGGCTGGGACAGTTTTCCGGCGACGGCTTCGCCAAGGCTCGCACTGTATTCGATGACCCCTCGGATTCGGACAAGAAGCTGGAATATACGGGATATGTCGATGCGTCAGGTCGCATGAGGGTGGTTTTCAGCAAAAATCCACAGGTAAGAGGGCCGTTTGAGGAATTGCCCGGACCACCCAAAGACAGTCTCCCGCCCATAAAGCCCGGTCCACCGTGGCCAGGATATCCCATACCTCCGATTCGACCCATTCCACCGGTACCGCCGGTTCTCCAAAGCGGTGACACCATCCCTGTCGGTCCCGTGGGTCCGGGCCGCGAAGCGCTGAAGTATAAGGTCAGCGTGATAGCCAGTCCGCCCGAAGGTGGTACCGTCTACGGCAGCGGCGAATATTCCCTGGGGGACACACTTCGCGTCACGGGCAAGTCGGCTCCCGGTTACAAGATCTCCGAAATATCATGCGACCGGCCCGGCTCGTACACCTCGACGTTCAACAAGTTCGTGGTGGACGGCGACATGGAGATCACTTGCTATTGCGTGAAGGAAGACACCATACAGCCCATCAACAAAGGAATCTTCGCAGGCCCGCTGACATGGCTGGAATATCCCCTGAAGGCCTACATTGAGTTGGGCAAGGTCGACGGCAACGAATATACCGGCGAATCGAGCGGAGTGATGGCCGTGCTCACCAACGACAACAAGGGCGAGATAAATGTGACCGGCAGCGACAACCATGCGGCCTGGAACTCCAACGTGTTCTTCGCTCCGATGAACGTGCTGGGCATAATGGAAGATAACGGCAAGAAGTACATACGGTTCGACGGAGGCGTGATCAAATACACGCTCGACGTGAAGGACACTACCGGATGGGGCTTCATCAACAATCCGTTCCTGATGTTTGCCATGGCGTTCGACGGCGCGGGCCAGGGTGAGCTGGAGCCCGGAAGCTATCGCGTGGAAATCACCCGGGGATCGCCCGATGAAGGCGAGTTCACTCTCGGAATGCTCGAACGGAAATCGGGGAAATACGGATGGATCCCGTCCGACGACCCGAGTTTTGTAAAGAAGCTGCCGGGATTCTTCACGCGACGCTATGACAAGGGACTTCCCGCCGACTATCTGGCCGGAGCAACGCTGAAGACCGGCGACGCCGCCAAGATCCAGTGGGAACCGTCGGACCAATTCTTCGGCAATCCCTCGATGCTCCAGAGTTTCATCGGAGCTCTCGGCTCGATGTACCGTAAGAAAGTGAAGTCCACAGTGCTTGAGGACTACGACATCTGGCAGTTCTCAAACGACATAGACAAACACATCTTCAAACCGATGTGACCATACGGCATAATGCAGACAAAAAGTCGTCGCGCAGTTGCGGCGACTTTTTTCTTTACGGTATTGTCAGGAGGGTAACGTATATTGTCTCGCCCTGAAAAAAGTTGACTCATGAAAGAGTCAAAAGAATGATAAAATTT
>CAJKBH010000009.1 GCA_905198125.1 uncultured Porphyromonadaceae bacterium
GTTCCCAGGGTGTTGCCCCCGAAACGCGAATGCAAAATTAGTATGTTTTTCAGCCCTTGTCAAGTACTTTTGCGATATTTTTTCAAATTTCCTTTACTTATCCGTTTAACTCGTTGATATTCCGTGAAATCAATAAATGTTAAAATATGTTTGGTTTTGTTAATATTATGTTCTATAACATAACTACAATGCCAGGAGCTTGGGTAAAAAAACGATAAGACCGACCGCGATGCAGGCAAAAGTCATCAAAAAAACCGCTCCGGCAGCCACATCCTTCACGATTTTTATGTTCTCGTTCCAGTCGCTGCAGACATGATCGGCAAGTTTTTCGACGGCAGTGTTCATTCCTTCGGCAGTGAACATGCCGCCGATACACAATATCACGGCACACCATTCCCATGCTTCAAGGTGCAGAATTATGCCGGCGATTATAACTACAATGGCCGCGCCAAGATGGAACATGGCGTTGCGTTCATGGCCGAACAGCCATTTGATGCCCTGCCAGGCAAAGCCGAACGACCGCCATCGTCCGCGCAAAAAGCCCGTACGTGGCGGTCGTCCCTCGTTACCGTTATTAGCCCCGGAGGGAGGATTAGAATGTGATGGAGGCATATATACCGATGTTTTTGGTCCGTTCGTCGGCCACGGGGGCCAGCTGAAGGTTATGTTTCCTGGCGAACGGTGTGGTGAATATCAGGGCCGAGCCGGCGCCGATGGCGGCACCGACCAGACAGTCCCATACATAATGCTGGCGCGAGAAACATCGTCCCCAGGCCACGTATGTGCCGAGCACGTATGCCGGCACGCCGTATTGCCAACCGTAGCGGCGCGTCAGGTATGTGGCTGTTGCGAACGAGACGGCGGTATGGCCGGAGGGAAAACTGTGGAAGTCGCTTCCGTCGGGTCGTTTCTCGCGGCAGGCGTATTTCAGGGCGTAGGTGGCTGCAGCGGTTACGGCGGCGGTCTCCACGCCTTGCAGCAGTCCCTGCCAGTCGCGGGCGCACAGCGTACCGATCAGCGCGGCCGCCGGCAATGCCAGTGCCACGATATCCGTGCTTCGCTTCACGCCCTTCATGGCGTGAGTGAGCTGATAGGGTTTCTGCTGCGGGTACGTAATCTGTGCCGACGACGCCAGCACTCCGGCCAGCACCGCCACCACAATCAATATGTGCTTAATATTATACATAAGGGTTTATTATTTATGGGCGGTGAGGACCCAGCCTTTCCAGTTACGGGCGGTGGGGACACCGCCCCTCCAGTCGTCGCGGCTCGGGGAGTCTGCGCCACTATCGTCAGTAGTCGTAGCTGAAGGAGAGCTGGTCGACCCAGAGCTTGGAACCGTTGCCGCCGGTGAAGTAGTCGCCGAACTTGGAGGCACAACAGGAAATGACCAGATAACTGGGCACCCTCGACGTGTCGCGGTATTTGATCTCGACCTCGAACGGCTGGTAACCGTCCATGGTGCCGGCATCAAGCAGCTCACCATAGCCTATCACATAGTCGGCATTCGGATTGAACAGCTGACGGTTCTTCGGGTTGGTACGGATCTCGTACGGTGCGGTCCAGTCGGTCAGCGCTATGTATATCTGACATGTATCGGGACGTCCCTTCAGGTCGGCCCATTCCGATGATGCATAGTCTATGTTCACGCCCTGATACTGGTAATATCCCTTCAGCTTGGTGGGCCTCAGGTTCCACGGGCGCCCGAAGTTCAGGATGCCGTTGGTGCCGTCCACCTTGGCGAACACACCGGTGAATATGGATCCGGCGCCGAGTTTGCCAATAATGCCGATGCCCACGAAGCGGGTATTGAGCAGCGCTGCGGTACCGGTGCCGGCAGGCGTATGGTCGGAAGGCTCGCTGTTGTTCGATCCCAACGTCATGGTGCCTGTATTGCCCGTATCCCAGAACGAAGTGCCGTCCTCGGCCCATGGACACCACATGCCTTTGGAAGTCTTGTGCCAGTCCTCGAAGTCGCCGTTGGGTATATCGGCGGTGGCCTGTGTGGTGACGCTCACGATGTTGCCAACGTTCTCGCCCGACACGGCGCGCACCTCATAGTCTGTCAGCGGCTCCAGGTGGTCGATGTGGCACGCGAAGCTGCCCTGTGTCTGCGTGATGGCGCTCTCAGGCACGTCGATCCAGTCGGTGCTGCCCTTGCGGCGGTACTGGAAGCCGTTCTTCGCGTCGGCCGGTCCCATACCGTAAGCCCATACCACCTGCGACCAGGGATCGACCCTCGAAGTGCTGACCACCAGTTCCGATATCTGCGCGTAGAGGGTCCACACTTCCTCGCGGTCCCAATACTTCAGGGTTATCTTCTTAGGCTCGTACAGGTCGATGGGACCCGGCTCGAGCGGCGGATCATACTGCGTCACTCCGGCCGGACCGAGCTTGGCCCGCACCAGCCGCAGACTGTGCAGGTCGGTGCCTTCGGGCATGGTCACCACCACGCGGCGGGCCACCGGGTCGATCACACTGCTGCCCATCTCGCCGTCAACCTCGAAGTACCGCTCTATGTCCTGTACGGCCTGAATCTTCCATATATAATCCTGATACAGGCTCAGCTTCACGTACAATGGCCGCGACATGTCGTACGTGCCCTGCAGCAGATTCGTGTCGCAGCGTGCACCGGCGCTCATGGTGAATTCCGTGAAACGCACATGGTCGATGTCCACGGTCTCCTTAAGATATACCGTCACCTCCTGCGACACCGAGTCGATGTACGACGGGCGCAGCTCGCCCTCGGCCGTCAGCGACGTTATGTTACAGATGATGCGCGGATACGGCAGGTCGTTCTTGATGCAACCCGCCACTGCCAGCAGCAGCACCGCCGCTATATACAATATATTTCGATTCTTCATATTAGATATGGACGCCGATGCCGAAGTTAATGTTGAACAAATTAAAACGGAAACTTGCTCCGGACGACAGACGGTTGCCCGTATCCTTGCCGTCTTCGGTCTGGCGTTCCTTCTTGATGTTGAAGCCGAACACGCCGAACGAGATATGGAACGACACGTTCTTCATGATAAACATCTGGACGCCGGGCGAGAAGTTAAGCTGCGCCTCGGTCCATGTGGTGTGCGTGGTGCGCAGGTTGCCGCCGTACGGGCGCTTGAAGTCACTGCTGCCGGACCCGAACGCCAGTTCTATCTCATTATATATACCGAACCGGCCGTGGCGGCTCAGTCCGATGTACTGGCTGGCGAACACGGCCCCGGTGTACGACTCGGCCTTATAGCCGATGTCGTGCAGACTGAAGTTCATGTCCTCGTCGATGTCCACCTTGAACGAATCCACGTTGCCCCTGGCGTTGTAATAGCCGAAGCGCATACCCACCGCAAGGTTGTTGCGGACGGTGTATTGCAGATACGGGCGTATGCGGAATGCGTGTGCGCCGATGTTGATGTCGCTCAGCAGGTCGAATATCTCCAGGTCCTTGGTCGACAGGTTGCCGTAGCTGACTGTCAGTCCGAACGACCATTGCCCCTTGGGCACATACAGCAGTGCCGACAGGCCGCGGTCGTAGCGGCCGAGATTGCGTTGTTTCAGCACCATCGGGATGGTATCGCCACGGTATGTGGTCTGTTCCTCCAGGTCCAGGTCCAGGTTGTCGTCCACCACGCGGCTGTGGCCGCGCAGCAGCTGCAGCACGTCGTTCTGCAGCGAGTCCGGGATGTAAATGTACGCTCCCTTGGGCGACACCGAATCCGTGGGATGCGAAACCGCGGGTTTCGCCACAGTCGCCTTCGACACAGACACGGCAGGGGCAGGCGTTGGTTCAATGGCCGGCGCGGCGTAGGCACCCAGGCACATCAGGGCCGTCAGCCCTATGACCGTCAATCTGTTCAATCCGTTTGATGTCTTCTTCATGATCATAGATAAAAAGCTGCTCCAAACGAGATGGAGAACAGATTGATTTTAAAATTGGCCGACTGCGTCTTTCGGTGCGACACGTATATCTGGTCCTTGATGGACTTGGTGTGGCGGTAATTGAAGCCGAGCACGCCGATGTTGACCTCGACGGCGCTGTAGTTGCTCAGGAAACACACCAGTCCGGGCATCACGCCGATGCCGGCCTGGAAGTTGCGCTCGTACGTGCCGGTCAGCGACTCGCCGCGGCCGGTGGTGATCTTGCTCTGGCCGCCGCCTAACTGCAGTTGCACCTCGTTGAAGATGCCGAAACGGCGCGTGCGTCCGAGGCTGAAATAGTTGCGGAACAATAACGTGCCGTAATAATTGTGCGACAGCGAATACAGATGATTGATGTCATAGTTCGTGTCCTCGCCCAACACTATGTCGGCACTGGCCAGCTTCACCAGCGAACGGGTGTAGCTGAACTTGGCGCCCGCCGCCATATCGTCCTTGAAGGCGAACAGCAGCTTGGGGCTGACGCTGACGTTGTAGGTATCGCCGTTTATCTTCTCGAACACCAGGAACTGATAGTCGTTCTGGTCCGACTGCGAATATCCGAACGAGATACCGGCTATCCACTGCCCTTTGGGCACCAGGACTACGGACTCAAGCTTACGCTCGAACTCCGTCACCGGACGCTCCAAGCGCATGGAGTCGATCATGGCCGGCGTGATGTGCAGCGTGTCAGTCGCGGCAGCCGAGCGCCGAGTATCAGACACAGTTTGACTCCGGGCCGTCAAGCCCGGAGTCAAAATTGATACGATTATCGCTATCCAGAAGGATTTATTCATACACTAATTCAAAGTCATCCAGGTACATCACACTCTTGTCACTTCCGGCATAGAAATCACCATATTTACTTGCCGCAGCAACGATAACCAGATGAGTCGGACGTACCGTTTGTGCACGTTCTTTGTATTCCAACGGAATTTCAAGCAAACTCAGTTGATTGTCATCACCGAAGCTTGTCCCTTCCCATGTCACCTGACCATAGGCTACAATGTAATCTCCATCGGGATTAAACAATGTGCTGGTGTCTTTGGTATGAATCTCTACAGTACCTGTAGTAAGAGCCACATATACCTGTCCATGGTCAGGTTGTCCTTCAACCAACGGACATCCGCTTGCAGTCTTGTTCACCGCACCGGGACGGTAATTTGCCCATACACGCACTTTTGTCGGATGCGACTGATTATATGTACGACCCAAATTTAAGATTCCCTTTGTGACATTCTCAATGCCTACAAAGTCGCCGAGGAAAATGTTACCGGCTGCTAAAACGCCCATTGCTGACGCAGACGCAAGACGAGCACTATATTTGCCTGAATGTTTAACAGATTCATCTTCCTGCGTCATCGTAATGCCAGCTATGGCACCACCCGCATTTCCAGAACTCCATTGCGTAGGAGTATCGCCGGTACCCGGGAATTTCACATCCTTGTTTTTGAATTTGTATGTACTCCAATCCTCCATAGAGGCATTGGGGATGATATACTTGGCTTCGGTGGTGAATGTCTGGATGTTCGTGGATTCGAAATCGTCGGCAAATGCCTTGAACTCATACGTTGTGCCTGCTTCCAGACCGCTAAGTGTCACGGAATATGCCGTACCCTTGTTGGCGCGGGTGCGACGCGGTGCGCCACTGGCTCCTGTTGCCACAGCCTCGTTCCAAGCCGATTCGCCGGCCTTGCGGTATTTGAAGCCATAGCGTGCGGCATCGGCATTGTAGAGAGTTCCGGTCAGGGTAGCTTTAGTAGCTAAGACAGCCATAGGAGCGGTCTCGGCATCGGGAGCCGGATCGGCTATTACATCGTCAATCTTTTCAATCGCATCGTTGCTGTTGGCGATACGCAGGGAAGCCGCCGTAACCAAGTTGCGGGAGTCGGTAGCCGTAATGGCAACCGTGTACTGCGTCGGGCTTGACGGAAGCGCGTTGAGGAACGCCGCAGGGAACGTAACGTATATCTCGTACACATCCACACCGCTTTCGGCATCCTTGCTGTTCTGACGCTCTACGGTGATGCCCTTGGACTGCAACTGCTCGACATAGGTATTGTTCAGCAGGTCGCCGTCGGTCATGTCGGCAAAGTTCTCGCTGAATCCTACCTGCACGCTCTTGGTGCCTTTATACTCGCAGATGTAGAGTTTCTGATCGTTGAACGTCCGGTCGGTGTTGACCAACTGTTCGGCTATGTCGAAGCCATAACCCTTCACAATAGGTGCGGGGAAGATTTCAACGGTATCATCAATGATTGGAATATCCTTGATGATGAGCTGAATCAACGCACCGCCCTCGTCGATGGAAGGCTTGTCGGCGCTCAACGCAATCTGATATTCGTGCGCGCGCTCCACGTTCTGGATCTTGGACTCCTTGCTGTAGGCCTGACCGTCCTCGGTGGTACCCTCTATATTGACTGTTATCGTCCTGTTCTCGGCCGTGTAGTTCTTCGCGTCCTGCGGCGACGGAATCATGAAGTAACCCTTGTTGTCGGCAAGCATCGTCTCGTCGAATTCCAGGGAACCGCGACTCGACGTGAACGTGATCTTGGGATTTTTCAATCCGGTCTCGGCAACCGAAGCGGCGTCCACGGACACAACCACGTTGGCTATGTTGCACTTCATGGATACAGACGTGCTCTCGTTTTCGATTATTTCGAAAGGCTGCTGACCGCGATAGAACTTGCTGTCGAACGAAGCGGCTACGGAGTCGCCTGTCCAGGCGTTGCACACATACTGTCCTGTTGACAGTTTGATGGACGCGGGAATATTGGCCAGACCCTTGTACTTACGCATCACGCCACGGCTGTTCTCTATGAATACCACACACTTGTCCCGGAGGGACTGTACGTATTCGGCATTGTCAAGATTATTCTCGGCGCGGGTCTGCTTGACCTCGCCGTTGATTTCGGTGTTGATGGAGAGGGAACCCTCGCCGCCCTCACCGAAGGGTGCCTCCATGGCGCACGACTGCAATAATGCTGCGGTCGCTATAACAGCTGAAGCGGCTATATATATATTTATCCTTTTCATTAGTCTAATATCTTAAGCATTAGAGTCTTGGTGCATTCGCCATTGGCATCTTTCACATACATCCTGAATTTATGTATCTGGCCCGGTTCCTGTACACCCTGAAGCATTCCCATAAAATTAGTTATATCAAATGCAACGTGAGTATTACCCTTCTGATTTACCGGGAATTTTAACAAATCACTTGTCAATGCAGCAGCAAGGTCATCCGGCGTCACAGCAAGATTAAGATGTGAGGCAAGATTAATTCCAGCCAGTACTTCAGGTGTAAGTGCATCCGAGATAATATCACAGGTCAGTTCCTGAATTCCTCCTTCAGCTTCACTGTCTATATTGAACTTCACGGGTTCTCCAGGAGTAATTTCCCATACCTGATCGAACACAAGATTAGGCGCATCAGTGGCAGGAGCAATTTTGGGACCATTATCGGGAGTGGGAGGCTCGGGGTCGTCGCCGCCGCCCCAGTTCGGACGGTCGCTGTCGTCCAGAGGCGCGTCGTCCTCAAGAGTCACGTCGGCGTTAACGTCCTCGGTTGTGACCGAAGCGTCCACCACTATTTCACCGCTCGCACCGCCCGTGGGGTCGCCCCCGCTGTTCTGGTGGAGCTTGAACGTAAGTTTATACCAGCGCCCCTTGGCGATGCCTTCGTACGACTTACTCTCTACGATATCCGAGCCGTTGACCTTGCCGTGGAACGTGGCGACCAGCGTGTTCTCGTTGGTATGCTTGAAGTAACCGGCCTTTCCGGAGGTTGCCTCGGCGGATGTGAAGTTCAGTCCGGGGTTATCGCCTACCTTTACCTCCACATACGAATCGGGCGACATTGCGGCCAACAGGGTTTCGTCAAAGACAATGGTGGCCTTGATGTTCCTCAGCTCGCATTCTATCGGAGATATGAACGAGGTAATCTTGTATGCCTCTACATCGAATTCTTCCGATTGTCCCTTAAAGTAGGGATTCTCCCACTCGGCGTTGAGATCCTGACCCAACTCAGCCGTAGCGGTATAAGTGCCTACCTTCAGCGTCACCACATCGGGCATTTCACTGTATGTGTAGCTCTTGGCAGCGACGGTCTCGCCCTTCTTTATGAAGTTGATCTTGAAATTGCTGAGATCCACGCCCTGCTCGGCACGTGTCACCATTATCTGGTCCGAAGTGGTGGACATGTCAAGAGCGGTTTTGAGCACCTGTCCCTCGTTGTCCGACATCTCCTCATCGAATCCTTTCTCCTTCGAGCATCCGGCCATCAGAAGACCTGCCGACAGAAGTGGTATCAAATATATCTTTTTCATTTATCTGTTCTTATTATTTGCGACGGGGCGCGGCGGTAACAGTCGCAGCATCCGCATATCCGAGTTTAACATTGTCGAGAGTAAGGACTGAACCTACGGCAAACGCCTTATATTCATTGGCAGGTATGTTGTTGGTCAGTCCATTATAGCCACTGATATTAAGACTTGAACCGGAAGGAATATTTAGGGCAGGTTGAGTGTCATCACGCATTGAACGAAACCGCACGTAAAGCTTGGACGCCTTTTTACCAAACGGATAGTTGGCAATCTTGATGGTGCGGGTCTGCATGTCGGGACAGGCCGACAGATACTCAGTCTGCGATGCGATTACATTATTATTGTTATCAAGAACTATAAGGTCTGCCTGCGCCTGATGACCGCTCAGCGGGGAATATTTATAGTCGAATGTCATGCTCATGGGACGCGAACTGAAAGGAACTCCATTTTCACGATGTTCGTTTCCATCAAAGCTATATGAACCTAAGAAAAGGACGCCTTCGGATATTTCGAGATTACCAGGAGCTTTACCATTATATGTTTTGAACCCTCCTTTATCTAAATCAGGAACAGTACCGTTATGATGGTATCCGACCGTACGAATCACACAGACTCCGTTATCAAGATATGTAGAGGGCACGACAAACCACGTATTCAAAGGATTCGATCCCGAATAAGCAGTCTTGGCATTAAGGGATGCCCATCCTGCTGGCGCATATCGATCAATAGTAGTGGTCCACTGATATGTAGACCCAGCTAATCCTGTTCCGAACTTACCACCCGTCTGTATTTTATTGAAATAGATATGTTCTCCATTCTCGGAAAATTGTCCGTTAGGCACATCTGTTTCCGCTTCGGTCGTGAATGAAGGCACCGGCTTCTCAAAGCCATCACCAAGTTTCAGGCTATATCCTTCGTATGCCTTTCCGGCACTCAGTCCTTTGACGGTGATAAAGCCGTTCTGAACATCGCGAGTGATGTTGCCGGGGGTGACGGCTGCGCTGCCGTTGTAAACCGTGAGGTTCTTGGTCAGATATTCCTTCATCTCGGCATTGTCGGTCTCGATGCCGAACACCGCGAAGCGGGCGAAGGCATCGAACACCACCTCGTATGCAGGTCCGTTGACTGTGACGTTGGCCGAGGCTTTGAGTTTGCCGTACGAGCTTTCGATGGCTACGGCAGCGGTCGTGGCCTGCGGTACATCCAGAGTATAGGTATAGGTGTAAGGCAGGTCGGCGCGTGTGCGCGTACGCTTCGGAGCGGGGGCGGCTCCGCCTTCGGTCACGCTCTTGATTGTAGTCTCGGCATTGTTGACGCGGAACTTGATTCGGTTCTTAAGCTGCTGCGAGTTGGTGTTGACCACCACCTGCGCCTCGTTGGCCAGATAATCGATGTTGCCTGCACTTACTATGGAATACTCCGTCTTGGTTACATTTGCCGTCAGCTCCACGGGATTCTCCACGGTCTCGGTCGACAGACGGCCCAGCGCATCGACTACCTCCACCTTGACCGAATATTCGCCGGCGGGAAGATTGCCTAAGAAATCCTTTACGTTGACTACAGCCATCTTCTCGGGGTTGCGGAACAGGCCGGACACCTTCACACCCGCATCGGCCAGCTGTGCCTGCGTGGTGGCGTCGGCATTGACCAGATTCACGTTCGACCCGAACGCCGGCACGTATGTGCCGTTGGTATTGGCCACCTTAAGGTTCACCTCGCGGAATCCGCCGAACGCATACAGGTCGAACTGCGGGCTTACGGCCAGTTCGTCAAATTCCATCAGCTCGACGGGAGTGCCTGCGGTGAAGTTGACGGCACGCACCTCCGGTGCCGGAGAAGTGAACAGCTCGTCGCCCAGCGAGATGGTGATGGTCTCCTTGGTCACTTCCTCCTCGAATCCGATTTCAAGCACGGCGTCGCCCTTGCTGACGTTGCCGGTCACGTTCACCGTGATCACATAGTTGCGGCGCGGCTGTGCCACGAACTTGGCGGGACGCAGGTTTACGGTCTGACTCTGGTCGTTGGTAAGCGTCAGCACCAGCTCGGTGTAACCCTCACCCGTTGGATCGATGAAAGCCGAACGCGTCTCACCCTGCGGAAACAGCACCGGCTCCGAATGGTTCGGAGTCTCGATTGCGGCGCTATATGTGGAATAATTGGCAAGGAACGCGTCGGTATAACGCAACGTCACCATGGCGTTGGCCAGGGTGGCGGTCACATTCACCGGCGTTGTCGTGCCGGGAGATACATGCAGTGTGTTGGTGCCCTTGAAACAGGGACGCTCGAAGCCCTGCTCGGTTACGTCGCCGTAAGCGGCCTCGATGGTGTAGTCGCCGATAGGGAATTCCGATTCCTTGTTGAAACCCTCGAGCGAGCTCCAGGTCTTGCTGTAGGTGTTGTCGCTCTTTGTCAGTTTGATGCCGAAAGCGTTGGCATCGGGCACGATGGGGCATTGAGTGTCGTCGGCACGCGTACCGTGACGCATCAGGCGACCGTCGGACTCCAGGTTCAGCGCGATGCCTCCCATCTGGTCCGATCCGCTCCAGGGACTCTCGTCGCTGCAGCCGGTCAGGCCAAGGCCCGGCACAAGCGCCAGCAGGAGTAACCCTTTCTGATAATTTTTCATACTCTATGTGTTGTTTTTGTTGTTAATTGCAATAATGTGCGTGTGTCTCAGCAATTTATGGCAAATCGTCATTCATTTGGACCATAATAGCCCTTGAGAACGGGTGCAAAATTAATACTTTATTTCAGAATTCAGACTTTTTAACGCCCATAATCGGAACATTGCGCCAATATGACCATTAAAATCGGCCAAATTCCGTCCCAACATTCGCATCATATCCCCTTTCGACAAACCGCGCCCCGATTTGACCAGCACAGACCGGAGAATCAATTGTTCCGTGGTATTGTCAGACAGGAGAACAGGAGAAACAGGAGATTTATATTGCTCCCCGAGTATTGTTAGACAGGAGAACAGGAGATTTATATTTTGCCAGTGAGGACACCGCCATCCCAGTCAACTGCTCCTGTTTCTCCTGTTCTCCTGTCTAAAAACTCACTCAATTGGCGCTCCTGTTCCTCCTGTTCTCCTGTCTATAGTTAAACCTTGCGCGCTGAAGTGTATCTAAGTATAGAATAACAACGAAACTGATGAAGAAATTAAAAGGAATGGCAATGGCAGCCGCGGTGCTGCTCGCAAGCGCCGGCGCACAGGCCCAGAACCTGTCTGACATATTCGGAGCCTTAGGCAACTTAGGCGGCAACTCGTCGCAGACCACCACATCCGGCAAAGGCGGAGGCAACACCCTCGGCAATCTGCTTGAGGGCGTGTTCTCCAGCAGCAACATCACCGTGCAGGACCTGGCCGGCGTATGGACCAGCAACGGACCTGCCGTGTGCTTTCAGTCGGAAAACATGCTCAAGAAGGCCGGTGGCATCGCTGCCGCAGCCATGGTCGAAAAGGAACTCTCGCCCTACTACTCCAAACTCGGACTCAACGGCACCGTGATCACCATCCAGACGGACGGCACCTTCTCGATGAAGACCAAGATGCTGACCCTGAACGGCACCATCACCCAGAGCTCCAAAGGCAAAGGCGTGTTCGACTTCAACTTCACCCTGCTCGGCATGAAGCTGGCCACCGTGACCACTTACGCCGAAAAGACATCAAAGACGCTGAACATCATGTTCGACGCCTCGAAGCTGAAGAACCTGCTGTCGGCCGTATCCAAAGTAGTCAACATCAAGACGCTGAGCGCCATCACCAAGATACTTGACATGTACGACGGCCTCTGCGTCGGCTTCCGCACCGAGAAGACCGGCACCGTAGCCGGCGAACAGCAATCCACCGGCTCGTCGGCCCTTGACGCCCTCGGCAACATCCTGCGCGGCGGCAACTCCAACAGCCAGAATAATCAGAGTAATCAGAACACTCAGAGTAATCAGAGCAATCAATCCGACAGCTCCGGCAGCCTCGGTACACTGATCAACATCCTCGGAAACCGCAACCGCAAGTAGATCCGGGCGTCACATAGTGGAGTTGGCACTCCGTGCCGTGCGTGTTTTTTTAGACAGGAGAACAGGAGAAACAGGAAATTATATTTGGCGGTGTGGACACCGCCATTCCAGTCTGTTTCTCCTGTTCTCCTGTCTGTAAATCAACTCAATTGACTCTCCTGTTTCTCCTGTTCTCCTGTCTATAAATCCACTCAGTTGGCTCTCCTCTTTCTCCTGTTCTCCTGTCTAAACACACGCGGCTCTGTCAGATGGAGGCGATGCGGGCCAGGTACTTGCCGAGGATGTCGAACTCCAGGTTTACCACCGTGCCCGGCTTGATGTCGCAGAAATTAGTATGATCATGAGTATAGGGAATGATGGCATTGCTGAACAGGCATGTCATCATTTCTTTATTCTCCCCTTCCATATCCTTCGGCTCGCATACCGTAAGGCTGACGCCGTTCACCGTCACCGAGCCCTTGTCTACCGTTACGTATCCGCGACGGGCCATCTCCTTCGAAACCTCGTACCGGAAAGTATATCGCCACGAGCCTTCCTCCTCCTCGACGCTGACGCAAACGGCGGTCTGGTCCACATGCCCCTGCACGATATGACCGTCCAGACGGCCGTCGATGCGCATGCTGCGCTCCACGTTCACGAGGCATCCGACCTCCAGCCGGCCTAAGTTGCTGCGCTCCAGCGTCTCCTTTATCGCCGTCACCGTATAGGTGTTGCCGTCCACCGATACCACGGTGAGGCACACGCCGTTATGAGCCACCGACTGGTCGATGTGAAGCTCGTCGACAAACTCGCACTCCAGCGTGATGTGCAGATTCTCGTCCTCACGTCTCAGCGACACCACCCGTGCCGCACTTTCCACTATTCCTGAAAACATTTTTGTATCCTTATTTAAGAGTCCCACAATTATTTTTGAATCACTACGATGCAAAATTACAAATTATTTACTAAATTTACGACTTGAAAGCCGAAAAGCCATGTCGAAGACCGAAAACCGATCCACAATACGCCTGCCTAAGTGTCTGCACGCCATCGCGGAGATGGACGCCGCGAAGTCGCGCCGCGTCACCATAATCGGTGCCAACGGCGCGGGCAAGTCGCGCTTCATGGACGAGATGATGGAGCTGTGCGGCGACAAGGCATATTGTCTGGACGTGCTCACGGCCTTCTTCCCCGAAAGCAACGAGTCCACGCTTCCAGGATCGATCGACGTGCTTTACCGCGAAGCCATGCGCCAGATTCCGTATCTGCGCTCGGACGCCGTCAGCCAGCTCGACAAGCTGTTCTACATGCTCTTGGCGGACGAGATGCAGAATCTGATGGAAATCAAGGCTACCCTGCTGCAGCACGGCGCCAATGCCCGTCTCCCCCTCTCCAAGTTCGACCTGGTGCGGCGCAACTGGGAGACGATCTTTCCCGACAACAGGATAGTGCGCCACGGCAACCGGCTGATGTTCGGCACAGGCGCAGGCGACGACCTGATAACCCTCGGCTCGCTGAGCCAGGGCGAGAAGGCGGTGCTGTATTACTTGGCGGGCGTGCTGTTCGCCGCTCCGGAAGCCACCGTTTTCATCGACTCGCCGGGGCTGTTCCTGCATCCGGCCATACGCCAGACGCTGTGGGACGCCGTCGAGCAGCTGCGCCCCGACTGCACGTTCATATACAACTCGGTGGACGTGGATTTCGTGACCAGCCGCACCAGCAACACCTGTCTGTGGGTGAAAAGCTACGACAGCCGGCAGCACGCCTGGGACTACGACCTGCTGAAGTCCACTCCCATCTCGGAGGAACTGATGATAGAACTGGCCGGCAGCCGCAAGCCCGTCCTGTTCATCGAAGGTGACGACAGCCACAGCATCGACCAGAAGCTATACTCCCTGGTGTTCCGCGACAGGACGGTGCGCGCCCTCGGCTCGTGCAACAAGGTGATAGAGACGGTGCGCGCCTTCAACGACCTCAGTTCCATGCACCACCTGCAGAGCATGGGAATAGTGGACCGCGACCGCCGCACAGATTCCGAAGTGGAGTATCTGCGCAAGAAGAACATCCTGGTGCCCGATGTGGCCGAGATTGAGAACATTTTCCTGCTGCCGGAGGTGGTCAGGGTCATGGCACGGCGCCGGGGCAAGGACGCCCGCAGGATCACGGACCGGATGCACCGTGACATTGTGCGCACCTTCAAGGCCCATGCCGACGAACAGGCGCTGCAGCACACCCGACACAAGATAAAGCGCGACGTGGAATGCCGCATCGACGCCAAGTTTTCGTGCATCACGGCCATGGAGACACACCTCAAACAGTTGGTGTACCAGCTGGAACCGCGCCGTCACTTCAACCGGCTGCGCGACCAGTTCCACAAGCTGGCGGCGGCCGGCGACCTGTACGGCATCCTGCGCGTGTTCAACCACAAGCCCATGCTGGCCGCATCCAACGTACACACCATGCTGGGATACCCGTCGCCTCAACACTACATATCGGGCGTACTCGAGGCCCTGAAGGGAAACGACGACGACGCCAAGAACCTGAAAAACGCCATCGCCCACATCTTAGAAGCCGACAACATAAGATGAATGAGTTGAAAAAGTTAAAAAAGTTAAGAGAACGCCATAGTCTTTGGATAGGCTGCACTATTATCTTAACTTTGTAAACTTTATAATCTGTTTAAACGATAGAAAGACTACATAAATATGGAGAAAGAACTTGCAATACTTCGCAACGACCCGTGGCTGGAGCCCTACAAGCCGGCCATCGACGGTCGCCACAACGACGTAATAAAGAAATTCGACGAACTTACGGACAATTCCGACGGCAGCCTGTCCAAATTCGCCAACGCATATAAATACTACGGGTTGCACCGTCAGGCCAACGGCACGTGGGTGTTCCGCGACTATCTGCCCAACGCCGAGAAGGTGGTGCTGATAGGCGACTTCAGCAACTGGCAGAGCGACGAACGCTATGCACTGACCCGACTTCAGGACGGTTCGTGGTCGGGCAAGTTCGCCGCCGACATGATCCATAACGGCGACCTGTACAAGATGCGCGTGTACTGGCACGGCGGCGAAGGCGACCGCATCCCGGCATACGCCACCCGAGTGGTGCAGGACCCTGACACAAAGATATTCTCGGCCGAGGTATACGCCCCCGAGACCCCTTATAAATTCAAGACCACGCGCTTCCGTCCCGACACGCGCCCGCTGCTGATATACGAGGCGCACATCGGCATGGCCGAGGAGAAGGAGGGCGTGGGAACATACGAGGAATTCCGCGTCAACATCCTGCCCCGCATCGCCAAGGACGGCTACAACGCCATCCAGCTCATGGCCATACAGGAGCATCCTTATTATGGTTCGTTCGGCTATCATGTCAGCAGCTTCTACGCCGCCTCCAGCCGTTTCGGCACACCCGACGACCTGAAGCGCCTGATAGACGAGGCCCATTCGCTCGGCATAGCCGTGATCATGGACATAGTGCACAGCCACGCCGTCAAGAACGAGAACGAGGGCTTGGGCCGCATTGACGGCAGCCACAACCTCTACTTCTACGGCGACGGGCGCCGCGAGCATCCGGCATGGGACAGCCTCTGCTTCGACTACGGCAAGAACTATGTGCTATATTTCCTTCTGTCCAACTGCAAATACTGGATGGAGGAATACCGCTTCGACGGCTTCCGGTTCGACGGCGTCACCTCGATGCTGTATTACGACCACGGACTGGGCAAGGCGTTCGGCAGCTATGCCGACTACTACGACGGCAACCAGGACACCAACGCCATCGTATATCTGACACTGGCCAACATCCTGATACACGAGGTGAAGGCCACGGCCATCACCATTGCCGAGGAGATGAGCGGCATGCCCGGCCTGGCCGTCAGGTTCGAGGACGGCGGCATGGGATTCGACTACCGCCTGGCAATGGGCATCCCCGACTACTGGATCAAGATGATCAAGGAGAAGAAGGACGAGGACTGGCATCCCACCTCCATATACTGGGAGCTGACCAACCGCCGCGCCGACGAGAAGACCGTAAGCTACTGCGAGAGCCACGACCAGGCCCTGGTGGGCGACAAGACCATCATATTCCGTCTGATAGACAAGGAGATGTACTGGCACATGCAGGTTGACGACCCGGACGGCACCGTGGCTCGCGGCATGGCCATGCACAAGATGATACGCCTGGTGACCCTGGGCACCATCAACGGCGGTTACCTCAACTTCATGGGCAACGAGTTCGGCCATCCCGAATGGATCGACTTCCCGCGCGAGGGCAACGGATGGAGCTACAAGTATGCCCGCCGTCAGTGGGACCTGGTGGACCGCGAGGACCTGAAATACAAGTATCTGAACCGTTTCGACAACGACATGATAGAACTGGTGTCGCAGCACTATAACTTCCAGTCCCTGCCCGTCGAGAAGCTGTGGGAGAAGGACGACGACCAGATACTGGCCTTCATGCGCGGCGACCTGATATTCGTGTTCAACTGGAGCCCGACACGCTCGTTCGAGGGCTACGGATTCCTGGCGCCGGCCGGCGAATACGAGGTGGTGCTCGACAGCGATTCGCCCGAATATGGCGGTTTCGGCATGATTGACGACAACGTGCATCACTTCACGCAGCCCGACCCGCTGTATAGCCCCAGCGGCAAGGGATGGCTCAAGATGTACCTGCCCGCCCGCACCGCACAGGTGCTCCGCATGGTGAAGAAGGGACGCAAGCCCGCTGCCAAAACCGCTGCCAAGAAAACCAAGAAGTAAGAGGAGAGAAAGACAAAGACAATGAAGAAGATAACGATAGCCATCGACGGTTATTCATCGTCGGGCAAATCGACTATGGCACGCGACCTGGCGCGCCGCATAGGCTATACATATATTGACTCCGGGGCGATGTACCGTGCCGTGACGCTTTACGCCATGCGTCACGGCATGATCGACCCTCAGGGCAAGGTGGACACTGCCGCGTTGACAGCCGCGCTGCCCGACATACACATATCGTTCGCGCCGGCATCCACGGCCGACGGCGTGCAGCATACGCTGTTGAACGGCGAGGATGTGGAGCGCGACATCCGCGGCATGGAGGTGAGCGAGCATGTCAGCCCCGTGGCCGTGATTCCCGAGGTGCGCGAACACCTGGTGAAACTGCAGCAGGAGTTCGGCCGGACCGGCGGCATAGTGATGGATGGCCGCGACATAGGCACCACAGTTTTCCCCCATGCCGAGATGAAGGTGTTCGTCAACGCCAGCGCCGAGGAACGTGCCCGTCGCCGACAGAAGGAACTGGAGGAAAAGACCGGCAAGCCTGTGGACTATGCCGAAATCCTAAGTAATATACGCGAGCGCGACCGCATCGACTCCACGCGCGAGGTGTCGCCGCTGCGTCAGGCCGACGACGCCGTGCTTCTGGACAACGACGACATGAATCATCAGCAGCAGATGCAGTGGCTGATGGACCTGTATCATTCCATTGTAAAGGATTGATGGACGACAAAGAACAGACGGGAACCCCGTCGATAGAGATAGATTCCAATTCCGGCTTCTGCTTCGGTGTGGTCACGGCCATACAGAAGGCAGAGGCCGAACTTGCACGCACCGGGCAGCTGCGATGTCTCGGCGACATCGTGCACAACGCCTCGGAGGTGGACCGTCTGGGTCGCCTTGGCCTGATCACCATCACCCACGCCGACCTGGAGGACCTGCGCGACACGACCGTGCTGCTGCGTGCCCACGGCGAACCGCCGTCTACCTACCGTACGCTGCGCGACCGAAACATCAACGTCATAGACGCGACATGCCCCGTTGTGCTGAGGCTGCAGCGCCGCATCAAGGAGGCATACGACCAGGCCCGCGCCGAGCTGGAACGGGGCGACCGCCTTCAGATGCCCCTGTTCATTATATATGGCAAGAAGGGACATGCCGAGGTATTGGGTCTGGTGGGCCAGACCGACGGCGAGGCAATGGTGATACAGGGTCCGGAGCAACTCGACGAGCTGGACCTGAGCCGCGACGTCTTGCTATATTCGCAGACCACCATGAGCCTGGACGGATTCCGCGACATCGTGGAGCATATCAAGGGGCGCAAGCGTCAGGGCGGGTTCGAATACTTCGACACCATCTGCCGCCAGGTGGCCACGCGGTCGGCCAAGATACGCGACTTCGCCGCCGGCCACGACGTGGTGGTGTTCGTGACGGGCGCCAAGTCGAGCAACGGCAAGGTGCTGTACGAGGAATGCCGCATGGTGAATCCCAACACCTACCGCGTAACCGACGCCGACGGGCTGCGCCGCGAATGGCTGGACCAGGCCGTGAGCATCGGCGTGTGCGGCGCCACATCCACGCCCGCCTGGCTGATGCAACAGGTAGCCGACAGAATAAAAGAGATAATCAATCCCGCTTAATCGGGATTAATCGAGTTAAATCAAGATAAATCAGGACTTTAATGGACAGTCAGGACGAACGATGGATGCGTATGGCCCTTCTGGAGGCCGAGCAGGCCGCCAAGGAGGGCGAGGTGCCCGTAGGCGCCGTGGTGGTATGCAACGGCAAGATAGTGGGCCGCGGCCACAACATGACCGAGACGCTGAAGGACGTGACGGCCCACGCCGAGATGATGGCCATTACAGCCGCCGCCAATACGTTGGGCGGCAAATACCTGCCCAACTGCACCCTATACGTCACCGTGGAGCCGTGCGCCATGTGCGCCGGTGCCATCGGCTGGTCGCAGATGGGGCGCCTGGTGTATGGCGCCTACGACCGCAAGCGCGGATTCGAGTCGTATTTCTGTTCCGACCCCTCCCCCCTACATCCAAAAACGATAGTGGAATCCGGACTGCTGGAAGAGGAATGCGCCGCCCTTATGTCGGATTTTTTTAAAGCAAAGCGAAAATAAATTGGATATTTCGGATTAAAATGCTAACTTTACGGAGCTATAAAAACACGCGACATCTAACTAACTTACGGACTCTGTTGCCGACTCGGCGAGTCACAGCAGGTTCAATTGAACAGAAATGGAAACAAAATCTAATCTAACCAAGTACGACCGTATCCGCGGGGCCATCGTAGGCTTCGCATTGGGCGACGCATTAGGCCTGGGCTCGGAATTCATGACCAAAGAGGAGATGCAGGGATATTATCCTGACAAACTCCGCGACTTCAAAAGCATAATCCGCGACTCACACCGCTGCCAATGGAAGCCGGGCGAGGCCACCAACGACAGCGGATTTTTCTGCACGTTGCTGGAAACCATTCTGGCCAACGGCGGTTATGACCTGAACGTATGCGCCAAGGCGTTCATAGACAAGATACGTAACACCAGCAAGGACATAGTGCCCACGTTCCGCACCCTGCTGGCTTTCCCCAACTGGGAGGAGTCGCCACTGGTCAACACCCACAAGATATGGGCGCACCACGGCATAGAGGAAGGCACCAACGAGGCCAACCACCGGGGCATAGCCCTGGCCCTGATGTTCGACCGCATAGGACTGGACGACATGGTGAAACAGCTGGTGCTGATGACTCACGACGACATGCGTTGCGTGGCGTCGTCCATAATCCTGTCCCACATGGCGCATTCGCTGCTGCACACCGGTATGCCCGCCACGGAAAAGGACCTGATGAGCGTATGCTACGCCTACGACACGCGCACCGTGCCTTTCCTGGAAATGGCCATCAACGGCAAGCTGGAGGATTTCGAGCTTGACGACGAGGACTCCATGGGCTGGACCCGCAAGAACATGGGCTCGGCTTTGTGGACTATATGGCACTGCGACAACGCAGCCGATTCGATATATGCTGTGATAGACGAGGCCGGCGACGCCGACTCCAACGGCGCCATCACCGGTGCCCTGGCGGGTCTCCGCTTCGGATACGACGCCCTGCCCGACATCAAGAACGACCTGATCGATAAAGATTACTTCGACGACCTGGCACGGCGCGTGGCAGCGTTTAGCGATAAATGATGAGTGACGAAGGATAAGTGATAAGTGATGAGTGCGGTAAAGTCATGGATTGAGGCGATGCGTCTGCGGACGCTGCCGGTGTCGGTGAGCGGCGTATTGGCCGGCGCCGGTTGCGCGGCGTATATGGGTTCGTTCCGTACGGTGCCGTTCCTGATATGCCTCTGCTTCGCTATCATGGCGCAGATTGTCAGCAACTTCGGCAACGAATACTTCGATTACCGCAACGGTCTTGACAAGAAAGGACGCGAGGGGTTTCGCCGTGGCGTGACCGAGGGTGACATATCGCCACGGGCCATGAAACGGGCCACATTCGGCCTGTTGGCCCTGACTTGCGCCGTAGGCGTCCCGCTGATGTTCATAACCGGGTGGTGGCTGGTGTTCGTGGGCATTGCGATAGCCCTGTTCGCCCTGGCCTATTCCACCGGGCCGTGGCCCCTGTCGCATCACGGACTCGGCGAGGCGGCCGTGGTGGTATTCTTCGGCATTGTGCCCGTGGTGTTCACCGCCTACGTGCAGACTCTCAGCTGGTCCGTGCTTCCGCTGGCGTTGCCACTTTCGATTGCCATCGGCCTGATGGGAGCCAATGTGATGATAGTGAACAATTACCGCGACCTTGACGATGACCGCGCCGCCGGCAAGCACACTTTGTCCGTCATAATCGGACCGCGTGCCACGCTGGCCCTGTATATCGTGAACTGTTTCTTGGCACTGCTGCTGATTGAGATAGCCACCATAACGCGCATCGACGTATTGTGGCAGCTCGCGCCGCTGGCCTATATCAATATCTCATGGATACTGTGGCAACGTATGCGTGTGTCCCGGGGCCACGAACTCAATCCCATCTTAGGCAAGACGGCCGTCACCATGTTCCTGCTGTCACTGTGTCTGCTCGCTGCCCTCGCCACAGCGTAAAATGGCGTTTCGTTTTCCCGTTTTTTTTGATTAATTTTGCAGTTCTATCTGCAATTTCACAACTATGCCTGCTGATCAGAAACCATTCAAGAGAAAACCTCAATACGACAAACCGAAGGAATCGCCTACGGGCAAGCTGCCTCCCCACGACACGGAGCTTGAGGAGGTAGTGATTGGCGCGCTGATGCTCGAGAAGGACGCATACATGAATGTGGCCGACATCCTGACGCCCGATGCCTTCTACGATCCCGTCAACGCCAAGATATACGAGGCTATCTCCACATTGGGACTGAACCAGCGCCCCATAGACATGATGACCGTAACCGAGCAGCTGCGCGCCAACGGCACGCTGCAGGAAGTGGGCGGCGCCATGCACCTGGCCGACCTCACCGCCCGCGTGTATTCGGCCGCCAACATCATGTATCACGCCAAGATCATCTCGCAGAAGTATCTGGCGCGCCGGCTCATAACCTTCGCCAGCCAGATCGAGACGGACGCTTTCGACGAGAGCAACGACGTGGACGACCTGCTGCAGCAGGCCGAGGGTCAGCTGTTCGACATCTCACAGACACACCTTAAGCGCGAGGTGACACAGATAGACCCGGTGCTAAACCTGGCTCTGGAGCAGATACAGATAGCGTCGCATACCGAGACAGGTCTTTCCGGCCTGGAGACGGGCTACACCGGTCTGGACAAGATGACCTCAGGCTGGCAGAACTCCGACCTTATCATCATCGCGGCGCGTCCCGCCATGGGTAAGACCGCGTTCGTGCTGTCCATGGCCAAGAACATGGCCGTGGACCGCAACATTCCCGTGGCCATATTCACGCTGGAGATGGCCAACGTGCAGCTGGTGAAACGTCTCATAAGCAACGTGGCCGAACTGAACGGCGAGAAAATAAAGTCGGGCCAGCTCACGCCCGAGGAATGGAGCCGTCTGAACAACAACGTGCGCCAGATGTTCAGCGCGCCGCTGTATCTGGACGAGACCCCGGGACTCTCCATCACCGAGCTGCGCACCAAGGCGCGCCGTCTGGTGAGGGAGCGCAATGTGAAGCTGATCATGATCGACTACCTGCAGCTGATGAACGCCACAGGCCTGAAATTAGGCAGCCGCGAGCAGGAGGTGTCCACGATATCCCGATCGCTCAAGGCACTGGCCAAGGAGCTGAACATACCCATCATCGCCCTGTCGCAGCTGAACCGAAGCACCGAGACGCGCGAGGACAAGCGCCCCGTGCTGTCCGACCTGCGTGAGTCGGGCGCCATCGAGCAGGACGCCGACATCGTCTGCTTCATCCACCGTCCCGAATATTACACCAAGAGCACCGTGGACAGCAACAACAACGACATCCGCGGTCTGGCCGAGCTGATTGTGGCCAAGCACCGTAGCGGCGCCGTAGGTGACGTGAAGCTTAGGTTCGTAAGCCAGTTCGCGCGGTTCGAGAACTGGGACGAGGGATACCAGATGATGCAGGAAGCGTTCGGCGACGAACCGACTCAGGAAGGCACATCCGTAAGGCGCGTCAGCAAGATAGGCAGCGATTCGCAAGGCGACGCACCGCAGGGCGGATTCAATTTCGCTCCGATGCCCGGCAACGCCCCCATGCCCGACATTATGCCCGGACCCGACGACTCACCGGTACCGTTCTGATTCCTTCCCATCTCCCCCTCATTTTTTCAATTACTCCAACTTTTTCCACCTCTCCCACTTTTCCCGCCCCTCCCATGAACCTAATCGGAGTATGTGTTGTTGTAATGACAAAGATAAAACACAAAGGTTATGGAAGCAAAGGAGAAAGAAGAAAAAAAAGAGGTGCGTGAGTCGATAGACCAGGCAACCGATATGGCAAAAGCCAAGCATCACATCGATCATAACAGGAGCACACGCAAGATCAACAAACTGTGGCTGTGGCTCGGAGTATTGGCACTCTGCATCCTGCTGATCTGGTGGATATTCAGCATCGGCACCGCCGAAGACCTGTCGGGAGTGATCAACGGCAACTAAAGATACTCATTACCGGCCATTCAAAGTCCCAACAAGGGGTTGTATTTTTTTCGTAAGACCGGGAATAAGGAGGCGTGTCGGCAGCAATTCCGGCACGCTTTTTTTGCCATCACTTATCACTTGTCACTCCCTACAAGTCTGCGCATCCGCAGGAACGAATACAGACAGCTCGCCGACAGCAATGTCCCCATCAACACATATCCGATTGCATCATCACGGTACGACGCCATGAACACAGCCGTTGTAAGAATCACGGCCACACCGCTTTCGCGCCATGCGTGCCCCGAATAACGGAATCCATACATACGGCTGTTCATAAACAAATCGACGCCAAATGCTATTGCATTCCTTGCCACCAGGCTGACACCCAGACCTATCAGTCCAAGCCAATAAAAGAAACCGATGCTGCATATCAGCCACACCATGTTGCCCCAGATGGCCTCAAGCCAGAAAAAAACTTTCTTGTTTCCCTTGGCGGCATATACGTAACCTAAAGGAAACTGAATCAATTGCAACAGGATGCCAAGTCCGAGCCATCTCATCAGCGGCACGGCCGGCATATATTCGTCGGTAAGCAGAATGCGTATCACCCACGGCGCGGTGGCTATCAGCGTCATACATAACGGAGCCGTTATCAGCGACACCACCTCCGCCTGACGGTTCACCACCTGTGCCATCCGGTCGTTATCGTGCTGCACCTCGGACAGTCTCGGAAAATAATCCATGGCAAGGGCACTTACAACCACGCCCACATACTGCGAGGTCAACGAATTGGCGGCCTGAAACAGACCCACATCCTCCATACTGCCGTAATGACGCACGAATGCGTTCACGGCATACACCACCAACGATCCCAATGTAGAACTGATGGCCAGGATTATTCCCAGTCCCAACAGCCCCTTGACCAATCCCTTGTGCTGCTTCCTGCTGAAGCGTGACGCACGGACCTGAGTCGCCTTGCGGAATGCATGATAATATGCGATGAAATTGGCCAGCGCCACGGCTATAAGCGCCGGCACTATGCCCCGGGTGCCGAAAAAGTAATACAGCGGCACCCCCACCAGCAGTCCGGTCAGTCCGGCCACGACAGAAACTCTGGTCAGCAACTTGACCGCTCCTACGCCCTGCAGCATCGACAGATATGCGGCGGCGCCGGTGGAAAGGGCCACAAACACCGCCAGAATCATAAATCCATAGGTATAGTCGCCGTTACCGAACGACCACCGGCTCAGCAACGGAGCCAACAGGAAACATGCCACCGCCCCCAACATGGCCGTCAACAGAATCAGACGCCGCACCACGGCCAGCACTTCGGAGAACCTGCCTTCATCGTTCCTGGACGCCGACACCTCGCGCACAATAGCTAAGTTCAGGCCAAGACCGGTGACATTCTGAAGCGCGGTACATGCTGAAAAATAAAGCGCATTGCAGCCCATGCCGACAGTGCCGAGGAACATGGCCACGAACTTGCCGCGCAGCAGCCCGGTGGCTATGTTGAACAGCTGCACTCCGCCGAATGCAGACACTCGCCTCAATATGTTGCCGTAGCTGTTGCCGTTCGTTTCCACCTTTGCTGTTTCAATTCTCCGATCCGCCCGTTATGCGGGTATGACCGAGGGTTAAGGATGTCACTCAGTTAACGATTTTTCATAGAGTTTGTTATTTTTTGCGGTTTATAAACCCTAAGATTTTGGAGTGTCAATAATTTTTGCTAATTTTGCAGTCGATTGCGGACACTCCGCAACCCTCGGCGCCCTACGGAGCCGTTTTCTACACGTAAAATAAAACGCAAAATACAAAATGAAAAGGACTTTCCAACCCTCGAACCGTCGCAGAATCAACAAGCACGGCTTCCGTCTGAGAATGGCTACAAAGAATGGCCGTAAGGTATTGGCCGCACGTCGTGCCAAGGGCCGCCACTCCCTGAGTGTTTCCGACAACATCGCAGGTAAATAAATAAGCGACGGAATTTCTGCAAGAAATCATGAGGGGATGTGTCAAAATTGTGTTTTGACGCATCCCCATATTAATATCTTACGAGTAATCAACTAAAAGAACATATCACAATGATGAACGCTCAAGACATCAAGAACGGCACATGCATCCGCCTTGATGGACGTTTGTACTTCTGCGTGGAATTCCTCCACGTAAAGCCCGGCAAGGGCAATACTTTCATGCGCACCAAGCTTAAGGATGTGGTGGACGGCCGCGTATTGGAGCGCCGTTTCAACATCGGCGAGAAGCTTGAGGACGTACGCGTGGAGCGCCGTCCCTACCAGTACCTCTACGCCGAGGGCGAGGACGACATCTTCATGGACAACGAGACATTCGACCAGATTCCTATCAGCAAGGACCTGGTGACCGGTTCGGCCTACATGAAGGAGGGCGACACAGTGGAAGTGGTGCGCGACGCATCGACCAACACCGTGCTCTACGCCGAGATGCCGATGAAGACCGTGCTTAAGGTGACCTACACCGAGCCCGGACTCAAGGGTGACACAGCCACCAACACGCTGAAGCCCGCCACCGTCGAGACCGGCGCCACCGTCAAGGTGCCCCTTTTCATCAACGAAGGCGAACTGATCGAGGTAGACACCCGCGACGGCAGCTATGTAAGCCGCGTGAAGGCATAAGGCATCGTTCCTAAAAAAATTTAAACGCCAGGGCGGTGGATTTTCGAGGTAATTTATTCGGTCTCAGAGGGAGCAGCCTCGCGGCTGTGACCGAGGAGAGCGGATAAATTAACCGAAAAGACACCGGACAAGGCACAAAATAATTGAGAATTGTTAAAATAAACTTAATAAAGGCAAACATGTCCGAAAGAGATATTACCTCAGCCTCGCAGCTGCACCTCATCTTTAGCCTTTTGACTCAGTCACATAGCCCGCTATGCTCCTGAGTCTGCAAGGCTAAATCTGAGGTACATCTGCGACCCTGGCGTATACATTTTTTAAGGAACGATGCCTAAACCCCGCTTAAGACATTTAGCCATGGCCACGGACCAGCAGCTGTTGTTCTCCCTTATCGTGCCGGTGTACAACCGCCCCGACGAGGTGGCCGACCTGCTCGCAAGTCTGTGCGACCAGACCGACAAGGGATTCGAGGTGGTGATCGTCGAAGACGGTTCCACAATCCCTTGCCTCACTCTTGAATCAGACTCCGACGGAGTGCAGAAGGCGAAGGGATATCCGTCCCTCCGCCTTCAATATTATCAAAAAGAGAACGAGGGACGCAGCATAGCGCGCAACTACGGACTGAAACGCGCCAAAGGCGATTTCTTCGTATTCGTCGATTCCGACTGCATCCTTCCACCAGATTATTTCGAGAAGCTGCGCAAGTCGCTGGCCGCGAATCCCGTGGACTGTTTCGGCGGTCCCGACGCCGCGCACCAGTCGTTTACCGACACACAGAAGGCCATCAACTACAGCATGACCGCCTTCCTTACCACCGGCGGCATACGCGGCGGCAAGGTGTCGATGGAAAAATTCACTCCCCGCACGTTCAACATGGGCTATTCGCGCCGGGTGTGGGAGACTGTCGGCGGTTTCCGCGAGATGTTCAGCGAGGACATCGACATGTCCACCCGCATACGCATGGCCGGATTCAGCATCACGCTGTTCCCCGACGTTGAGGTTTACCACAAGCGCCGCGTCGACATGAAGAAATTCTGGAAACAGGTGCATGTATTCGGCCAGTCGCGCATCACGCTCGAACTGCTGTACCCCGGCTCGATGAAACTGGTGCACTGGCTTCCCGCCGTATTCACCATCGGTGCGCTGGGCCTGCTGATAGGCAGCATCTGGTGTCCCTGGCTGCTGATTCCGCTCGGCCTTTATATCGTGGCCCTGTGGATTGGCGCTATGGCGGCCACCCGAAGCCTGAAGATAGCGTCTAAGGCCATCGTGGCCGCAATGGTGCAGCTGACAGGTTACGGCACCGGATTCATAAAGGCATACGTAACCAAAATCATAATGGGCCGGGGCCGCGACGAAGCCAAGGAACGCGAGATACGCATGGGCAAAAACGAGGGCCTATGAGTACCGTCAAAGAGTTACACCCCGACGACCGCCCTCGCGAGAAGGCGGAGAAATACGGACTGCAGCATCTCACCAACGCCGAACTGCTGGCCATAATGTTACGCGTGGGCCAGCCCGGCAATCCCATAACAAAGATAACCGAAACCCTGATGAGCAGCAGGCAGAACCAGTTCACCCTGCTGGAACGGATGACCGACCGCGAATTCATGGCCATCAAGGGGATAGGCCCGGTCAAGGTGCTGGAAATCCGCACCATGCTGGAAATTATGCGCCGATACGCGCGCGAGAAGGTGACCGACCTGAAACTCATCACCCAGTCATCCCACATATACGAATACATGAAGCCCACCATAGCCAATCTGCTGTACGAGGAGATGTGGGCTCTGTTTCTCAACAACGCCCACCGCGTCATCGGCCAGCTGAAAGTGTCGGAGGGGAGCGCCACCTCCACCCTGTTCGACATAAAGAAAGTGCTGAAACACGCCCTGCTCAACGACTCGCAGGCCGTGGTGCTGTGTCACAACCATCCGTCGGGAGCATGCCAGCCCAGCGGACCGGACCGGCAGCTCACGGACAGTTTCGCAAAGGCCTGCAAGACGCTGGAACTCCGCTTCCTGGATCACGTCATCGTCACCACCGACAGTTTCTTCTCATTCCGCGACCAGGGCCTGATCTGACGTCACCTTACCGTGACCGGGGCCTTATCTGACGTTATCTTACCGTCAAACACCACCTTGCGGGGATGGATCAGGTTGACATGCAGATGCCTTATCTGCGGTTCGTCAGCGGTCACCCGGAGGTCATCCCCTTCTCTGACCAGACGGCAATTGTAAGTGCCGAACGACCCGTCGGGCCTCTCGACGACAAAGGCGTTGCACAACACGGCTTCGGCTATGAACTTGAAGCATTCGTGCACGTCATTGTCGCTCGACACTATAGTCTGCCAGTCGGCAATCATCGGCACGTATTGTTCGCCTACGATAATTTTCCGGTTCGGATACAGTTCGGGATGAGGATTGCCGTACGTATCGTCGTCGGCCGTGAATCTTGTGTCGGGTTCACATACCTGAAGCGCATCGACATACGGGTCGACGACAAAAGCCCAGTTAAGGTCGCCGGTCCTGTGGTTGATCAATGCCGCGAAGGCGGCCGCGGCGTCGAAAGTCTCGCGCAGCCATCGTTCCTGACCTGTCAGCAGATAGGCATAGTATGTGGCATACGCCCTCCATGCGCTCCAGCCGTGGGGCGATGAAATCATGTTGGGCAACATGAACACGTCGTACTGCGCCTCCCAGAACCGAAGCGTTCCTCCTCGACGTCGCCCGTCAGGCACGCGCAGCTGCGTGAGGCAGTCGTGGCCGTCAAGTAGCCTGAGCATCGCCTCGGTATATCTGCGCCGGTCCTTGGCATTCCGGCTACGCAACGCAAGTTCGCCAAGCTGCAGGGCCGAACAGCTTATCATGCCGTCTTCGTATGTGATCTGTCCCTCGGTCTCAAGGTCGCCGTCGGCGGCCGCCAGATGGTCGATGGCGCGCCGTGCTGACGCCTCGATACGTGCAGCCTGCTTTTTCCTGCCTGCCACGCGCTCGGCGTCGGCAAATTCAAGCATGCTTTTGGCCGGATAAATCACGGACGTATAGTCGGTGTGGCCATTCATATAGGCCCCGTCCTCCCGCTGGCAATCCATGACATACCGGGCCATCCGTTCACCTAAATCGAGGTCGGCGGGGTTGCCGAAGGCAAGATAACGGTCCGCCAGCATTCCGATTGTCGACGACACGTTCTGTATGCGCCAGTGGTATTTATACGGAGTCCCTTTCTCGCGATCGAATATCTTGTCTATCACCATATCGAACCGGCGGTTGATCACGCTGTCTATGCCCGGTTCAGGCATAATGCGCGCGGCATCGAACGCCGTGTGGAATCCATACCAGCTTTCGACATGCGACGTAGGCTTCTGACTGTACCGGACCACGGCTTCACGCGCAAGCCGCATCGTGGTGTTCCACGGATAACGCACGGCAACAGTACCATGTGCCTGACGGTCGCAGTCACATACGCTGATGTACTTGACACCGGGTTCCGTGGCTCGGTATATTCCACGCCATAGAGAATCATCCACCTTTTGCAGATCCATAACATTCCCATCCACTGTCATCCGGGGTGCGGAGCCCCATACCTTGATCTCAATCGAATCGCCCGGCGAACATGACGTGCGTTCCATAGCCAGCACCGGTGCTCCCGTATTTCGATACACGACCTCCTCAAAGCTGTCCGGGGTGTAGAGATCTATTATCTTCACCGTCCACGAGCGTCGCTCGCCCGGTTCGAGTTTCCAGAGCAGCGGATTATGGTCGGGCAGCGGTCCACGGCACAGCATATCCAGGTTCAGGCATTCAATCCGATGGCCGTAGAACCACCGGTTTTCCTGTGTCCAGTCCGGGTATCCCATGTTGTAATCGAGGCTCCACGACGCAATCGGGTCTGCGGACACCACCGCCTTGACCTTTCCGCCCGGGGACTGCATGTAGCCGTAGAAATGATCGGGCTCGCAGACGGCAAGTGTCGGGAAAAACTTGCCGTACCATTCCGGATAGGAATCCATGTACGTGTCTATTCCCAGCTTCAGGCCGGCTTTCAGCGGCTGGTAGGGAGTATGGCGCGTGTTGTGCAGGTTCAGGGTTATGATTTCGGTATTCCCCGACCTCATCGTTTCGATGGTATATTCTATTCCCCGGGCCGTACTGTCGTTTCCCGGTTCGACGGAATAAAAGCGATGTGCCGGCTTGTTGCCGTTCCATGCGGAATATGCCGCGGACGATACCGCCAGCAATGTCAGAGATAATGTCAGGTTTCGTATCATCATATTCCCTTTATTCGTTTTACGTTCAGATGTCCGGAATCAGGCCCGACCATAATCTCGAAATCTCCCGGCTCATACACCTGCTTCAGGTCGGCATTATAGAATTTCAGGTCCTCCACAGTCAGAGTGAATTCCACTTTCTTTGTTTCTCCGGGCTGCAACGTGACACGCTGATAATTCTTCAGTTCCTTCACCGGCCGGGCCAGCGACGCGAGACAGTCGTGTATATACAGCTGTACCGTCTCCACGCCCTCCCGTTTGCCCGTGTTGGTCACGGTAACCGAAATCCTTACAGGCTTGCTTTCGGAAATGATGTCGGACGACAGCACCGGCTCGCCGTATTCAAAAGTGGTGTAGCTCAATCCGAACCCGAACGGGTATAGGGGAGTATTGGGCACATCTATATAGCTACTGCTATATGCCGCGAAATGCTCGTCGGTCCACGGCGGCCGGCTGCATTGCAGGTAATTGTAATACAATGGCTCCTGACCTACTGTCCGAGGGAATGTCGTGGTGAGTCTGCCGCACGGATTCGTCTTGCCGAACACAGCGTCGGAAACGGCATGGCCCGCTTCGCTGCCGGCATACCATACATTCAGGATGGCCGGAACGTTCTCGCTTTCCCAGTCGAGTGCCAGCGGACGCCCGGTAAACAGCAGGAGCACCACCGGCTTGCCTGTGGCGACAAGTTTTTTCAGCAGGTCACGCTGTGCATCGGGAATAGTGATGTCGGAGCGTGACGCGGATTCACCCGACATCTCGCTACTCTCGCCCAAGGCCGCTACGATTACGTCGGCCTTTGCCGCCGCATCGAGGGCCTCCCGGAGCAACTCTCCGTCATCGCCTCGCGGAATAGCCCGACGCCCGGTGGCGTACTGCTGGGTCTTTTCGCTGTAATATACGTTGCTTCCCTGAGCATAGATCAGTTCCGCTTCTTTGCCCAGTTCTTCCCAGAAGGCCTGCAGCAGGGATATATGGCGCGAATCGACACACAGCTGGCTCCACATACCGCACATATTGTTGCCGGCATCGGCAAGCGGCCCGATCAGGGCTATTTTCCCTTTCTTCCGAAGCGGCAGCAGACCGTTGTCATTCTTGAGAAGAACAAATGTCTCGGCAGCTATCTCACGCGCGGCCTTCAGATGCGCCTCGGTGTATAATTCTGTTTTCGCACGCCGGGGCTTGCAATATTTATACGGATCGGAAAAGAGTCCGAGCTTATATTTCGCCTCAAGCACGCGACGGCAGGCGTTGTCAATCTCGGTCATCGTGACAAGCCCTTTTTTATACGACTCGGCAAGCGTGCCGAGATATGCGTTCGACACCATGTCCATGTCTGTGCCGGCCTTAAGGCTCATCGCGGCGGCCTCGGCCTTTTCGGCCAGACCGAGAGTAGCCATATCGCTGATGGAATTGTAATCGGTCACCACCATTCCGTTGAAACCCCACCGGGTACGCAGGATGTCGTCAAGCAGCCGGCGGCTCGCAGTGGGATGCTCGCCGTTCAGGAGATTGAACGATGTCATCACGCTTCCGACACCGGCTTCCACGGCCGCCTTATAGGGCGGCAGATAGTAGTTGAACAGCTTTTGCGCGCTCATGTCGACCGAAGTATAATCGCGGCCGGCCTCGGGCGCCCCATAAGCGGCGAAATGCTTTACGCAGGCCATGATCTCATTGTCGCGGTTCATGCCGGCACCCTGGTAGCCCCGCACATAGGCCGCTGCCATTATCGAGCCGAGCCACGGGTCCTCACCCGATCCTTCGGCGATGCGTCCCCACCGGGCGTCGCGGCAGATGTCCACCATCGGGCTGAATGTCCAGTTGACGCCGTCGGCACTCGCCTCGATGGCCGAAATGCGCGCCATGCGCTCTATGGCCTCGGGATTCCATGAACACGAAAGGGCTATCGGTATGGGAAACATGGTTTCATAACCGTGTATGACATCGGCACCGATCAGGAGCGGGATTCCGAGCCGCGATTTCTCGACCGCCAGCCGCTGGAACTCCGTAATCCTGTCCACGCCCTTGACGTTGAAGAAGCCGCCGGCCCGCCCTGTCGAGACAAGGCCGGCCAGGTCGGTATCGAAAACCTGACCCGACACCACGTCGCCTCCCGCCGGCAGATTCAGCTGCCCGATTTTCTCTTCCAGCGTCATTCTTCCCATAAGGTCGTCGACAAAGGCGTTCATTCCGGCATCTGTCGCTCCCCGGCAGATACCGCTACATACCATTACAGCCACACATGCCGGCATCAATCCCAATCTGTTATTCATATACCCTATATTGCTATATATTGCTATCGTTGTTTAACCTAAATCCAGCATCGTTCCTGATACAAAAAAAGGAGGGAATAGACTTCCGGAAGTCTGTCTATTCCCTCCTCCTGAAATTCAGGAATCAATTGATTATTACTTTCGAGACTTTCGAACCTTGTTTTACGATATAAATACCCTTGGACGGCTTCTGAACCCTTACGCCATTCAGGTTGTAATACTCGCACGGCACATTATCCATATTGCTAATGACAAACTGAGCCGACGAAGACACATCCAGACGTTCCGTATTGATAGTCCAGTTATCGAGATTGAATGTAAGACGGTAGTTTCCGGCTTCCTTTACATCCCAATTGAAGTCAGGCTCATCCACGTAGGTGAAATCGCCGGCATAGGCTTCCGATCCGATCGGGCAGTTATTGACTTTCGGACGGATATGCGTTCCCCAGGCCTTTGTAGTGGTGGCGCGGAACGTACCTTCCGGCAGCTGGCCCTCGTAGACAAACACATTGCCTTCCGCAGCCTTTGTACATGCCGGGGCGTTGTCTGGGTTCCAGCCGCATACGACGCCGATAAGGTAAAGGGTCTCTGTCTCGATCGGAGTCACCGCAGGCCACTCGTATTCCGTTTCTTTGATAAATTCGGAACTCATGGTGCAATCCTCGCAATTGAATGTCAGCCTGTATGTGCCGGCCACGGTGACATTCCACTTGTTGTCGTCGCCGCCTTTATAGCATGCGAAGGGAGCATTGTCGATTTTATCCTTGCCTATCGGCGTGTTAGCCGCCAACGGATGAAGGGTAAGGCCGTCATAGCCGTCCGCAAGATCGGTAAGGATCTTGAATTCCCCGACTTTAAGATCGCCCTCCCAGGTATAGATCTTATTGTTGTCCGCATCAGGTGTCATTGGCGTCGCGTCTGCGACTTCCCAGTTTCCGGGCGTAGCAGCTCCTATCAGGTACAGTCCCTGCACATTGATCTGGGAATATGTAGCCTTGAGCGTGCAATTGTTGAAGTCAAACACGAGTGCGTAGTTACCGCCGGCGGCTGCGTGCCAGTTCATGTCACCGTCAGTAGTCGGGGCGTCGGAGAGCGGAGTTTCCGTTACCGGGGTCTCTCCTACCTTGACGCCGTCGGTCAGCGGATGAACGGGTCTGGACCAGTCGCTGCCTATCTGCGCGCGGAAACGGCCTGTATCTCCCTCGGTGTGTTTGGGGATGAACCCTTCCCAGGTATATACACCTTTCTCGGAACTGTTCATTGCCTTTAGTCCGGGCACCCAGCTGATGCCGTCGCCGACGATATACACGTTCTCGCCGTCAGGCACTACGATAGGGGTGGTTTCGGCATTTACCATTACCGGAAGCGACATCGAAACCACTGCCGCCGATACTATTGTCTTTAAATGGTTCATAGAAATTATTTGATTAAAGGTTATCTGATTGCAGTATTGAAATTGCTGCGTCATTTACTGAGCCGCATTATCTTGCATCCATGAGGTGCAATGGTGGCCTCCAGCTTTGACGTGCGTCCTTCGTCGGCATGGCGCCACAGGTCACGCACTGCCATCTGCTGCGTGATGCCAATATCGGCAAGATTCAAAGAGAATGACTTCTCCTCCTCGCCGCGATTGAAGAATCCCACCACATAATCGCCGTTGCTCATCTGACCGTACCAGATGTTGCTGCCTGGCGACATCAGCTCGTCGTCCATGGGATGTCCCACGAAACGGTCCTTGTTCAGTGCAAGCATTTCCTCGTTGGTATAATACGCCACGTCGCCCTCGCCTATGGTGCAGTATTGGTCGGTCACGGCAATCGGACCGCCGGCCATCAGCTGGATGGATATGGCGAATTCCTTTTCGGCGGGAGTGGCATAGCTGTGCATGATGGTGAAGTCACCGTCGAGAATCACCTTGTCGCGCCCGGCGATGCGCCGGCTCCAGTAGGTGAATCCGTCGAACTGATTCTGGCTCGTGGGCCAGGACAGCCAGGCCTTGCCCGGTTCCTTGCCCGACGTAAATCCCCAGCCGCCGTTGAAGGTGTCGTTCACGATACGCACCATGTTGCCGTAACGGCTTTCCACCTCCGCATCGTTATACAGATGGGGCATCACCAGCGACAGGAACATCCCGTATTTCTGCGCCGTCTTGCAGATGTAGGCGAGCGCGTCGGCATACGTCTGACGTCCGTAGCCCTTGCCTACAAAGCCCTCGGACAGACGGAAGTATCCGTCTTCGAACCATGACAGGAAGTCTATACGGATCATCTCCACACCCAGTTCGCTGTAATGCTTGAAGAATCCGTCGATATACTCTTTGGCTCCCGGATGCGAGAACACGATGTAGGTGTGCCATTTATCCTTGACCTTGGGGTGAAGCACCTGGTCGATCTCCTTGTTGTACAGCAGCGACCCTACCGTATATTCCGTGCCCGGAATCAGGTTGTCGAGATCGCCCCATACCTCCAGCGGGCTGTCATAGATACCCACGCGCAGTCCGCGCTTCTTCGCCGCTGCGATAAGGTCCTTGATCGGCACCTGTCCGAGTCGCGTCATGTACGGCTGGCCACCTTCGCAGTTCATCGGCAGGAAGCCGTCGGTGCATATCATGTCATAGCCGTAAGGCTTCAGCTCCTTGGCGACCCAGTCGAAATTGGACTCCCATTCCGACAGAGGGATGTTGCGGTCCTCCCACACCTGGCCGTCGAGCGCGTATGCACGCTCGTAAACGCTCCAGTACAGAGGAGCCTTGAATTTGTGTATGTTGCCGACATCCTCCATCTTCGGATGCTCGTGCTGGTTGGGAAGCTTCATGTCCGAGTAGTCTTCCCGGCAGGCGCACATTCCGAGGAATGTGCAGCCTATTATGCCTGATATTATGAGATTCTTTATCATCTTGATTTAGTTATTAGTTGCCCAGATATTCGAATTTCACCGTCCACTTCTCAAGGTCGAACGTGATGCGGTATGTGCCGGCGTCAACTATTTTCCAGTTGAAATCGGGAGTTGACACATTGACGAATTCATTATTCTTGCATCCGTACTTGCCGACTTCGAGATTTTCAATCTTCGGGCGTATGTGCGCACCCCAGTCAGCGATTGCGGAGGCCCGCATACTTCCGGTATTGAGCTTGCCTTCGTAAACGAAGATGTACTCACTCTCCTTGGTGCAGCGGCAGTTGTCACTGAAGCCCCAGCCGGCCGTGCTTGCATCTCCGAGAATATACACATTGTCAGTGGCAATCGGTGTGACAGGCGGCCATTCGTATTCGGGTTCACCAAGATAGGTAGAACTCATCCTGTGTGTGCGGAGGTTGAATACCAGGCGGTATTTGCCGGCCTTCACGTTCCACTTGTTATCGGGAGCGACAGCGTATGCAAACGGAGCATCCACGATATTGTCCTTACCGATTTCCGCACCCGGCATCGCGGGACGGATTGCGGGCTGACTTTCGTAGTCGCCTGTCCGGGTGTAGAGTTTCAGCTCGCCGTCCGACAATGTTCCCTCGTAAGAGAACACATAAGGATCGGACGGATCCTGCATCAGGGGAGTCATGGCATTGCCGTCCCAGCCACCCTTGGTGCTGGTGCCCAGCATATACAGTGTGTTGGTCTCGATCGGGTCTACGACGGGGTCGGGGTCCTCACCGCCCACACCGTACTTGACAGAAATCTTCCAGTGCTCCAGGTCGAATGTGATGCGATACTTGCCGGCCTTAGTCACACGCCAGTTGGTATCCGGGGTGCCGACATATATGAAGTCGGGATCTTCCACTCCGTTTTCGTTAATTTCCATGTTGTTGGTCACCGGACGGATGTGTGTGCCCCACGAACGCTCGGTGCAGGCTCTGAACTCACCCTCACCCAGAGTGCCTTCAAACGTGAAGATGTATTGACTCTCCTTCTTCGTCTCGATGGCTTCATCGATATTCCATCCGGCCGCCGTGGACCAGCCTATCACGTACACGGCGTCTGCCTCGATTGGCACGACATCCGGACGTTTCGGCCCATTCAGATATTCGGTGCTGAAAGTCCAGTTCCTCAGGTTAAAGGTCAGCCTGTATTCGCCCGGCTCCACCACGTTCCACTTGTCGTCGGGATCGATGGCCATGGTGAAGGGCTCGTCGGTATAATTCTCCTTGCCTATATTCTGGCCGGCCTCTACCGGACGTATGAACGGGATGTTCCAGTCTTCCGAAGGGTTGAGGCAGAGCTTGATCTCCCCTATTCCGAGAGAGCCTTCGTAGGTGAACACCAGCGGATCGTCGTCAGACGGCGTGAACGGAGTCGGATTCGACAGCGTCCAGCCGCAGGGTGCGGCGCTGCCCACCATGTAGAGCGTTTCCGACATTATCGGGAGGTCCTGGTCAATTATTATAAGGTCCTTTTCACTGTCGCATGCGGAGAACATGGCTGTCAGGGCCAGGGCAGCGCATGACGACAGAATATGTCTGAATTTAGTCATTTTTGCTTCTTTTTAGCGATTGATTATCGACTTAGGCATCGTTGCTTAATTGGTGTAACCCGGATTCTGCTTCAGATCGGGATTGGTATCGAGCACGTCGCGTACAAGCGGGAAAATCTCGGTGTGACGGTCGGCGTCGGGAGTCTTGTCCCACCAGGTGCCGGTCGAGAACTTGCCGAAACGTATCAGGTCCGTGCGGCGGCGCGCCTCGGCGAAGAACTCGCGACCCCATTCGGCCAGCATCTCGTCCATGTCAAGGTCGGCCTTGCCCTCCGGCTTATAGAGCACTTCCTTCAGGTTTTCCGCAGGATAGTTGCGGGCGCGGACACTGTTGAGCAGTTTTGCGGCACCCTGTGTGTCGCCGCTTCTGAGCTTGCATTCCGCCAGCGAATATATAATCTCGGGAAGACGGATCTCGGTATAGTCGCTTTCAAGCTGATGCTCGTCCTCGTCGGTGTACATGGGATATTTTACAAAATGCCATCCCGAGTTATGGTCACCGTTCATCAGGTTGCTGGTCTGGCTCGTGGGCCACACGTCGGGAGCCATGTCCTGGAAATTGCCGACAGCATCGCGGATATACAGGTCGTAGGGACGCTCCGGCGCACGCACGCGGGCCGTCTTGCCGTTGTCGTTCACATATTCCAGATACCCGAACAGGAACATTCCCTCACGCTTGCTGTTTCCCAGATTGCGGTAGAGCTTCATACGCTCGTCGCCGGGATACTTGCGGAAATTCTGTATCGGCATTCCCAGCTTGTAGTTATAAAGCGTGCCGTCGACGTCATAGCTCGGAGAAGCCGCGTATTTCACGTTATGCTCGCCGGCCTTGCACTTGGAGTCTTTCAGATAGTACCGGGCCTGTGAGGGAACCGCATACCAGTAGACCTCGCCCGAATAATGCCAGTATGAATAGCCCGAACTTGCCGGGTATCCGAAAATCACTTCGTCGCAATTGTTGTTGTCCCAGTCGAACGCGGCATCCCAGCGGTCAGCCACCCTGTACGGGCCGTAGACTCCGTCAAGAATCTCCTGACATACGCGGGCGCAGTCACTGTAACGGTCTTCGCCTATATAGACTTCGGCGTTAAGATACAGGCGCACCAGCAACGCGGCCGCCGATGCCTTGGTCCATTTGCCCTGCACCATGGCCTGCGATCCGAGGGACTCTTTGGTCCCCAACAGTTTGATGCACTCCTTGAGTTCACTTTCGATGAATTCGAACAGGACTTTCGGCTCCACCTGCGTCTTGGTGTTCTTGCTCTGGTCATAGAAACTCACGACCAGAGGGCAGTTGCGGAACGCATCAAGCAGCGTAAGATAGAACATGGAGCGGAGAGTGCGGCATTGCGCCTTCATGTCGTTGAACTCCGACTCGGTATAACCGAATTTCTTCGGGTCAAGCGATTCCAGGTCTTCTATCACCCAGTTGCATTGGCCTATACCCTGATACTGGCCGTTCCAGAGATACAGTATCTGCGGGCTGTCCTCAAGGTTCCAGGTATGGTAATGGTATCTGCGCCACCGGCCGCCGTCGTCCCACCATCCGTCACGGACGGGGGTTATAAGCTGGTCGGCAGTGAGCTCCTGAAGCACCTGACGTTCCTGTATGGTTGCGAAAGCATGTTCGAACGGACGTCCCACCGCCCTCTCGACATCGCCTTTCGTATTATAATAATTATCCGAGCCGACGGTGCTGTACAGCTTTTCGTCAAGATTCGTACAGCCGGCTGACACCGTCAGTGCCAGCACCGTCAATGATTTTATTATTGTATTTCGATTCATGATAATAATTCGGTTTGTTAGAAATCAACCTGCACTCCCAGCATAAACTGGCGTGTGGACGGGAAGTATGTCCTGCTTCCGGTTGCTCCGGGGGTCAGTCCGTTCACCTGATACGTGGAGGGATCCACACCTGAGAATTTCGTAAGAGTGAATACGTTGTGGACAGTGCCGTAGATCCTGATCTTGTTTATGAAGCGGGCTTTCTGCAAATTGAGCGTGTACCCCAGCGTCAGCATGTCGAGCTTGAAATAGTCGCCCCGCTCCAGAAAGTAGTCCGTCACGGCATGGCCGGCTGTCGGACTGATGTTGAAGTTCTTGCTGTAGGCCTTCTTCAGCACGTTGCCGTTGAATTTACGCGTCCCGTAGTAGAAGTCGTGTACATTGAAGATGTCGTAACCGAAGGCACCCCGGAAGAACAGGCTCAGATCAAAATTCCTGTAACGGAAGTTGTGAGTGGTGGACATGGTGAACTTCGGCAATCCGTTGCCAACTTTCCTGCGGTCGTCCTCGCTTCCCTGCGCGGCCTTGATGATATTGTCGTTCTTGTCGTATATCAGCCATTCGCCTTCGGGATTGATTCCGGCATATTTCCACATATAGAAGTTGCCGATGGACTGACCCTTTTCTATACGCTGCAGGTTATAGTTCGGGTACGGGGCCTCGGTGGAGCAGATGGCATAATAATCCTTGCCGACATAATCCGAATTGCTGAAGCTGACGAACTTATTGGTCATAGTGGATCCGACCACGCTGAAGTTATAGCCGAAATCACGATTGTTCACGACATTGAAGTTAAGGTCGAACTCGAAGCCGTAGTTCTTCATGGTGCCCACGTTTACGAATGTCTCGTCAAACAGATACGGAGGGATGGGCACCTTGTAATAGCCCAACAGGTCTTCGGTGCGGCGGTTGAAATAGTTCAGCGAGCCGTAGAATAGGTTGTTGAACATCGAGAAGTCGATTCCGACATTCCAGTTCTTCGCCTTTTCCCATTTGAGGTTGCGGTTCACATTGTTTGCCGGACCCCACACCTGGAAATATTTGCCTCCGAAACTATAATAACCGAAGCCCTTCATTGCGGCGATGGACAGATAATTGTCAAAATCCTGGTTACCCGTCACACCATAGTCGGCACGTATCTTGAGATCGTCGAGCCAGCCTCTGGAATTTTCCATAAAGGATTCCTGACTGATACGCCATCCGACCGACACGGCGGGGAAATTACCCCACTTGTTGTTGGGACCGAACTTGGAGGAACCTTCGTGACGCAAGGATGCGGTCATCAGGTATTTTCCGTCAAAGTCATAGCTTATGCGGCCGAAGAACGAGATCAGCCTGCTGTCCGACTTATAGCTGTCCATTCCCACTTCACCCTCGTCCTTGGCATACGATCCGGATCCGAGATTGTCCGAGCCGAGGCCGTCGTTGGGAAAATCCTTGTTCTCGGCATACAGACGCGAGTATTGCGAATACTGATACGAATAGCCCAGCATCACCTTGGCGTTGTTCTTACCGAACTTCGCTCCGAAATTCACCAGCCATTCCAGAATATACTGGTTGTTCTTGTAATACTCGCGGCTTGCCTCTCCCTCGCGGCCGTTGTTGATGGCGATTGTGCTCGTGGACGGTATGAACCAGGAGTTGTTGTTGTCATACTGATGGTCGGCGAAGGTCAGCTGGCTGTCGAGGTTGAAGGGACAGTCCCTGTCGGAGTTCCATAGCAACGGAAGCAGATTGATCTTGGCGGTGGCGTCCATATCCAGAAGCTTGGTCTCGCCTTTGTTCTTTTCAAGATTCATCAGTTCCACAGGGTTCCAGGGACACACCTGACCCTGAAAATTATAGTAAAGCTGAGGATTCTCGGGGTCCATCAGCGGTGTGGTAGGGTTTGCCTGCTTGGCGTTGGTGAACACCTGCCAGTTCGCGAAATTCTGATAGATTATGCGGGGCGCCACATTGACATTGAAATTGAACAGGTCGCCCTTCGATTTCAGGCCCATCGACGCGCGGGCACCGTATTCCTCGCGGCTTGAGCGTAAATCGACGCCGTTCGATTTGCGATAGTCGGCGCTGACCCTGAAATTCGCACGTTGAGTGCCGCCCGATATGCTCAGCGTATGCTTGTGGGTGAAGCCCGTCCGGCTCACGCCTTTGAACCAGTCGTAATCACCACCCAGGTCGGTGCCGGAGTCTCCCCATCCCAGACGGATGTTGCGATAGTCGTCGGCATCCATGAAATCGAGCTCGTCTATGATTTTATCCCAGGCCACGCTGCCGGAATATGTGACATTGTACGTGCCGTCCTTGGCTCCCTTTTTCGTGGTTACGAGGATAACGCCGTTGGAACCGCGCGTACCGTAAATGGCCGAAGCGGCACCGTCCTTAAGGATGTCGAAGGACGCTATGTCGGTGGGATTGACGTTGGTGAGGTTGCCTCCCGGTACGCCGTCTATCACTATGAGAGGACCGAGCCCGGCCGAACGCGACGATACGCCACGGATCTGGATGCTCGCGGCATTGTTGGGGTCGCCTGCCGCAGTATTGGTTATGGACACGCCGGGGACTTTTCCCTGAATAAGCATCGAGGGGTCCGTAGTGCTCATGGACAGGAAGTCCTTCTCGCTCACGTGGCTTATGGCCGAGGTAAGCTCCTTCTTGTCCATCGTGCCGTAGCCGATCACCACCACCTCGTTAAGCAGCTGCTGGTTCTCCGCCATGACGATGTCAAGCCGGCCGGGTTTGTCGACTTTCTTCTTTTCAGACGAATATCCTATATATGAGAACATCAGCCGGCCACCCTCGGGGACATCTATGTCATAGTTGCCGTCGATGTCGGTAGTCACGCCTATATGCGTGCCTTCCACCGTAACCGAGGCACCGATCAGGGGTTCGCCCTGGGCGTCGGTCACCTTACCGGTGATTTTCACTTTCTCGGCTGAGGCCGACTGCTGTTTCGAAGGCTTGGTACGGACGGCCGATTTCCTGTTCAGCACAATCTGCTTTTTGTCTATGGCATAGGTGATGTCATGTTTCGCAAACAGTTTGTCAAGCACTGTCGTTATTGCCTCGTCTTTCACCTTGAGTGTTACGGGAACCTTGACATTTATGGTTTCCTTGCTGTAGATGAACCTGTACTTTGTCTGTCGTTCTATGGATTTAAGAACATTTTCCAAGGCAATTCCATTGGCATCGATGGACACCTTGCTGTCGGAAGCCCGGGCCGACAGCACACAGCCGAACATCAGCAGAAAGAGCAATACCCTTAGCGTCAGACCGTACCGGCTGCTGTGAGAATGCAAGTGAGCTTTTTCGTTCATGTTAAAGTTAAAGTATTATTGGTATTTTAATTGATTTTAGGTTTTATTATGGACTTTTTAACATCCGTATATACATAGAGCAACTGACAAAAAATAATCCACATCGGAAAATCAGAAAATTTTCGAATCTTGAAACTTTTTGTGGTAAGTGCTTGCATTATCGGACAATAATATCTAACTTCGCGGCAACTTTAGGAACGATGCCTGAAATAACATGAAAAACGAAATATTTGAAAATGAAACACTTCTGCTGGCTGCCTTGAAATTAGACAGCCACGAGGCCTTTTTGCAAATTTTTCGTAAATATTATCCGGACCTCGTTCTGTTCGCGTCGCGTTTCATACTCGATTCGGAGACCTGCGAGGACATAGTGCAGGAAGCGTTCATCAAGATCTGGGCCAACAGGAAGATTCTTGAGATACGAACTTCGCTCAGGACTTATCTGATATCCCTGGTGCAGCATCTGGCGTTGAACGAGATCAAGCACCGCAAAGTCAGGACTCTGTATCAGGACACATACCATGAGATGATTCTTGCTCTCCCTGCCGACGAACATATATTCTATACGGAACTGAACGATGCCATGCAGAAGCTGCTGTCTCAGCTTGAGCCCGAGGTGCTCGAGACATATAGCCTGTCCAGAACACATCACCTGAAATACTCGGAAATAGCCCAGAAGCTAAACATTTCGGTCAGAACCGTGGAGGCCCGTGTCAGCAAAGCCGTCAAATTCCTTCAGAAGAATTTAAAAGGCTACAAATTCATCATATATCTGACCCTATTGTTTCACCACTTATCTAACTGAACGCGATGGATTATTACGATAACAATCATATAGACATTCTGATAAGCCGTTATCTGGCGGGTGATGCAACTTCGCCGGAGATTGAGGAATTGTTCAACTGGATTCAGAGTGATGACGACAACAGGAAGTATTTTCTACGCCAGCAGGATATATGGTCGGTGCTGAATCCCGCTGTAGACATCAGCGACATCAATACGGCGGACGCGGAACGGAAAATAATGAGAGAAACCGGCATCATGCCGCGCCGACGCTCGGTTTTCCGTAAGCTGTTCGGTTTCTGGTCACGCATTGCGGCGGTGATACTCCTGCCGCTTCTGGCCGTGGTGGCCTATCTGTTGATCGACCGCCCGCAGCGCACAGTCCTCGACAACGTGACCATCACCACCGCATTCGGCAGCCTGAGTTCCACCGATCTGCCCGACGGCACCACAGTCTGGCTCAATGCCAACAGCTCGCTGACATACAGTCCGGCGATGGATGGCGATGAAAGGAACGTTTTTCTGCAGGGTGAGGCTTATTTCAAGGTCAAGGCCGATGCGCGGCATCCGTTTAACGTGCACACTCCGTACATGACCGTCACGGCCACAGGCACGGAGTTCAATGTAAATGCGTACGACTCAGTTGCTTCGGTCACGTTAGTCAACGGTCATGTGAACGTGGGAATAAAGGACCGGTCGCTCGCTCTCAAACCCGGCGAACACCTGAGCATGACAGACGGACGTCCGGTTATATGCAAACTGACCGACACGGAAAAATATTGCTGCTGGAAAAAGGGAATGCTTATTTTTGAAGACGAGTCGCTTGTGAGCATCTGCAACAGACTCCAGCAGATGTACGACGTGGAGTTCGACATCGCGCCGGAACTGAGGAACAGGACATTCCGAATGATTCTGAACGGCGAGAACATCAACGAAGTGACACGTTTCTTCGAAATGTCGGCTCCGGTGATCTGCGAGTCCCTGACACCAAAGGAAGGGAACGATACGACCAATCTGAAGCAAAGATACCGTATAATACCTTTATAACGCCTGAGACATAGTTTTCTGAACACTATAATTATACAAAACGCTATCATTATGAAAATGACAGACAAAACTTTAATCTTATTATTCAGTATGGTTTTAAGCGGGTTTGCCATAGCCGCATCGACCGCTTCATGCCAGGCACACACCGGCGACGGGAATCCTTGTTTTCAAGGCCCATACGCCGATCCGGAAGGTATCGTATATGACGGCACCGTGTTCGTATATCCCACGCGCAGCCTGCCGTTCAAGGACCAGACCGCTTTCGACTGCTTCTCTACCACCGACCTCAAGCACTGGACCAAACATGAGAACATCCTCGACACAAACGAAGTGAAATGGGCCTGGGGCGCGATGTGGGCGCCGGCCGTCCTTGAGAAGGATGGCAAGTACTATCTCTTTTTCGGAGCCAACGATGTTCACGAGGGAGAGACCGGCGGCATAGGAGTAGCCGTGAGCGACCGCCCCGAAGGACCGTACAAGGACCTGCTGGGCCGTCCGCTAATCAATGAAATCGTAAACGGGGCACAGCCCATCGACCAGTTCGTGTTCCATGACAAGGACGGCAACTGGTATATGTATTACGGAGGCTGGGGACACTGCAACATGGTCCGGCTGTCGGACGATTTCAAGACTCTGGTTCCTTTTCCCGACGGTACTCTTTACAAGGAAGTGACGCCGAAGGATTACACCGAGGGCCCGTTCATGCTGATCAAAGACGGGAAGTATTATTTCATGTGGAGCGAGGGGGACTGGACCAAAGACGACTACCGGGTGGCGTATGCGATAGCCGACTCTCCGTTCGGGCCGTTTGAACGGATTGGCACTATACTGGAATCTGACCCCAAGATAGGAACGGGCGCCGGACATCATTCCGTAATCCACTCGTCCAAGACAGGGAAATACTACATAGTCTATCACAGACACCCCATCGGTTCCGAGGACGGCCACGACCGCGTCACCTGTATCGATGAACTGCGTTTCGATTCCAAGGGCCGGATCCTTCCTGTCAAAATGACTTTCAAAGGCCCCGCCGCCACCGAGTTCTAAGAACTGTTTTTAGAATGAATGCCTTAGGAATTGTTTCAATTTCTAAGGCATTTATAATTCCGACAGTTCGCGGGCCAACGAATCGGCCTGAGGAGTGCTGATGGATTCGGGAATATCGGGAGCGCGACGCAACAGGTATTTGTGAAACAGGATAAGCCGGACACGCTGACGCAGTGTGTCCAGCGGCAATGTCCCTTGCCTTACGGATTCGGTTATGCCGGCAAGTTCGCCTTCGGTGTCGGCCGGCGCGAGAATCAGATTCGAGCCTGCCCTCAGAGCGTCGGCTGCGGTGTAGCCTTCGGCTCCGAGCATGTTCATTGCGTCGGTCAGGACAAGGCCGCTGAATCTCAGGTCTCCGCGCAACAGGTCGCTGATGATGGTGGACGAAACCGCCGCCGGAAGCATCTTGGAGTCAATAGCCGGCACGGCGAGATGCCCCACCATCACTGCGGGCATTCCGGCCGCTGACCATGCGCGGAACGGAACGAGGTCTACCGTATCGAGACGCTGAAGCGACCCGTCTATCACACCCTTCCCTTTATGTGAGTCGGTCCTTACCGTGCCGTGTCCGGGGAAGTGCTTGGCCACGGGCATCACTCCCCCTCCCGACAGGCCCTTACCGTATGCCAGGCCCAGATCGGACACACGCCTGGGGTCCGACCCGAAACTGCGGACACCGACATAACTGTTTCCCCGCGTCACGTCAAGCACGGGACCGAGCACCATGTTTATGCCTATCTGTCTGCACTCGCGTGCCACCTCGCGGCCATAATCGTACATCAGCTGGTCCTGCACCTTGGGCGACAGGCGCCCGTTGGCCGGAAACTTCGGGGCGTCGGCAAGACGCATGTTCAGACCCCATTCCGCGTCAATGGCCACGAACGGATCTACGGCCGACACTCTCCGCATGGAGTCGGCAAGTGTCCGCGCCTCCTCGACCGTACCCTTCAACAGAATTATCCCCCCGATTTCCTCCCGGGCATACCTTTGCAGCAACGCCACGGTCCAGGGATCGTCACTGGCATATAGCGCCGGCATCAGCACCTGGGCGCCAAGACGCGCGGTGTCCATGCGCATCGTCACGCTGTCGGCCCATTGCATGGCCTCGGCGGTCAGGTCCATTATCTCCACCTGCGCCGTGTCGCCGTTCTCCTCACGATGATGCCCGCTAAAACCACACGAGGCCACCGCAAGCGTCATTAACGCTGCGATGGCCTGGTGTAGTATTAAGGGTTTCATGCGCTATTGTTTCATGTCATCATGAAAATCCTTTACGAACCTTGGCATCGGATCGGGCATCACGCCCACGCCTAAAGGCGTGACGGCATGAAAATACTCCAGAACACGGTAACCAAGTTCCTTTGAATCCGTAAAAAGAGTCTCGTGCTCGGCCATAGGTGTCATGTCGTCGTTGCCCTCGGCTATGTAGTCGATGGTGCATACCACATAATCGCGGTCCGGGTCCATGGGAACACCGTTTACAAGCACGTGTTTCATCTTTCCGTCGCCGCCGGTTATCACCCGGAGCTCGTCGCTGACGGCCTCGCCACCCTTGGGCGACACTATCGCCATGGTCTTGATAAAGTCGCGACCCTTCATCTTAATCAGCATCAGCTTGTTGCTGAACGGGAACATGCTGAGCACCCTCCCTTCGCTCACCATCCCTTCGGGCATGGGCTGACGGATGCCGCCCACATTCATCAGGGCCAGGTCTACGGCGGGAATGTCGTGTCCGGCACGGCGCAACGAATCGGCGATCTGCATGCCGAGCCACATTCCGGTGTCACCGGCCCAGTTGGCCAGCGCTCCCGTGCTCTCGGCATTCGGAAGCGCCTGATAACTGTAACCCACCGGCACACGGTCTATCGAATCGACCTTGGCGGCATAAGGAGCCAGGAACGCCTCGATCTCCTTGTCGTAGGCCGAAGGCGAGAAACGGTCGGTCACGGGAATGTATTCGTAATCGAACTTCTGTCCCTTCAGGTTGTCGAGATCAATCGATATGTAACCCACATTGCGGCCATACTTGCCTGTCTGTGCCACCAAAACCGGGCGTCCCACCGCATTTTCAATCCAGTAGGGAGTCTTGTCGGGTGTCTTCGGGTCGACGAACGTATGGCTGTGACCGCCGATGATGATGTCTATGTCCTTCGAAGCACGGGCCAGGTCCACGTCATTGGTCTTGCCGTTTTCCGACTCATAGCCTATGTGCGTCACGGCTACCACAAGGTCACATTTCTCTTTCTTTTTCAGGAACTCGGCCCAGTGGTTGGCGGTCTCGATGACCGGCCTGAACTCCATAGCTCCGGTGTTGGCGGTGGAGATAAGGCTTGCCGGGTCTACGTTGATTCCGATGAAACCAATCTTCTTCTTTCCTATCTTCTTTACGACGTAGGGTTTGAACAGACCGGCGGCCGGAGTCTTGCTGAAATCGTAGTTGGCCGACAGACGCGCGCCCTTCACTTTCTTCCAGTTGCGGGCCAGCTCGTCAATGCCGTTGTCGAACTCATGGTTGCCCAAGATACGGACATCGTATCCCATCATGTTGAACAGGGGATACTCCACGTCGCCACGGAAATATTTGAAATAGAGCGTTCCCTGCACCATGTCGCCGGCATCAACCAAGATCACGTTCTTCTCGGCCTTGCGCACCGAGTCGATGATGGCCTTGCGTGGCAGAATGCCTCCGACACCGTTCCTGTCGGATTCGATGTTGGAATGCGTGTCGTTGGTGTGCAGAATCACCAGACGCTCGGCGGCGGCGGACATTGCCACCGTCGCCGCCAGCGCGCAGGCGATAATGTTACGGAGTCTCATCAGAACTCTATCAGGTTATGGCCGTCCATATCGGCGGGCTGCTGCAGGCCCATCAGCTTCAGCAGGCTGGGTGCCACGTCGGCCAGACGGCCGTTCTCGCACTTGGCGTCCTTGTGGCTGCCGATATAGATGAAAGGCACGGGATTCAGCGAATGCGCCGTGTTGGGAGTGTCGTCGGCGTTCAGGGCATGGTCGGCGTTGCCGTGGTCGGCGATGATGATCATCTCGTACTCGTGCTTCTTGCCGGCTTCCACCACCTTCTCGACGCAGGTGTCGAGCGTGGCCACAGCCTTCTGAATGGCCTCGTACACTCCGGTGTGGCCCACCATGTCGCCGTTGGCGAAGTTGACTACGATAAAGTCATACTTGTCGCTGTTGATGGCGTCCACCAGTTTCTCGGTCACCTCGGGAGCGCTCATCTCGGGCTTCAGGTCGTAGGTGGCTACCTTGGGGCTGGGCACCAGGATGCGGTCTTCGCCCTCGAACGGCGCCTCGCGACCTCCGTTGAAGAAGAACGTGACGTGAGCGTATTTCTCGGTCTCGGCTATGTGCAGCTGCTTCTTGCCCTGGGCCGAAACATACTCGCTCAGCGTGTTGGGCACGTCGCTCTTGGCGAACAGGATGTGCACGCCCTTGAACGAGTCGTCGTACGGAGTCATGCAGTAATACTGCAGTCCGGGCACGGGCTTCATGCCCCCCTCCTCATGCTGTGTCAGCACGGTGGTCATCTCCTTGGCACGGTCGTTGCGGTAGTTGAAGAATATCACCACGTGGCCCTCCTTGATGCGGCCGTCCACGGTCTCGTTGACAATAGGCTTGATGAATTCGTCGGTCACGCCCTCGGCGTACGACTCCTCAACGGCCTTCACCACGTCGTCGGTCTTCTTGCCCGTGCCGTCCACCAGCATGTCGTAGGCCTCCTTGACGCGCTCCCAGCGCTTGTCGCGGTCCATGGCGTAGTAGCGGCCGCAAACTGTTGCGATCACGCCTGCGCTCTGCTTGCAGTGGTCCTGAACTTCGGTCAGGAAGCCTGCGCCGCTCTTGGGGTCGGTGTCACGGCCGTCCATGAACGCATGCAGATACACTTCGCTCAGACCGTAGGCCTTGGCCGTGTCGCACAGGGCGTAGAGATGCTGCAGCGACGAGTGTACGCCGCCGGCCGACGTCAGGCCCATGAAGTGGATGGGCACATTGTGCTCCTTGGCATAGCTGAACGCGCTGATTATCTCGGGATTCTTCTGGAACGAGCCGTCCTTGATGGCGCGGTTGATCTTCACCAGGTCCTGATATACCACGCGGCCGCCGCCGATGTTGAGGTGACCCACCTCCGAGTTGCCCATCTGTCCGTCGGGCAGACCTACGTTCTCGCCGCTGGCCTCCAGCTGGGAATGAGGATACTCCTCCATCAGCTTGTCCATGTAAGGTGTCGGGGTGTTGTAAATGGCGTCATCCTTCTTGTGATCGCCCAATCCATATCCATCCAGGATAATCAACATTGATTTCTTTGACATATCTTCTAATCTTATCTTTTTTGAATTCCTATCTTTTCATACCTATTGGTATGACCTGCAAATTTACGAATTTTTTATGACATATCAAATTTGGAATTATGGAGCGTGAATATTAATTTTGTGGTTATGGACACACTAACTATGCTGTGATGGATGTATCGGTAATAATTGTAAACTATCACACCTCGGAATTGGTGACGGATTGTCTGCGCAGTCTCTATGCGCAGTGCCGTGGCGTGGAACTGGAGGTAATAGTGGTGGACAATGCCTCCGAGCCGGGATTGCAGCGGAAATTCGACGCACTGTTTCCGGGACTTGGGGTCAAGTGCCTGCAGCTTGACGAGAACGTCGGGTTCGGACGGGCCAACAACGCCGGTGCCGAAACAGCCACCGGCCGTAACCTCTTTTTTCTCAATCCCGACACCATCCTGGTGAACGACGCCGTTTCCATCCTGAGCGGCTATCTCGACTCGCATCCGGACACCGGTGCCGTCGGAGGCAACCTGTACGACGAAGGTATGAACCCCATGCTGTCGTTCCGCCGCCGTTACCCCGGCATCCGCTGGGAACTGAACGAATTGCTTCACAACTGGCCCGACCGGCTGAGATACGGCGACAACCGACGGTTCAATCACACCGGACAGCCCATGCAGGTGGCGTACATCACGGGCGCCGACCTGATGATGCCGGCTTCCTTGTTCCACAGCATCGGAGGATTCTCGCCGGAGTTCTTCATGTATTACGAGGAAACCGACCTGTGCCGGCGCATCAGCCGTGCCGGATACCGCATCATGTCCATACCCGAGGCCCGCATACAGCATCTGGAAGGAGGCAGCTTCTCGCCTGATCCTGAAGCCATACAGGCCCGCAGGCGACGTGCCGAACATGGCCGCGACACCTATTACCGGCGCAATGTCCCGCCGCTGCGACGCCATACGGCCAACCTCCTCTATCGTCTATTCATCCTCTCACGCAAGCTCCTGAAGCGCCGATAGAATTCAGATTAATAATTTCTAATTACTAATTACACATGAGGGTTCTGTTTGATCATCAGATATTTTCCAGCCAACGTTTCGGCGGCGTCTCGAAATATTTCGCGGAAATCATAAGCCGGATGCCACGCGAATGCTGGACCACCACCGCGTGGCTCTCCAACAACGAATACGTGCGTCATCACGGCTTGCTGCGTACTGTTCCCTTCCTGCCGGGCCGGGAATTCCGCGGCAAAGGCCGCATTATGGCCGAACTGGGCAAACCCTGGTCGGCGTTCAGGATGAAGACCGGCAAATATGATGTGGTGCATCAGACCAATTTCGACACATATCTGATTCCATTCATCGGCAAGCACCCGTTGGTCACCACATACCATGACGTGAATTTTCTGACCGAACACAACTACAACGCCCGCATGAAACGCCTGCAGGAGGCGTCGCTGAAGCGTGCCGACGCCGTCGTGGCCATAAGCGAGAACACCAAGCGCGACATGCTGAAATACTTCGACATCAACCCCGACATTATCCATGTGATTCATCACGGCATCGACCTGCCTCCGGCAGTCACCGGCCCTGACACGCCGCTATGCGACAAGCCCTACATTCTGTTCGTAGGCAAACGGCACCTTTTCAAGAACTTCAACCGTTTTGCCACGGCATTCAGCCGCATAGCCGGCAGTTACCCCGACCTGCGTGTGGTATGCACCGGCTCCGACTTCAGCCATGGCGAAATCGACATGCTGACGCAATTAGGCATTATCAATAGATTCAAGGCCGTCAAGGCCAACGAAAACGAGCTGAACAATCTGTACCGCCACGCACTGTTTTTCATTTTCCCCTCGCTGTACGAAGGGTTCGGTATGCCGATACTCGAGGCAATGGTGAACCGGTGCCCCACTCTGCTGGCCGACGCCAGCTGTTTTCCGGAAATAGCGGGGGATGCCGCCGAATATTTCAACGCCGAAAGCGTGGAGGAGATATCGGACGCCATGACGCGTATGCTTGACAGTTCGGACCTCCGCGCCGACCTGAGCGACCGCGGCTTTCAGCACGCCTCCCTCTTCTCCTGGGACAAATGCGCCCGCGCCCACCTCGACCTCTACCGCTCCCTGATCTGACACCAGGCCCCCGCCCCTTCACTCAGCCCTCATCCCTCGCCCCTCCTCCCTCGCTCCTCATCCCTCAGCCCTCATCCCTCATCCCTCGCGAAGCCGTTTCCGTCAGGAGCTCTGCTCCCCCATCACAAAAAAATTACCGTTCGGCGCAATGCGCCGAACGGTTAATTTTTCAGTCACTGTGCCGGACTTGAGTCCGGCAGGCTCCGGGGTGCCGTTATGCCTTCTTGGCGTAACGCTCCTTGATGCGGGCCTTCTTACCGGTGAGGTTGCGCAGGTAGTACAGTTTTGCACGGCGAACCTTACCCAGCTTGTTGGTCGTGATCGACTCGATGAACGGGGACTCGAGGGGGAAGATACGCTCAACGCCGATACCGTCGCTGATCTTGCGCACTGTGAAACGCTTCTTGTCGCCCTGGCCGCAGATCTTGATAACCACGCCACGGTACATCTGGATACGCTCCTTGTTACCCTCCTTGATTCGGTAAGCCACCGTGATGGTGTCGCCCGGTCCGAAATCGTCTACTTTCTTCTCCGGAGTGGCAAATGCCTGCTCCGCAATCTTAATCAGATCCATTTTATTTAGTTGAATTAAGTTATGCCGGCAATATAAACGCGCTGCAATGTCGCGCCAGAGATTACCGAATCGGGCGCAAAGTTAGCGATTTTTTTTAATATGAGCAAAAAAAGCGTTAACTTCGCGCTGTTAACAGCAACATAGCGCTATGATACGCAGCATCAACATACGCGGCAGGCTTCTGGAGCTGGACCGACCTAAGGTAATGGGCATCATCAACGTGACGCCCGACAGTTTCCACGCGGCCAGTCGCGCGGGCGACAATGCCGCCGGCATAGCCCGGCGTATGCTTGACGACGGCGCCGACATACTGGACATCGGCGGATATTCCACACGCCCCGGCGCCGCCCCCGTATCGTCCGACGAAGAATACGACCGCCTCGCCCCTGCGCTGGAGTCCATACGGCGCGACTTCCCAGACGCCATCATGTCGGTCGACACGTTCCGCGCCGACGTGGCCCGCAAAGTCGTGGCCAACTTCGGCGTAGACATAATCAACGACATAGGCGGCGGCACACTCGACCCCGACATAATCCCAAAGGTGGCAGAGCTGCAGGTGCCTTACGTGCTGATGCACTTGCGCGGTACTCCCGCGACCATGCAGCAACTTACGCAATATGACGACGTTGCTGCCGATGTGCTCCAGGACCTCGCCTTCAAGGTAGCCGACTGCCGTCAGGCCGGAATAGCCGACGTCATTGTCGATCCCGGATTCGGCTTCGCCAAGACCACCGACCAGAACTACCGCCTGCTGGCCGCCCTCGACCTGTTCCATACGCTGAACTGCCCTGTGCTGGCCGGCTTATCGCGCAAGACCATGCTGTGGAAACCATTGGGCATCACCCCGGCCGAGGCCGGCGACGCCACAGTGGCGGCCGATGCCTTCGCGCTGATGCTCGGCGCAGACATTATCCGCGTACACGACGTAAAGCCGGCCGTCCAGACCTGCCGCCTGTTCGACTTGCTGCGCGACAACAGCGACAACATTTTCCCTAACCTGCGATACACCACAAACACCCATGATTGAGTTCGGTATTAAAGACATCGTTGATATCCTGATAGTCGCCCTGCTGCTGTTCTATCTGTATCGTCTCATGAAAAACAGCGGAACGCTGTCGCTGTTCTACGGCGTGCTCGCCTTCATCGTGCTGTGGGTGGTATGCTACGAGATTTTCGGAATGAGGCTGACCGGCACCATCGTCGACAAGTTCATGAGCATCGGTCTGATAGTACTGGTAATTCTGTTCCAGGACCAGATAAAACGCTTCCTGATAGACATCGGCGGTCCGGGCAAGTTCAAGCATTTCACACGCATGTTCCGGCATGAGAAAAACGACGACAACAGACATGCCGAGGTCATGGCCGTGGTGTACGCCTGCATGTCGATGGCCAAGTCCAAGACAGGGGCCCTGATCGTATTCCAGCGCAAGGTTCCCCTCGGCGATTACGAAAAAACGGGCGATGAAATCGACGCCGACATCAACGCCCGGCTGATCGAGAACATATTCTTCAAGAACTCGCCGCTGCACGACGGGGCCATGATCATAGCCGGCAACCGCATCGCAGCCGTGGGCTGCATCCTGCCCGTCAGCCACGACATGAACATACCCAAGAACTTAGGCCTGCGCCATCGCGCCGCCTTAGGCATGAGTCAGGTCACCGACGCCGTGTGCGTCATCGTCAGCGAGGAAACCGGGGGAATATCCGTGGCACATTCCGGGTCCATCAAGGTCAAGATAAGCGTCACGGAACTGGAGCATATACTTTCCACGGCACTGAACTAAGCCGGCTGTAACAATACAACTCCGTTTGGCGCGTTAATGATAATGTGAAACGGATTTCAAGGCACATACCGGGCATCATAGCGGCAACGGCGGCAGTCGTGGCCGTATCGGCACGTGCCGAGAATTCCAACACGGCATATAACTTCCTGGACATCCCCACCTCGGCGCATGTCTACGCACTCGGAGGCAATAACATCACAATCATCGACGAGGACGTGTCGCTGTCCGACCAGAATCCCGCGCTGATCGGGCCGGAGCTGGAAAAGCAGGTGGAATTCAACTATATGCTGTATATGGCATCGGGCAATTTCGCCGGACTGCGCTACGGTATGGGCGTGGACGACCATAGCGCGTTCGCTGTGGGAATCCGCTACCTTAACTACGGCAAATTCGACGGCTACGACGAGTTCGGCACCCCCACCGGAGCCTTCACTCCATCAGACCTGATAATCGAAGGCACATATTCGCGCGACATCGCCGGACGCTGGCGCGGCGGCGCCAACATCAAGATGGCTTATTCGTCATACGAAAACTACAAGGCATTCGCCATCGCGGCTGACTTAGGCGTAAACTATTACGATCCGGACCACGACCTCAGCTTCTCCATCCTGCTGCGCAACATGGGCGGTCAGGTCAAGCGCTTCACCGACCGTTACGCCCGTCTCCCCTTCGACATACAGCTCGGATATATGCAGTCGCTCGGCCGTCTGCCCTTGCAGATCAGCATCACCGCCAATAATCTGGTGCGCTGGCGCATCCCCTATTACAGCTACTCTGATGGCGCGGACGCCCTCAAGATGAAGAACGGATTTTTCACCAACTTCTTCCGCCATCTCATATTCGGCCTGCAATACCAGGCCAGCGATAAATTCTACGCCGCGCTTGCCTACAATTACCGCGTGGCCTCCGACATGAGTACCTTCGGCCGCAACATACTCAGCGGTTTCTCGCTCGGCATCGGCTTCAAGGTCAAGGGCTTCAAGGCCGACGTGGCTTACGCCATGCCTCACAAATCCGGCTCCTCGCTGGTGCTCAACCTCTCCTACACCATCCCCTCGCTCATCTACGACGAGGAATAAAAAGGCAGCCCCGCCACGTCTCCATTTGTCCCCGCCTTGAGCTTCAGCGAAAGCCCGTCTCCACGTGTTTAATATTTTTAACTATAATTAATGCACCGTTTGTTGGCTAATTCGTTATAACATTATAATTTTGCATAGAGTTGGTCGCGACCTCTCCGCGAGTCCGGTCAATTCAGCTATTTCGAACGCATTTCCTAATTTAAGGAAGTATTTATGGTAAGACTTTTACTTCATACCTCATTACTTATCAGCTTATTATTGACAACAGGCCTGCCTGCCAAGGCCCAGACATGCCGTGTCAACATCGGTTCCAACGCCTCGGGAGCTCAGAGCTATATGGAGGTGTATGAATATGACTACGTCACCGACAAGCCATCGTTCCCCGGAGGCGACCGTAACCTGATGACATTCATCAACGCCACGCGCAATTACCCCCTTGATGCTTACCGCAAGGGCATCCAGGGCCGCGTCACCTGCTCGTTCGTGGTGAATACCGACGGCTCCGTCAGCCATATCTCCGTGCTGCGCGGCGTAAACCCGGCCCTCAACAAGGAAGCCATCCGCGTACTGAGCAAGATGCCTGAATGGACACCCGGCAGAATGGACGGCAAGCCCGTTCCGGTCCGTGTGGTATGGTCGGTACCGTTCCGAAAATAATCAGACATAACATTATAAAAAACAAAAGAAGACACACTCCCCGGTGCGTCTTCTTTCTTGTTATAACAAATTCTTTATTCCTGTTCCTGCTTTGAATCATCAGGCTTAGTCGCGGCTCCCTCCTGCTCCGAGGCCTTGGCTTCCGCCTCGGCCTGCGCGTCGATGTCGGCTTTGCTCTTGCCGCCGAAGGTCCAGATGGCCGACACGTTGAACGTGATGGCCGAATGACCGCCGTAGCCGGGTATGAACCACGGCTTGCTTATACGCAACGCCTCCATGCCGTCGGGCAGCCCGCCGGGCTTCGCCTTGCCGATGCTGAACGGCACGCGCCAGCGCACGTTCCACCCCAACGAGAATCCACTGACTATCTTCACCTTGATGCCGGCCAGCACCTCGCCCCAGAATGCGGTGGAGCGCATACCGGTCAGGTCAAACTTCTGCGATTCCTGCCAGTAATCGGAGTTGACGGTCACGTTCCGTGCCGACCAGCCGAAATTCGACATGGCCGCACGCAGTCCCAAGTATAGCTGATAGTCCGGATTGCTCTTGTACAGGAAGTTATAGTTCACGCCGAGCTTGCAGTAGAAGCTGGGTGACACCTTGTAGGTGAAGTTCTTGTTTTCGGGGGTAGCATCGGCGTAACCGATGCCCGCTTCTACCACGGGAAACAGCCAGTTCCACAGCGACACGTCGGCCCATACGTCGTACGACCCGAACTTCTGGCCGAAAGCCATCATGATGGCGTCGGCGAAATTCACTCCCACAGACACGCCGTTGAATTTAGGGTATATCGGTTTCGACTTGGGCTTTGTCACGGTGTCGAGAGTGGCCAGGAACAATACCGGCTCGTCAAGCAGCTCGCCGTGTTTGTCGTAATAATGCAGCACCGGCTCGCGCTTCTGGTCGTCCACATCCACGGGCGTCACCTTGCGCGTCGGCCGGCTTACGGGCTTGGCCGGTATCGAATCTACCCTTTCCGCAACGTTCTGTATCGTATCGGCAGCTATCGAATCGGTTAGCAACGGTTCCGTCTGTGCCAAGGCCGGCATGGCCGTGCATATCACGGTCAGAAGCACGACGATGCCGGTAAGAAGGCGGACTATTGATGGTTTCATTGTTCCTCCCCTCCTTCCTCCTCAGGCTCGTGGTGCAGATATATCACGAGGTTGCTGACGTTTTTGTTGGTTATCTCGCCGTTGGGGCAGGTAATTGAGTCGATGAAGGGTCCGGTGGTGGTGATGCTCTTCATCCTGTACACCAGACTGACGCCACACTCGGCCGACACGAACTGCGGGGCGCGCTCGTATATGAATGTGGCAGTGTCGCGCGCCTCGCTGACACGCGTATGCTCGAACACATACATCGTGGTGTCCTGATCCACGCGGAACGGCAGATACAGCTGCTGGGTCTGTCCTCCGTCCCACAGCACCGAGTCGTTGGGCACTCCGAGCCCATAGACTTTAAGCGAGTCCATGCCGCAGTCCACCGGCACCGAGTCCTGCACGTAGCGGAACTTGGCCAGCGGCAGCGAGTTCTGGTTCTCGTAGCATTCCGAGCCGCAGGCACACAGCACCAACAGCCCCGGCAACGCCAATATGTATCTCAACTGTCTCAAAATTCCTCGGCTATCAGGTAATTGCGCCGTTCGACCGAATTGCGCGTTATCAGCTCGCCGATGAAGCCGGTGCAGAAGAACTGCACGCCCAACACCATGAACGTCAGCGACAGATAGAAATACACCGACTTGGTGAGGTAGAACACGAACGTATCCGAATTCATGGCCACAATCTTGAGTATCAGCACCGTCACCACAGCGATGAAGCCGATCAGGAACATCATCGACCCCAACAGTCCAAAGAAGTGCATGGGCTTGATGCCGAACTTGGTCTGGAACCACAGGGACGCGAGGTCGAGGTAGCCGTTCACGAAACGGTCCAGGCCGAACTTGCTGACGCCGTATTTACGGGCCTGATGATGCACCACCTTCTCGCCGATCTTGCCGTAGCCGGCGTTCTTGGCCAGATAGGGAATGTAACGGTGCATATCGCCGTACACCTCGATGTGCTTCACCACATCGCGCTTATATGCCTTCAGTCCGCAGTTGAAGTCGTGCAGATTGTGTATGCCCGACACCTTGCGCGCCGTGGCGTTGAACAGCTTGGTGGGAATAGTTTTAGACAGCGGGTCGTAACGCTTCTTTTTCCAGCCCGACACAAGGTCGTAGCCCTCCACCGTAATCATGCGGTACAGTTCCGGTATCTCGTCGGGCGAGTCCTGCAGGTCGGCGTCCATCGTGATCACCACGTCGCCCTTGGCCCGCGCGAAGCCGGTGTCCAGCGCCGGGCTCTTGCCGTAGTTGCGGCTGAACGACACGCAATGTATATATGGATTGGAAGCCTGCAGCCCGCGTATCACTTCCATCGAGTTGTCGCGCGAACCGTCGTTGATGAACAAGATCTCGTAGCTGAAATTGTTCTCGTTCATCACGCGCTCTATCCACGACGCCAGCTCCGGGAGAGACTCGGCCTCGTTGTATAATGGGATCACTACCGATATGTCCATGTCTTGTATGTATTGGTTGGAGAGGTTTTATATATTGCGGAGAGGTTTATGTTATCAGAATATCATGTCCGCTTCCTTGAACAGAATCCGGTCGGAGGCAATGTCGTTGCTCACGGTGGTCAGCATGTCGCCCATCAGCACGCCGTTGATGCCGCCGTGCAGCAGGCGTACCATCGACCAGTGGCTGAGGCGCATCCGGCCTCCGGCGAAGCGTATCGATTTGTCGGGCAGGATGAAACGCCACGTGGCGGCAGTGCGGATTATCTCCTCCTCGCTTATCAGCGGAGTGTTTTCCAGCGGTGTGCCGGGGATAGGGTTCAGTATATTCATCGGCACTGAATCCACGCCTAATTCGGCCAGCTCAAAAGCCAAATCCAGGCGCTGAGCCATACTCTCGCCCATACCGATGATACCGCCGCTGCACACCTGCATACCGGCCTTGCGGGCGGCGCGTATCGTAGCCATCTTGTCGTCGGGAGTGTGAGTGGAGCACAGTGTCGGGAAGAATTCGCGCGAAGTCTCCATGTTGCAGTGATAGCGTTTCACGCCGGCCGCGGCCAGCCGTTGCAGCTGCGCCTCGGTCAACAGCCCCATCGACGCACAAAGATAAAGCCCGGTTTCAGCCGTCAGCTTGCGGTATGTCTCGCAGAACCTGTCCACATCGGCGTCCGACAGCGCGCGACCCGATGTAACCAGACTGAACCGGCGTATACCCTCGCGGGCGTTCACGCGGCCCGCAGCCACGATAGATTCATCGTCCAGATGCTCGTAGGTGTTGCAGCCCGTATGGTGGCGCACCGCCTGGGCGCACCATTTGCAGTCCTCGCCGCACAGGCCCGAGCGCGCGTTCACGATGCTGCACGAATCCACGTTGCGCCCCACCAGTTTGGTACTGATGTAGTCCGCGCCGTCGCACAGCGCGTCTATGTCCGGAGTCTCCGCCAGTTCCGCAGCCTCCTCGCGACTGATATATGCATTAGGAGCATAGCGCATCTCGCGATGCCCCTCACGCACATCGCGCACTATACGCTCCGACAGTTCCTGTATATTCATATATTAATGTCAAGCCATCGTTCAAAGACGGCCTATAGTTTCAATTCCAACCACAAAATTACAAATTTTTAGCGAATTATTTGGTAGTTTCAAAATATACTTGTAATTTTGCAACGCTTTTGAGGGAATAAAAGCCCTGAAGCGACAAATTTTGGGATTCGCTAGCTCAGCTGGTAGAGCACAACACTTTTAATGTTGGGGTCCTGGGTTCGAGCCCCAGGCGGATCACCAAACACAAAGCCGGAGTGTCCAGAGCACTCCGGCTTTTCTTTTGATAGTTATCCACTAATTTCGGTGATAGTTATCCTTTACTTTCGGCAATGAATCAAGTTCATTGCCGAAAGCAAGTTGCTACTTGCCGAAGATTCGCTCGTAATCGGATTTGGCCGTGCCGAAGGCTTGACGCATGGCGTTTACAGTCTTTTCAAAAAGAGTCTGGTTGTCAAACCAGCTTTGCGGCGGATACCATTGCACGTCGTTGCGCTTTGTAGACTCCTTCATTCGCAGTCCGTCGAACATGCCGGCATCATATCCTGAGTCATAATACGTGGCGAACGCTCCTTTCCGTTTGTCGGTCAGTTCCTTTGAACCGCCGGCTACCCAGCCTCCGCTTTTAGGCGAATAGGCCTGCAACGGGCCGAATGTAAACTCTCCCGTGTCTGAATCAATGTCCAGCATCTCGATTCTGTAATGCCTGGGATTGCTGGCTACCGTCGACATGCCGCTGGCGCCAAGCATGGCTCCGAACACCATCTGAGTAAGCGGATTGGCTCCGACAGACATATTCATGGAGGAAACCGAGCCTCCGTCCAGCACCATCCAGTTTCTGCCGTCGTCGTCTTTCTGAAAGCCGCTTATCTTCATCGGAACGGCGAAGAAATTGCATGTCAGATCGCCTTTTGCCGAGGTGTACGTAGTATTGGGGTCGAACATCATCACGAGGAAGCCGTAATTGTCCTTGCCGAAAGGAGAGTCGACAGTGCCCTTCTCGCCGATTTCGGCATACACGGGAATTTCCCATTCCTTTTTGCCTGACAACTCATGTCCTTCGGGCGGAATCATGGTTCCAAGATAGCATCCGGTGTGGTCGGGCGGAGTCTCATCTTCTTTCTTAAGGAAATGCACTACGACGGTCATATCGCCTGTCACGCGGAATGGCTTGCCGTTCTCCACCTTGGAGACGCCGGCAGGAGTACACTCGATGGAAGCGATGGCCCAATCCTTGTTTGCCGTGGCATGAACGGTTGCGGATTCGCCGTATTCAAATTCCTTTTGGGGGCTTAGGAAAACAGTACCCCCTCTCGCAGGATCGGCAACGGCATTAACAGTAAATTTAACGGTTTCAACAATCTTGGGTCCTCGCGGGGGCTGTCTCGGATCTAACCCGGGGAAAGGTCCGGGAAACGGGGGAATCGGTTCGGGAGGCGTCGGGTACGGAGGATTGCCGCCATTCCATGGGCCACCGGCTTGCGGGCTATCTGAAAACATCCACGCTATTTAGCCGGTAGGCTTTATGTAGAAGAAGCACCGCCGAGAGTCGATGTAACCCTCGGCAGTGGCATAGCCACTCTCGGAAAACTGTCCGAAGCTGCCTATGGTATTCTCAAACCCGCTTCCGTAGTCCGTCAGGACTTCATCTCCGGCAGGGGTAATCACATGGCTTCCTCCTACCGTGCAAAGTCCGAAAGGCTTGAAGCTGACGGATTTGAGTCGTGACGGGGCAGAACATCATTGGTCAGTTCCCTTACAATCCGGAAATCGCGATTGATAAGAGACACATTTCCACCCATCTGTTTTGTCTGAACGAACGCATAGCCGTCGTAAAACGAAGTCGCTTCGGTAAAGGATGCCAGTTCCCGACCCGACACATCTCTGTAGACGTCTCTCTGCGCCTCTACCTCGATAAAGACGCCATCCGCCACATCCCGTGTCTTTGCGGTGTATTTTGCCGGCTTATAGACCGTATTGCCTCTGACATCGATCAGTTCCTTGGCATATATTCCATCTTTGGCGTTTTCGCTTACAGCCCAGGCATATCCGTCTGAGAAATCAGTGACCGACTTATACTTCGGAGGAATCACGACAGCGCCTTCGTCATTGATTAAGCCCCAGGCGACATCGCCGTTAGCGTTAGCTTTGCCGTAAAATGCCCTCAGGCCGTCGCGCAAGGGTCTGGCTTCATCATCCGCGGGGCTGTAAACCGTCAGTGACGTGTACATTTTCGCGCCTGCCGTATTGATGTAAAACCAATTCTGACGTTCATCCTGGGCAATTGCAAGGCCGTCTTCAAATTTCGACACGTATTTCCAAGCCGGATCCAGTTCCTTGACCCGGCCGTCAAGATAGAGCAGACAGATCGGTTTCTTGCCGGCGGCGTTAGGTTCGGCCATACGCATGGCCACGACGCCTCCGCCGAATTGAGGCTTAGACGATGAATAGTCCTTAGGCATCGTCCATCTGGCGTCATAGAGTTTTTGACCCGAAACTGTCCAGAATTCATATCGGCCGCCGGTGTTGATGGCGAACACACTGTCCGTCACCTGAGAGAACCGGTTCGGAGAGGGATCGGTAACCATAAACAGAGTATTCTTAGTAAAATACGGCGTTACGACTTTATTGGCCGCATTCGCCGACTGCTTGCCAGGACTGTTAGGTTTGATATTATTGATTGGCTTACTCTGACTGTTCTGATTGTTCTGATTGTTCTGATTGTTCGGTTTGCTCAGGCTACCCTGATTACTTTGATTGCGCTGGTTGCTTCGCAGAGCGGAATCAGTTGATTTTGAATCGGAAGCGCCGGTGCCGGGCACCATTGCGGAGGTTGCCTCGAATTCGTCGATATAGGCACAGCTGATGCGGAATCCAAGATACTCATATTGGGCTACATTGAAGGTCTGTTCCACCCAGCCGGAAGGATTTGAATTGGTGAATTGGGGCCACGCGTTCTCACTGACTGAGAACAGCAGGTCCGTTTGTGGATTGCAGCTGAATCCATTATCGGTTTTCGTCATTCGGTAGACCTCGACCTGTGGCGATGTGCCTATGGAATAACGGGCTATCCAGAATTTGACCGTTCCCTTCACTTGCGGTGATATCAGATAGTCACGAAGCTCGATTGTGGTAGAGCCCGACCGCACGTTGCTCTGACTTTTGGTATGTCCTATTGCCTTGCCTACATGTCCGCCGTTATCACGGGTGGTGGAATAGGATATGTTACCCGCCTTATCCTCAAGGCGCACCCAGCCGGCAGGAAGCGTCGTGGCCGAGAATGATGCGTCCGCTTCCGCGAAGCTTACGTAATAATTCATAGCCACCCTGTATCCGGGCGGTGCATCCTGACTGTAGACGTGCATGCTGCAGCCCATGATGATAACGGCAAGTACAAGGAGCGAACTGATCGTGGAATTTTTCATGAGTCTAATCTTCTGTAATTGTTTAGTCCGGCTGCCACATCAGTATTACCCCCGACGGGCTACGGGCTTTGATGGTCGAAGTCAAATCGTCTGACATCATAACGTTTTTGTCTGCCATTTTATTGCAGTGTCTGAGAGTGTCGCCCGGTGTAGAGTCAACTGGCTGGTGCAAAATTAGCCGGTTGACTCTACTGTGCCTCAGGCAGCTCTGCTTTCTTTTGTAAATTGCGCATATTTCACTATTTTTGTAGGCACAAAGAACACGACAATGGATTTAAACAAGATAAAACTGATAGTCTGGGACCTGGACGATACATTCTGGCACGGCACTATCTCCGAGGGTCCGGTCAGCATGATTCCCGAGCATTGCGACTTCGTGCGACGCCTCGTCGATCGCGGCATCATGAACTCCATCTGCTCCAAGAATGATTTCGACACTGTCCGAGCTCGTCTTGAAACCGAGGGCCTCTGGGATTACTTTGTGTTCCCTTCCATTGACTGGAGTCCCAAGGCCAAGCGTATCGCCGATATCATCGACCACATGTCGCTACGCCCCGTCAATGTCCTCTTTATCGACGACAATCCGTTGAACCTCAACGAGGCCCGGTTCTACATCCCCGACCTCAACGTGCTTGATGTCCGGGACATCGCCGGTATTCTCGTCCAGGCCGATACCGCCGGCAAGGACGACAGCCGTCACAAACGTCTCAGCCAGTATCATCAGTTGGAAAAGAAGGTGGAAGCCAGTACGCATTTCGACTCCACCGACGAGTTCCTGATCCAGTCGCGCATCCAGGTTGACGTTGACCATGACTGCCTGCCCCATCTGGACCGCATCTCCGAGATGGTGCTGCGCACCAACCAGCTAAACTTCACCAAACTGCGTAGCAGTGCCGATGAGTTACGCCGGGTCCTGGCCGACCCCGCATATCAGTGCGGCGTCGTATCCGCACGCGACATCTACGGAGATTACGGCATAGTCGGTTTCTACACCCTCGATACACGCGACCGCTCATTACTGCATTTCCTGTTCTCGTGCCGCACCATGGGCATGGGAATCGAGCAGTATATCTACGAGCAGCTCTGTTTCCCATCGCTCGTTATCAGCGGCGACGTGTCCGTCACACTCGAAAAAGCCCATAAGGCACACTGGATCAATACCGGCGACCAGCAGCCGGAGACAACGGAAGCCTGCGAATCGACATCTTCAGACAGCAAACTGCGCATTCTGCTCAAGGGGCCGTGCGACATGGATTCCGTGCTGCCGTACCTCTCGGGCAACCGCAACTGCGACATACGCACCGAATTCAATTTTATCGATGCGCGCGGCGTCGCCGTCACAGCCATGAACCACACGCAGATGATAGTGCAGGGGTGCACATTACCCTCTGACGTCAGGAACGCCCTGCTGCGCGACGCGCCATTCCTCGACTCTGCCGTTTTCCGCACCGACATGGCCGACCCGGGTTACGACATAGTGTTCATGTCCATGCTTCCCGACTGCCATGAGGGCGTCTACTGCCATCGCCACAATGGCGGCATGATATCTTTCAGCAGCTGCAACTACGATTTCACCGACACAGCTCTGTGGGACTCCATTATCGATGGTCAGATCACAAACCACAACTATAGATTTAAGCGCGAGGACCTCGAACGGTTCAGCCGCGATTTTGAATTTGTCGGCCCCCTGCCGACTGACAGGATCATTGACAACGTGCGGTATATCCGCGACCGGGTGCTGGCGCCCGGCACACGGCTGGTCCTGATACTGGGTTCAGAGATTGAATGTGAGAATCCCACGTCGGACGAATTCGCGAGCCATGCGCCGCGCCACCGCGAGGTGAACCACGCGCTGAAGGCTGCATTTGCCGCCCACGAAAACGTCGCGTTCATCAACATCACCGACCTGCTGACGGGGCCCGACGACCTGAAGGGTTGTACCAACCACTTCTGCCGAAGCGTTTATTACCAGCTGGCCTGCGCTATATCCGGGCAGATTGCCGCATGTTCAGGCTCGACCAAAGTCCGCGTCGTCAGTCCGTTACGCGCCAGACTCCGCAGGCTGCTCCAACGCATCGCGTCCCGTCTGAAATAACGCGTATTCTTCAAAGGGTATCAAATAGTGGCGTGGACTTCCCAAGCAGCTCATAAACTCGATCCTGATGCCTTAAGAGGCAAAAGGCATTATTACGCATTGGGCAAGTGCATTGGGCAGTGGCGCAGAATCTCCGGGCCTGGCATGGCGACGGACCGGTTTTTTGCCATTGCTGTGCATCGAAACTTTGTCTGCATTATTGTTTTATCATCCATATCTCTATGTATGTACCTCTTACGCTATTCCGACGATGATTCCCTGCCATTTAAAATGCCGGATGCCGGCTCTTGCCGAACCTGCCTCCATATAGTGCATTACCGCACCTCACAACACTTCACAACACCTCATAATCATGTTAAACAGCATAAAATTGCCGTTTCATTTCCATATTTCCCGATTATTTTGTAATTTTGCGCCCGAATTAATATCTCTTTACAAAGAGAGTGTGATGGAAATACCGATTTTCGACTCGCGTATATGATAAATCCGGTATTAGTTAAAAATATTGAGGTCAACACTACCCAACACTTCAACTGCTTGATTATCAATCCAATTCGCAATCAAGTAGGATTAGAAACTATTCTCTGAATCGAACTTCCGACAACATTTCACCCCTTATGACCACCCCCGACGCCGTCGACCGAAAGCAATGGTTTGTGCTACGTGACCTTACGCGCCCCATTGCCAAGCAGCCAGGCTATATGCGTGTGCAACAGGCCGGACTCGAGGTATTCACGCCCATGAAATGGGTGGTCAGTCAGGTAAACGGCCGCAAGACCCGGCGCAAGATACCAGCCATCCACGACCTGCTGTTCGTGCACGCAACGCGCCGGGAACTCGACCCCTTTATCGATAAAACGGATACATTGCAGTACAGGTTCGTCAAGGGCGCGGCCTATCGCCAGCCCATGACCGTACGCTCCGGCGAAATGGATCGTTTTATCGCCGCGGCCACCGCTACCGACGCCCCTAAATATTACATGCCCGACGAGCTTACCAAACTCGCGTACGGCAAACGGGTGCGACTTGTGTGCGACGGCATCATGAACGGCTACGAAGGCAAGCTGCTGGCTATACGCGGCTCACGCAAGAAGAAACTCGTCATCGAGATGCCAGGTCTGCTCGCAGTAGAGTACGAGGTATCGCCCGAATACGTCCAGTTCATCTGATCACATCCGGGGGGAGACTGCCCCTGATATAGTGGCGCGAAATCCATGCTGCCGCCACACTGACATCCGACTTCTTCTGTCTCTATAAATCCGTCCCGGCCTCTCCGCGTCATTTGCACCGGGCACTTATGAATTAAATTTATGACTATCTGGTTCCTGATCGACATTGCAGTCCTGTTTCTCGTTACATTGCTTACCGGCATCATTATCCCTCAGATTCTGCTGATTGCCTTCCGCAAGAATCTATTCGACGAGCCGGACCCTCGCAAGATACATAAGGCCGAGGTTCCACGTCTGGGCGGCATCGCCTTTTTCCCCTCCATTCTGTTCGCACTTCTGCTCCTGTTCGGACTGGGCATCATGTACGGCAATCAGTCCGTGACCGAGCTTCTGTACAGCCGTGTGGTCCCGCTGTGTTTCACCGGCTGCGCCGCCATAATTCTCTATCTGACGGGTATGGCCGACGACCTTGTCGGCGTGCGGTACCGCGCCAAGTTCGTGATGCAGACTCTGGCCGCGTTTCTGATCATAGCCGGCGGAATACGCATAGAGGACCTGCACGGTTTCTGCGGCATTCACGAGATGCCGTATCTGGTGTCGATAGGCGTCACCGCCCTGTTCATCGTCTTCGTCATCAACGCCGTGAACCTGATAGACGGCATCGACGGCCTGGCCTCCGGACTGAGCGGCGTGGCCTGCGCATTCTACGCCATTGTCTGTCTCAGGAACGGCCTGTACACATACTCGGCCCTGGCCGCCGCCACGCTGGGCACACTGTTGCCCTTCTTCTTCTTTAACGTGTTCGGCGACGCCTTGAAACACCGTAAGATTTTCATGGGCGATACAGGCGCCCTTACCGTCGGCCTCTTTCTGAGCGTGATGTGCATCAGTATCTGCCACATCGGCATGCCGGCCAGTCACGCCAACAGTGCCGTCATCGGCATGGCGCCCCTGCTGATTCCAGGCTTCGACGTCATACGCGTCTACATTCACCGCATTCGCGCCAACCGCAATCCATTCCTGCCCGACAAGACGCATATCCATCACAAGCTACTGGCCCTCGGCATGCGCCAGCGACGCGCCATGATGACGATACTCGGCAGCAGCGCGCTCCTCATCGTCGCCAACTACTTCCTGTCCCCGTACGTGGACATCACGCTCCTGTTCATAGGAGACGTCGCCCTCTGGATTACCGTCAATATGCTTCTGACACGCCGCATCCATGCCCGCGAGAAGAGTCTGGGAGTAAAACTCTACCAGTGAGTAACCCAGCAACAATTGGTCAGGAACTCATAAGGAGCCGTACGGTCATCACATAATTTGCCAGACGTAATCAAAGCGCTATCCTAAGTAGCTTTTTGGCTTCCTCCTTATTCTTTGCTCAATCCATCCATCCGATATGGGATGCCTTTAGGGAGCGCCATGACCCGTACGACTGCAAAACCACCGTTTAACCTTTCTCTGTCAAAAAAACACATACATTATATGAAATTCAGACATTTCTTTTATGTTGCTGCATTTTCGGCATTTGTGTTTGCCGTATCATCGTGCACCACACCCAAGGACATAACATATTTCCAGGACGTCACTTCCGGCCAGACTATCCAGCCGCTGAACCGCAACGACATCAAGGTGCGCCCCGAAGACAAGCTCTCCATCGTAGTCTCCACACAGGACCCGGCCCTCTCCTCCATGTTCAATCTGGTCACCACCCAGAACCGTATCGGTTCCGGAGGTTCCGGAGGTTCGCTTGGATCTTCCGCCGGCGGCGGCAGCGGCAATACCTCGCTTTACACCGTCGACGCTGACGGCGATATCAACTTCCCCGTACTGGGCCGACTCCACGTCGCCGATATGAACCGCACACAGCTCGCCAGATACATCGAGACCGAAATCAAGAGCCGCGAACTCGTCAAGGATCCCATCGTCACCGTAGACTTCGCCAACACAGGCATCTCGGTGCTGGGCGAAATCAATAGCCCCGGCCGCGTAGAGTTTAACAAGGACCACCTCACCATCGTCGAAGCCATCGCCATGGCCGGCGACATCGCCCCCGACGGCATGCGTCAGAACGTCACCGTAATGCGCGAAGGCCCCGACGGTCAGCAGACCGTCTACAAGGTTGACCTTACCGACATGAATCAGCTGGCCCAGTCGCCCGTGTATTACATGCAGCAGAACGACGTGATCTACGTAGAGCCAAACGACAAGGCCAAGCGCAACACCACCCCCAACGGCAACAGCCCCTTCACCCCGGCCTTCTGGTTCTCAATCGCCTCGTTCGCCCTGACCATCGGCACACTTGTAATTTCCCTCACGAAATAAGCAATCTCCAATGCTTAGTAGCGCAGGCTGTCATCAGCCGCGCCAGGCAACTGACCAATCACTATACTGTTTTATCCTGTTCTCCTGTCAAAAATCTTATAATTTGCGCGTTGACATTAAGCATTGTGCATAATGTGTCGTGCATTGATATATTATGGCTGAAATAATCGAAACATCCACCGCCACTCGTGGCGCAAGCCGCGCCAAGGCCGCACCCTCAGGCTCGGTGCCCATTCTTGACATCATCTTTATGACCCTGCGCCACTGGCCCTGGATCATACTCTCCGTCGCCATCTGCGTCGGCGCCACCTACCTGTGGCTGCTCCGCATACCCAACGTCTACAGCCGCAGCGCCGAGATACTGATCAAGGACGAATCCAAAGGCAACTCCGCAGGTGCCGACGAATTCGCCAACATGGGCCTGTTCCAGTCAAACACCAACCTCCAGAACGAAATCTACAACCTCAAGTCAAAGGACATGACCGAGGAGGTGGTGCGTCGTCTCGGCCTTGACATCAACTACTTCAAGGACGGCCGCTTCCACGACCAGGTAGCTTACGGCACCGACCTACCCGTGCGCGTCACAACCACCGGCTATCCCGACGAAAGCTCACTCAACTTTACCCTGAAGATCGACCCCGCCGGCATGGTTACCGTCAAGGACTTCGTCACCCCCGAGGGCAGCTACGGCAAGAGTTACACCGGGCGTCTCAACAGCGCCATCACCACCCCCGGCGGATCAATCATGGTCTCGCCTTCGCCCCTTTACATAAAGGGAAGCAATGTGGAACTCAAGGTACAGAAATACCCCCTCTCCGCCGCGCGCGACTCGTACAACGCCCGCCTGCAGGTGGCCATGTCCAGCGACAACAGCTCCATCATCAAGCTCACCGTATTCGACGAGTCCACCCAGCGCGCCGACGACTTGCTGAAGACACTCATAGACGTATATAACGAGAACTGGATCCACGACAAGAACCAGATATCCGTCTCCACCTCCAACTTCATCGACGAGCGCCTCGGCGTCATCCAGAGCGAGCTGGGCAACGTCGACTCCGACATATCAAGCTATAAGAGCGCCAACCTGATTCCCGACGTCGGCGCCGCAGCCTCCATGTATATGTCGCAGAACCAGGAGACGCAGGCCCAGATCATGGACCTCAACAACCAGCTCTCCATGGCCCGCTACATCAGGTCGTACCTCGTGGCCGACGCCGGTCACGGCCAGCTCCTGCCCGCCAACACCGGCCTGCAGAGCGGCAACGTCCAGAGCATGATAGGCGAATACAACAGCAAGCTGCTGCAGCGCAACACACTGGCCGACAAATCGTCGGAGACCAACCCCCTGGTGCAGCAATACGACCAGCAGCTCGCCGCACAGCGCCAGGCCATAATACGCGGCATCGACAACGAAATCACCGCCCTCAACACGCAGCTCGCCTCCGTGCGCGGCACCCAGGCCAACGCAGTCTCCAAACTCGCCTCCAACCCCACGCAGGCCAAGAACCTGCTAAGCGTCGAGCGCCAGCAGAAAGTCAAGGAATCCCTTTACCTGTTCCTGCTGCAGAAACGCGAGGAAAACGAGCTGTCGCAGGCATTCACAGCCTATAACACCCGCATCGTCAACAAGCCCGGTCCCTCCGGACTCCCCTCTACGCCCAACCGCGGCCAGACACTGCTGATAGCCTTCGTCATCGGCCTCGTGATACCTTTCGGAGTCACCGCCGTGAAAGAACTAAGCAACACCCGCGTGCGCGGACGCAAGGACGTCGAGCACCTCGCCGCACCCTTCGCCGGGGAGATACCCCAGGACGGCCCCGCTAAAAAAGGAAAAGACACAGCCGACCGCAAGCTGATTGTGGTCAAGGCCGGCAAGCGCGACATCATCAACGAATCTTTCCGCGTGCTGCGCACCAACGTCGAGTTCCTGTGCAACTCCATTCAGGGCGGACGCGTCATAGCATTCACATCGTTCAATCCCGGCTCCGGTAAATCGTTCGTATCCGTCAACCTCGGCATGACCATCGCCCTGAAGGAGAAGCGCGTGCTGGTAATAGACGGCGACATGCGCCACGGTTCCGTGTCGCAATATGTCGGCTCGCCCGAACTCGGCCTCGCCGACTACCTCAGCGGCATGGAGGCAGACGTCGACAGGCTCATCGTGCCCTATAACGAAGTCAACACCCTGTTCATCCTCCCCGTCGGCTCAATTCCGCCGAACCCCACAGAGTTGCTCGAATCGCCCAGATTCGGAGAACTGATCGGACAGTTGAAGACGCAATACGACTACGTGATAGTCGACTGTCCCCCCATCGAAGTTGTGGCGGACGCCCAGATCATCGACAAATACATGGATCGCACCTTCTTCATCGTGCGCGCCGGCGTGTTCGAGCGCTCGATGCTCCCCGATCTTGACCGCCTGTATGAAGAAAAGAAATACAGCAACATGGCCTTCATTCTGAACGGCACCCGCAACGACCAAGGCCGTTACGGCTACAGCCACAGCTATCGCTACGGCTATGGCTACGGCTACGGATACGGCTACAACTACGGCAACGACGAGCAGCCCACGCACGCCCACAAACATCGTAATTGAATACCACATGCCTAATGCCCAATTAGAGGCTTGGATACTCCGTGCCGTGTATGACAACGGCCCAAAGTCCTTATGTCAAATATGTAAATGCATAAATTAAAATTCAATAATTATTAATTAAATCATCAGAAGGCAGCGTTGCGCTGCCCCTGTGTACATTGCGCATTGCAAATGCTATCAGACTTTGCCACACATTGATAATTCAACCTATGGTTGCCGAATCTCGTGTTAAAAAGACCTTGCTTAATGCCCGCGTCAATCTGATCTTCTACTTTTTGACGCTGGTACTGAGCTTCTTTTCCCGCAAGATATTCCTCGACTGTCTGGGCGCAGATTTCATTGGTCTTACTGGCACATTACAGAACATCCTTGGCTACCTCAACCTTGCAGAATTAGGGGTCGGTGCTGCAATCGCATTCAACCTATATAAACCTATTCAACAAGGCAATCGCCAACAAATAATCGATCTTGTTTCTCTATTCGGATACTATTATCGTAATATTGGATTGACTGTTCTTGGAGCTGGAATTGTATTTAGTATCTTTATACCGCTTATTTTCAAAAGTTCTGATTTCTCATTCGGCGTAATATATTTCGCATTTTACTCATTTCTGGCATCATCGCTCATAGGATATTTTATTAATTACAGGCAAGTTCTTCTTTCTGCAGACCAAAAGAACTATGTAGTTGCCGCATATTTTCAGACAGCAAATATTGTAAAAACACTTATTCAGCTTTGTGTAGCTTATTATTACACTAATTTCTACGTATGGATTGCTATTGAGTTGTCGTTCGGAATCTTATATAGCGTTATACTTAATTGGAAAATTAATCATATATATCCATGGCTTAAATGTACTATCAAAATTGGGAAAAAACAAAGTATACACTATCCTAACATTCTAAAATCCACAAAACAGGTTTTTGTCCATAAAATCAAGGATTTTATTCTGCAGCAAAGCGACCAATTATTTATTTTTGCTTTCGTATCGCTGAAAATGGTAGCATATTACGGCAATTATGTCATAATAATCAGTAAACTTACTACTTTGTTCAACACTGTTTTAGATAGTGTTGGAGCAAGCGTTGGCAATCTTGTCGCTGAAAATAACAAGCCCAAAATGTTATCTGTGTTTTGGGAACTTATGGCGTTACGTTATTTTATAGCAGGATTAATCTGCTTTGGTTTGTATCACTTTATCACTCCTTTTATTACACTTTGGCTTGGTTCTGAATATATATTAAGTCATACCGTTCTTGTGCTTTTACTAATCAATCTGTTCATTAGCATATCCCGTGGCACAGTTGACAACTTCAATTTCGCATATGGCCATTATGGTGATGTCTGGGCAGCATGGACCGAGGGTATAATAAATCTTTCTGTAACTATAATCTGTGGCTATTTCTGGGGCATTCCAGGAATATTATTGGGAAAAACGGCCAGTATATTACCAATTATTGTGTTTTGGAAGCCGTTTTATCTATTCAAGGATGGATTCAAAGAAAGTTATGCTACATATTGGCTTAATACGGCACGTTACTATATAGCATTTGCAGCCGCTACAATAATTACGTTGATATTATCATCATGGTTATCTGTCAATCCGGCTGCATCATGGGGGAGGCTGGTGGTTTATTCAATAATTATCATTGGAATTTTCACAATATTATATTGTTTACTTATTACAAAATTTTGTGCTGGAGGGAAAAACTTAATATATCGCCTTCCTTTACAAAAATTCCGCATTAGACTATAATGTTACTATTATTCCCACTGCTTTATTTCAGCCAATTGATTAATAACTATTTACTTAAATAAGACAAATATTATTGGAATATTTTCCGGAAGTGTACTCTAAAATAATACCGACCTAATACTAAACCCTTAAATAAAAAAAATGAACGGTATTTCTATAATTTTACCAGTCTATAATGCAGAAAAGACCATTGGACGTTGTCTTAATTCATTATTATCCCAAACCTATGCTAATTTTGAAATATTGGCTATAAATGACGGGTCCAATGATAATTCATTACAATTATTATTAAGCTATGCCGATATTGATTCACGAATTAGAGTTATCGACAAACAGAACGAAGGAGTCTCAGCCACACGCAATACAGGGCTTAAACTCGCACAAAGAAGGTGGATAACATTTTGTGACGCCGATGACGAGGTTTTACCTGGCTGGCTACAGGCTATGGTTGATAATATAAATAACTATGACTTTGTTGCCACTGGAATACATTTTATAGAAAATGACGGTTCTGAATATGATAAAACACTCTCACCCTTGCGTTCTTCTAATATAAAACAAGAAAAATCACATAATATAGGAGCTCTTATTGATGAATTGATTACCAAGGACGTGTTCGGATTTACATGGTGCAAGCTTTTTAGACGAGATATTATAGAAAAACACAATATATATTTCAACACAGAAATCAACTTTAGGGAAGATGAGCTATGGTGTGTTTCATACTTTGAACATATAAATTCATGGATAACCATACCATATATTGGTTATAGATATTTTTTACCCAATGCTAAGAAATCATACAAGGGCAGTTATACCGATTTTGTATTACCAATTTTCGAAGTATATAATCGGATTTTCCCGAAAGGAGATTTAACGCCTATCATAGCAAAGTTTTATTATCGATTGACACGAGATATGCTATCTCAATCAATTTGTAATGAAAGCCATTCGTCAAAAGAATTAACAAAATGCTTCAACTATATATTAGCGTCATATACGGAGAATCGAACTCTCATATCCAAAATAATTGACTATCTGCTTGTTAACAATAAACTTTTTTATATTCCAACTAAATTATTAATAAGGGCTAACAAAAAATCATGAAGTTAACTATTATTACTATTAATTACAACAATCGTGATGGGTTGAAAAGAACGTTAGAAAGCGTTGCTGCCCAAATCTCGAAAAAGTTTGAATATATCGTTATAGATGGAGGATCTACAGATGGCAGTGTAAATGTCTTAGAAGAATATTCTGACAATATAGATAATTGGATTTCCGAGCCTGACGAAGGTATTTATAACGCCATGAATAAAGGCGTGCGTTTGACACACGGCAAATATGTATTGTTTGTTAACTCAGGAGATGCTTTAAACAATCCGAATGTCGTTGATTCATTCAACAAATTAGGAATAGATGCAGATTTTATTACAGGTATAGAACAATTCGTTTGTTATGACAATGGTCATAAAATAGTCCAGTCAACGAACTTTCCTCATCGTAAGATAGTAAGTGAAATATTTTTGACATCATCTATTAGTCACGGCAGTACATTTATAAAAACTCAGCTATTACGCGATAACCCTTACGATGAGACGTTGTCAATTGTAAGTGATTGGAAATTCTTTTTGCATGAATTGATTATTAAGCGATCAAGCTATGCGAGCTGGGATTTTCCGGTTAATGATTTCGATTCAACTGGAGTTTCCAATACAAACAAAGAGAAAAGAGACAATGAACGTCAATCCTATCTACGAACTATAGCTCCTGCACGACTTATTGAAGATTATATTTCATTATTAAACGGTCGTACGAAACTAGAACGCATGATTAAAAACGAACGTACGGATGGTGTATTTGTTAAATTACTCACGACGTTCGGAAGCGTTGTCTTAAAGCTATCTAAAATCATACGCATATGTATCGCGAAGCATTAATTTCTGTTATAATACCGGTTTATAATGCATCTTTATATCTAACAGATTGCATTAAATCGTTACAAGCTCAGACATATAATAATTTCGAAGCGATATTCGTAGATGACGGTTCAACCGATGACAGTGCTTTCATAATTGAACATATGTCACAAAGCGATTCAAGGATTAAATTATACCACCAATCCAATGCCGGGCCATCTGCAGCAAGAAATATGGCATTAAAATATGCCAAGGGTGAATTCATTATGAAATTGGATGCTGATGATTTTGTTAGCCCAGATTTCATGTCAAACGGAATAAGGCGTATATTGGAAACCGGAGCTGATGCCGCAATATCTAAGGTATGCAATTATTTCGGGCCCGGAGATGAAAGGTATCGCTATTTCGCAACAGATTTCAATCATGAGGAAATATCTGGCGAAGCAGGTTTGATAAAATCCGTTAACTGGGATAATATCCACAGTTTTTTGATTATAAAACGGCATATTTATTCCGGTATTCAGTATAATACAAGTGGCGTATTTGGAGATGAAGTAACAGAACGAATGTTAATTGCACGATGTAGCAAACTGGCATATACTCCTGGAATATATTATTATCGTTTTAACCCTGAATCTGTAACAAAAAAAGTATCTGTCAAACAATTCGATCTGTGCCTCTCATACATTCAAACAAAACAATTGCTGAAAGACAATGATGTTTATGATCATTCAAAACTTATCATTGAAACTCGGATGCTGAATGTGCTCACAAGTTCAGTTTACTATTATATAGCCCATAAAAAACATTTATCTAAGAGTGAACGAAAATATGCAAAAAATTCAATTCACTGTATTTTCAATAATATAGATACATCCATATTACACAATGAATATCGAGCGAAGGGATTGCTTAATCTATTGTTTTTCAAGCTCAAAACGCTATCGTTCTTTACCTTTAAAACCCTCAGCACTCTATTGTTCTTTAAAATGAAAAAATATTATGTCTGAACCACTCATATCGGTTATTATTCCAGTTTACAATGTTGAAGATTATGTAGTTAAATGCATCTCATCGGTTGTAAATCAAACGCTTAACGATCCGATTGAAATAATTGTCATTGATGATTGTGGGGAGGATAACAGCATAAACCTTGCGAAAGAATATGCTTCCACGATTCATCATGATAATCGTGAATTAATTTTTCTTAAACACACTCAGAATCGTGGACAGGCTGCAGCTCGGAATACAGGAGTAAGAATAGCAAGAGGTAAATTTCTTTTTTTCATTGATAGCGATGATTCTATTCCCACGGAATGTCTCGAGACATTTATTGACCATACCTCTCAAGGTGAGTATGATATTATAGAAGGGCGGAGTATTCATATTGATTCTACAAACAAGGCTGCATCACAAATATATAATAATCAATATAATATAGTTAAAGAGGAAGAATTATGGCAAATTGGAGGAACATGGTCTCCTGTATGTTGGAATAAACTTATAAATCGATATTTCTTCATACGTCATAATTTATTCTTTGCGGAGGGCTTTTTTTACGAAGATTTATACTGGGCAGTTTTGGTGGCCCTGGCGAATCCACAAATACTGATTATTCCCAATAGGACATATTATTATTCCGTTAGGCCGGGATCAACTATAAACTCCATGAGCGAACGGCACGTTAACAGCTTCATAATGTTAACAAAACACTTAGCCGTTCTATATCAGAATAATAATATCTCAATCAATTTTAAAAGCTTATTCACAGCCAATTACGAAAGATTCCGGTCTATCGCCATTGATTATGTTTACGCATTCTGCACTAATGAAATGTGTAAAACTATGTTCAACTCTCTAAGAGAGTTAAACTTGTGCAGCTTTAGTTATATTCTTCGCAACAAGTCCATTAGTGCAAAAACAAAAATCAAAGTTTTGCCATTGTATATAGGTCAGCTTGGACATTATCTAATAATTCTAAAATCAAAAATTTCTAAACTATTCAGATGAACAATCAATCCTTACCATTAGTATCTATAATTATTCCCACATACAATCAGCAGGATTATATTACTGATGCGATTGAAAGCGCATTAGCTCAAAATTATCCTTCGCTTGAAATAATTGTTTCAGACGACTGCTCAACAGATCAAACCGGTCAAATTGCCTCGCGTTATACATCTGACTCACGATTAATTTACCATAGAAATGAAAATAATCTTGGCAGAGTCGGGAACTATCATAATTCTGCACACAATATAGCAGGTGGTGTATGGGCCGTAAATCTTGACGGTGATGATTATTATACATCTAACACATTCGTCAATGATGCCCTAAATACGATCTATCATCTGAATGAAGACGATATAGTTGCCTATTGCTATAACCATAGCAATCTTGAACATATTAAAAATACCATATCATTCCGGGAAATTGATGAGAACCGAATACTGGTATCAGGCAAAGACTATTTTCTGAAATATTACGAAATCGGGAGATTCGGACACCCAAACGTTTTATATAGAAGAGATTTAGGCACAAAACTCGGACTGTATACTGTGCCATATCAAGCTTGCGATTTTCATTCACTAATCCGGATATTTTTATTAGGAAATATAATCTTGGACAAGCGAGCAATCGCCTATTGGAGAGTGCATGGTAAAAACACTACTATACGTGAAGTTGATGACAAACAACGCCAAGCCATGCTTACATTTGATGCTATTGAAGAGTTCGCCAGGAAATATTTCTCTCCAGAGGAATTGGTATTATGGCGCAAGAACATGGATACGGCGTCTTATCTGGACTATATCAGGACTTATATCTCTGTCAATAGAAATCTCAAAGCTGTTAAGTTGTTGCTTGCAAATCCCCATTTGAAATATTGGTATTTTAGATGCTGGGCGAGAATTTTATTCGGTAAATAATAGAACGCATATCACAATAAGGGTCCTATGCAATACAATAAACCTCTTAAGAATGTCGATATTAAAAATTATCAAACGTAGCATTCGTATACTTCTCGATAAACGACAACTATTTAAAACAAAGAAGTTTTTGTCATGTCTTTACAGATATGGTTCGAATTGTCGTATAAGGTTCCCAATAATTACTCACGGCCTTGAAAATGTTGAAATCGGAGACAACTTCAAATGTGGAGAGCGTTTAAAGTTGAGAACTTTCAATGGATGGAAAGATCAATCGTTTAATCCATGCATTAGAATTGGAAATAATGTCTCCATTGAAAGTGATTGTCATATCGGCGCTATAAATAAGATTATCATCGGAGACAACGTCCTGATAGCGTCTTTTGTGTATATCAGTGACCATAGCCACGGGGAAATAACCAGAGCGGAATTAGACCTACCTCCATTAGAACGGTCTCTTTATTCTAAAGGTCCCGTCATAATTGGGAATAACGTTTGGATTGGTGAGAAAGTGTGCATCCTTCCTAACGTAAAAATCGGAGACGGTGCTATTATTGGAGCCAATTCTGTTGTAACCAAAGATATCCCGCCTTATTCTGTTGCCGCTGGCAGTCCTGCTAAAGTAATAAAGCAACTATGACAATTTCTGTTGTAATTCCCACATATAACGGCAGTCGGTTTGTCGAGTCTGCAATTAAATCTGTATTGAATCAGACACGACCTGCTGATGAAATTATCATATCCGATGACAATTCCAAGGACAATACCCTTGAAATTTGTTCCCAATTTGGAGATAAGATTAAAATTTACAGGAATGAGAATGGCCCTTCCGGTTTCGTGAATGGATGGAACAATGCCATAGCTCATGCGACTGGGGAATATATTTCAATCCTGCATCAGGATGACTTGTTAGCTCCCGATTTTTTAGAGAATATATCAAACGCCATTCAACTTCATCCAGATGTAAAACATTTATTTGCCCCATGCAATTATATAAATGAATATGGTCAAGTTATCAGAACTCCTGATTCATATTGCAATGGAGGAATCATTAGATATTCCGGCATTGAATACGCCAACGTATACGAACGTATCAAAAATCATATACACAGATGCCCTGGTGTCGTAACGCATAAATCTATTTTCGACAGATGTAAATATAGAACAGAAGCTGGACATATAGCAGATGATGATTTCTTCCTTCGAGTTGGGAATTATACGGATGTTGTGGGCATTCTGAAACCTCTTGCGTCATATCGAGAACATCAGTTCTCGGAAACCGGTCATTTGGATTTATTGACCTTGAACACCCGGTTGCTTAAGGATTATCACTTTCAGCTGGAACATACCGCTGAAAATCCCATGCTATCGGATGAAATCATAGAAACATTTTGTAGATGGGAGACTGAGTACATTCACAGGTTGTGTGTGTTCGGATTAAAGAGTAGACATTTCAAATTTGTACGAATTGCCTTAAATCATTGGTTTAAGTTCAAGAAAGGGCACCGATTCGGAAATTTTTTATATGATCTGAAATCATTAAAAGGACGATTCAAAACAGCTTTAAAAAAGCAGTTCATTAACAGTTTGCAAGCAAAAGCCAACGCCCAGACAGAAATTGATTTCAATTCAAAGGATATTATAATTATTGCTCCTCATCCGGACGATGAAGTATTCGGATGCGGAGGTTTGATTGCTAGTTTGGTTGCCGAAGGCCATGCACCACATGTCATAGTAGTGACCGGCGGCGGTGGTTCGCATCGTGGCTGCTGCTCGACTTCCGAATCAGACATAATCTTGGCAAGACGGGAACTGACTCATAAAGCCATATCTGTTCTCGGTCTGCCTGAATCGCATCTCCACGAACTGGATTTTACCGATGGACATATTGGTGAGGGAAATTCCGAAGAAAAGAAGAAACTTGAGGCACTAATTCTCAAAATCAATCCAAATGTGATTCTTGTTCCACATCATGGCGAAGGATGGCCGGATCATCTTGCCGCACGTGATTTGGGAATTGAATTGGCTGGAGAAAATACTGAGGTGTATGAATACTGCGTATGGATGTGGTATTACCGTCAGAAGAATCTTGATTGGAATAATGCTTATGTCCTGAAAATGTCCAAGGCTGAGCACCAGAAGAAACTTGAAGCTATTAAGACGTATCATTCTGCTTTGGCTCCTTGTGGCAAACCTTGGGTGGGAGTGCTTCCAAAACTATTCGTTAAAGCCAACTCTACAAATCAGGAACTCTTTTTTAAGATAAAATGAGTAAAGCTATCATCATAGGAGATTCTACTCATAACACTTTGAGTATCATTCGTAGTCTTGGGATTGAAAAAATTCCATTCGTATTAATTCTGAAATGCGAGGAAGATACGTGTAATGTCCTTAAAAGCAAACATGTACGGCGGAATCAAGTTCATCGAATTGAAAAAATCGATGAGTGTCTCAATATCTTAAATGCATACGATGGGGAAGATAAACCTTACCTGATATGCAGTTTTGACGAGGCTGCAGAATGGGTCGATAAGCATGAGGAAGATTTATGCCAACATTTCATCACTCCTTGCAGAGGTCATCATTTAGGGAATCTTTTCAACAAAGCTGAACAATGTAAACTCGCAGAACAATGCGGGTTGACTGTACCCCAATCAACAATATTCCGACGTTCAGAGAGATTTAAAGAAAACATAATAGAATATCCTCTATTGCTAAAACCCCTTGTCAGCACTGGTGGAGAAAAAAGTGATATTCATATATGTCATAATCAGACTGAAGTTGATGAGGCGCTTTCAAATAATAGTCATTGCGAACAATTTATTGTCCAGGAATTTATCGATAAGGAATACGAGCTTGACTGCATTGGAGTTGCAACCGACGATGATATAGTATTATCTGGTGCTGTGCGCAAAATCAGGCATTACCCTCCTTTGACCGGAGCTGGCGCATACGGTAAGTTTCTGCCCATATCTATTACAGATGTAGATGTAGAAGGAGTCAAAAAGTTTATCAGCTATTCCGGTTATCACGGACCATTCAGTGTTGAATTTATCCATACGCAAGATGGCAGGAATTATTTTATGGAGGTCAACTTCAGGAATGAAGGATTAGCCTTTGCCTCTACATGCGCCGGAGCAAATCTTCATGCATTATACCTTAATCCATCAAAAAAATACAATGCCAATAAAGTCAGGAAAATCTATATGATGAATTATTCAATAGATTACCTTTACGTAAAGGATGGCAGATTATCAAAGGTTCAATGGTGGCGGGACTTTTTCAGAACCAGATGTTTTATTAATATGTCGTTTAGAGACCCGATGCCGGTTCTCAGCCATTATTGGAATAAATTGCCAGGATATTAAATCGCGCATTATTTATAAAGTTCCGTTATTAAATCATTTCAGAATATTCACAGTAAAATTAGATTAAACAATAATGTCTATCTATAACAGAGTCGCACCACAATCCAAATCAATCAAGAATTAGTAAAGCAATGACGCCAATTTCACATATAGAAGTACTGGATCTGATATTAAGGGCGAATAAGTCAGTGGAGTTCATGCTTGATATCAAGATGTTGAATATCCTTGACTCTATGCTGATGCGGCAAAACATTTACTGCACTTTTTCTTTTAAGGATTTAGTGGAGTACAGTAAGTCCGTTGCCAGTAAAGTAAGAATCACGGATGACACAATAGCGTTCAGGCCATCTGAAAAGAGCCGTCATACTATTCGCTACATATCGAATATGTATCTGACAAAAGATAAAATCACCAAATTCAATTTAGCATGGAAGACCTTAGAGTTAAAATAGTCCTTGACAGTGTTCATGGAAGTGTGGAGATTCCCGCAAAGTATTTTGAAGCAGTCATAGACACTTCATATTTCCAAAGACTCAGACGCATAGAGCAAAATTCATGCCGTTCAGTATTCCCGAGCGCGCGTCATGACCGGTTCATTCATTCCATAGGGGTATATCATATCGGCAGCAGGATTGCAGACAACATATCTCTTAAATATGGTCTTTCTGGAAAGAATATCCTGCCTGACAACTACAAATCTGTGCTTGAATCATACAAATTGGCATGTCTTCTTCATGATGTGGGGCATACACCGTTCTCGCACACATTTGAGAACTATTTTGATTATGAAAAAACCAAAAAACTTCTTATTGATCGGATAGATGACAATGATTATGAAGATGATTTGCTAAAAACTACAAAACCTGCTACTCATGAGGCTATTAGCGCCTATGTGGCCGTAAAGATTTTCGGAAACAAACTCAATTTTGAAAAAGACAATATTGATTGGAGCCTCGTTGTCAGAATGATAACAGGTGTACGCTTCATAAAGCGCCGGAACAGAACATTTGAGAATGCAATGATAGAATTGCTGCATGGCGAGATTATTGATGCGGATAGACTTGATTATGTATGTCGTGATGTCTGGGCCGGAGGATACAAGAATCTCTCTGTGGACTTAACCCGTCTCATCAATTCAATCGGTATATATAAAGATGTTAACGGGCAATATAGCGTGGTTTACAGTTCCAAGGCATTGAATGAGATTGAGGCTGTGTTGAATATCAAGAACTTTCAATATCTATATGTACTTAACCACCACAAGGTTCTTCTTGAACAGCATTATCTTGTCGAGGCTATGAAATTGGCGGCATGCGATATGATTGGGCTGCCTATTTCGACTGCAGACCAACGTGACAATGCCCTCAGGTCGTTGTGCGATTTATCGATATATTTTGAGCCAAAGGTGCTTGGAGAGTCCAGATACAGGCTCTATATGCCATGTGATGATGACTTTGTAGCCATCATGAAACAATCTGAAGGCGACAATCCATATCGACAGTATTGGTTGGAAAGAAAATATCCGCATGTGCCATTATGGAAATCCAAACTTGAATATTTCAATATCTTTAAGTCTGTATTAGGTACAGTTTCAGAAGGAATCGCCTCCAAACTGAGTGCGATGTTGAAATCGGATGAGTGCAAATCTTATATATGCCAGCATTTAGGACTTGATTCGCCTGATATGATAGTTCGTGGAGTAAAGGCTAAAATCAGTTATCTGGATGCAGAAAAAATAAATGTGTCATTAAACAACACATTGATTCCGTATTCCCAATTAAAGCATGATTCCTTCGCGGTGATTGGAACAAATGTTGACTTCTGCTACATATATGTTAATATCAGCAAATTAGGCGATGGAGATACCCGTGAAAAGAAGATGATTTTAATTGAGTTGTTGAAGGACTTCATTGCTGAGAAATTGCGTGGAATGTGGGTGGGGAACTGAAATTTACAGCATTCATTAAATTCTGGTTGCAATGACTGTTCTGGTTTGTATACCATGTCTCTTGACAGGAGGCACTGAAATCCAGACACTGAGTTTGGTTGAGGCTCTTGTGGCTGATGGTCACAAGGTTGTAGTCATTTGCTACTTCGAGTATGCGGACCAGATGGTAGATCGTTATAGTCAGGCAGGTGCAATTGTCGAATTGCTAAATCCTGATGGCAAAAGACCAATCGGTATAAAAAATACAGCTGTCAGTCTTTGGAGCGGATTACGCCGCATCGTTAAACAATATAAGCCCGATGTGGCACATTTACAGTACATGGCGCCCGGAGCATTACCGATATTGGTTCTTCGCGCCTTAGGTATGAAGAAAATTATCGCAACTGCCCATACATCGGCAGATATTTATCCATCGCTTAAGCAGATTCATTGGCTAAACAAGCATATTCTGACGGCATTTCAATGCATCACTTTAAAGGCCGAGGCTTCATTCTTCGGGAATACATCGTTATTCAGTGACGACACAAAGCTAAAGAAACACAGTAATCACTTCACGATATACAACAATCTCCCTTCATACATCGAGTTAGCTGATACTCCTCGTAAAGGGACTCCAAAAACAATCGGTGTTGTCAGCCGCCTGGAACGAATAAAGGGGATGGATATGGTTGTGCCAGCATTTGCTGAAATATACAAACATTATCCCTCAATGAGATTACTCATTGTCGGCGATGGTTCGCAACGGGATCTTATGGAGCAACAGGTACAGAACGCTGACTTGCCAGAAGAATCTGTCCGGTTTGTTGGACGTCAAGGTCAGGATAAGCTTCAATCATTCTACGACCAGATTGACATTCTGTTGATGCCTTCCCGCTCCGAAGGATTCGGACTGACTGCAATCGAAGGAATGGCTCGAGGTTGCGTGCCTGTTGTGTCAAACACCGGAGGACTTCCCGAGGTAGTGGAAGATGGAGTGTCGGGATTACTGCATACATCGGAATCCGTAGAAGACATGATTTCAAAGATCGCAGCTGTTATCTGCAATCCGAAACTGTTTGATCAGCTGTCCCTCGGCGCTTATAATCGTGCCCGTGTCTTTTCTAAGGAGCTCTATAACGCCCAAATCGCAGAGTTATATAGCAAATTGCATTAATTAGTAGCGCAGTCTGTCCCCGGCCGTGCACAAGAACGCACAATGACTATTGAAAATTCAGGCAGTAGAACATTAGCTGCAATAGATTGTATCAGTCATCACCCGTTCTCCAGGTCTTACGCCAATTCTAAACAATTGATAATTAATAATTAATAGTTACGGAGCGCTATTCTCTTTGCGCATTTGGCATTGCAAAGCTCCCTATTGCCACATGTATTTACTTAACTACATATATTTTCTTATCATTACCTATTTCGGCATCAAGTTCCTTTACTCCGGTGGCGAGATAGTGAAAAGTCCGTTTGACAAGACTGTTCAGATGCGACTTAGCGGCCCCGAGATGTTCTGGTGCCTTACATTCTCTACCGGGCTCCTGGCATTCTCGGCTCCCGCAGGATTAGACCTTATGGCTATCCGTTTGATGGTGCTGGAAATATTATGCTTCTTAGGACTTTTTGTAGCAAAGAATAACCCGATCTGGAGTTATCCATTGGTAATCTATGTAATTTATCTGATTTGGATTGCAATCGGCTGCTTCTATAGCCAGGCGTTTTTCTTCGGATTCCGTGTAATTTTGAAGTATTTATATCCACTATTGCTTTGCCTATTTGCAAGTACAGTTGTAAGAGATAAGGAAGTATTTATAAAGTCATCCATGTGGGCCAGATTTGTAGCCTTGATTTCGATTATCTTTGCATTCGTACCATTTATCGGTTCATTAGTCCCCGGTGTTTTTTGGTATGGAACTGCACGCGCCATCAATTATATTTCCATAATGATCCTATCTCTAGGATTATTCTATTTCACAAATGAAAAGAAGAAAAATCTGATATATTCCATTATATTTTTGCTTCCTTGCTTTATCTGGGTATTCCGAACTTCGATAATGGGTTCATTCATAGCCATAATGGCATTTTATTTTATTAAATATAGAGTAAAATCTTTGCCCATTATCGCTGGCATATTAATATTAGGGGTAGTGGCTGTATTCACAATTCCATCTCTTCGCAATAAGATGTTCAAGAAGGAAGCCAAGGGTATATCTATTGAGAATTTTCAGGCAGGCAATGTTGGGATGGATGAAGTCAATACCAACGCAAGAGAAGCGATGTGGAAACATCTTGAGAATCGATTCTATAATGGTCATGAGATAATAGGATCGGGGACAGGTTCAGTACAAAATTATATGTATAACAATCACGTATTTGGGGGGCTTAAGGTTCCTCATAGTGATTTTGTACAGATTAAATGTGATAATGGTAATTTAGGATTGATTCTTTATACGTTATGTGCGTTTACTGTATTTATTCATTGCTTCTTAGTGTATTGGAAAAATTCAGATAATGCAGTTTTACAGCTGTGTGCCATTGTAGCAGGGGCATCAATGGCCGGGGTATTTGTAACTTTATACTCAGATAACACCGTAAACTACTCAATGGCAACACTTTCGATGCCTTACGGCTTTTACGGCATGATGTTAGGTCTTAACAAACTTCATTATGATATCCGTAGTAATTCCATTATACAATAAAGAGAGCCTGATTAGCAATACTATTCAGACAGTCTTAAACCAGACATTGCAAGACTTTGAAATTGTCGTTATTAACGATGGTTCCACTGATAATTCTGTTGCTGAAGTTAAGAAGATTAATGACTCTCGGATTCGGTTGATTAATCAACCGAATGGTGGTGTTTCTGCTGCCCGTAATCGAGGAATACAGGAAGCTCATGGAGAATTCATAGCTTTTCTTGATGCAGACGATATATGGGATACCAACTTTCTTCAATCTGTTAATGATCTGGCAAAAAAATATCCAGAATGTGACGTATTTACAACACGTTATCAGTTCACTGACGAGTTTGGGAACTCAAGTCCTTCAATTCTAAGAAAAATAAATCAGAATTGCTCAAGTTGCAGACTCGATAATTATTTTCATATAGCGTCCAACTCTGATGCGCCTATATGTTCATCTTGTGTAATGGCTTCCCGGAATGCATTAATTTCTATTGGAGGCTTCCCAGTGGGCATAACTTCCGGCGAAGACCTGCTTACTTGGGCAAAATTGGCAACTAAATACAAAATTGCATTATGCAATAAGATATTGGCTACATATTATACACCCTCCAGCGGCCCTACAGGGAAAGTTCCTGCCGATTTAAAATCGACACACGATGCTGTCGGAACTCAATTATGCCAATTACTTGCCGAATATCCGGAATCCGGAATAAAGGAATATGTCGCGTTCTGGTATAAAATGAGGTCAAGAATCAATATAGGAAGACGTAATCGGTGGGCCACTATCAAATGCGCCTGCAAATCCCTTCAATTCAATATCAAGCAAATCAAACCTTGGGTATTCATGGTTTTGGCAATCTCTCCAAACTTTATCATCAAGAAAGTATTAGGATGAAAATCGCATACTGTATACCTTCACTATATAACTCCGGTGGAATGGAACGTGTGCTTTCACTGAAAGCAAGTTATTTTGCCGAAAAGTTTGGATGGGACATAACTATCATAACAACTTCTCAGAAAGGGAGACCGAACTTTTATGAATTGTCTCCAAAAGTAAAGTGCCTGGATCTCAAAATTGATTATGAGGCTATAAGCCAAATGCCAATTCTGAGCAAGATACAAGCAAGACGCAATGCTACGAAAGAACATAAAAAAAAACTGATATACGCATTGAATCAAATCAAGCCTAACATCACAGTTTCTATGTTCACTCACGAAGTGTCGTTCTTGCCAAAGATTAAAGACGGAAGCAAGAAAGTGCTTGAACTGCATTTCTCAAAAAATTTCAGACAACTTGATGCCCAAAGCAAAAATGCATCCGCCATTAAACGCTTCTTTTTGCGAATAGCACAAATCCGGGACAATAGAGCGATAAATGGATACGACAAGTTCATCGTATTGACTGAACGGGATGCTCAAGATTGGAAGCAGAAGGGAATAGAAGTGATTCCCAATCCTACACCATTTGAAAATGCGCCGCTAAGTAATCACAAATCCCATAGGATATTAGCTGTGGGACGACTCTGTCCTCAGAAAGGATTCGATATGTTAATTCATTCATGGTCATTGATTCCCACAAAGGAACGAGGTGACTGGCAAATTGATATTGTCGGATCTGGTCCTTACGAACAGGAATTAAGAGACCTGATCTCAGCTTATGGAGTTAAAGATTCTGTCAATTTGCTACCAGCCAATAAGGATATTTCAAAAGAATATCAATCACATTCCATTTATTGCTTCCCATCAAGATACGAAGGTTTTGGAATGACTTTGATGGAGGCTGAATCTCATGCACTTCCATCTGTCGCATTTGATTGCCCTTGCGGTCCATCGGATTTAATCCGAAATGGGGCGACTGGATTCCTTGTGCCGCTGGAAGACGTCAATGCTTTTGCAAAAAAATTGTCGGAGCTTATGCTTAATGAAAAACTAAGAATTCAGATGGGACAAGAAGCAGAGAAATTTATTCGTAAAAATCTGACTCCAGATATCGTGATGTCAAAATGGGCATCTTTATTTAACTCCGTTTTATCATGAAGAAACTACTATATTTCGCATCCGATTATAAAATAGGGTTGAGTCAGTTATTGACCGACCAATTGTTATCCATAAAAGATACAGGTGCCCCAGTCATAGCCGTTGCCGGAGAGAATCAGCAGGAATCAGGTTTGACAAAAAAATTACAGGATAACAATGTCAATCTGATTCGAATCAACGGCCTTGATGCTCACAATGATTTCAACCGATTGGTAGATGAGATTGTCAATCTGATATTGCAAAATAAGATTGAAGTCGTCCACGTTCAAAACAATTGGCAATTGGCTATTACATCAGCAGCAAAATTAAAATTATTTAGAAAACGGAAATTCAAAATTGCATATACGCTTCATGGCTTTAGACATAATAGTCCGATCAAATCAGTCATTGCCCGCGGAGTAATAGGTTCTGCACTATTTGTTAGCGCAGATCATGTTATCTGTATGACTGAATACCTCAAAAAGAAGTTCAGTTTATTGTCCTACAAAATAGATCTCATTCCCTTGGGAGTGGATGAGAATTATTTTTTAGATGAATACACAGCTCCAAAAACTGATTCATTACATCTTGTATTCCCGGCACAGTTCCGTCATGGCAAGAATCAGGATATGGTTATCCGCGCCTTTGCGGAATATGTAAAGATGTGTAGCGATAAAAATGCCACACTTACATTACCCGGCAATGGCGACCTGTTAGAAACAATGAAACTGCTTGCAGTTGATTTAGGTGTCAGCAATCAGGTTATATTTCCTGGATTTGTTACAAAGCAGCAAGTCAAGGAATATTATCTTAACAGCAACATCGCCATTGTAGCAAGCAACAGCGAGACGTTCGGCCAGAGCATCGTAGAGCCATACGTTCTGGGTCGCTGTGTAATTTCAACTCCCGTCGGAATTGCCACAGAAATCATCGAGGCTGGGAAGAATGGATATATCTTTAAGTCAGAAAACGAACTAACAGACCGATTACTGGACCTCCATCAAAACAAGCAGAGTCTCAAAGATATGGGCTATGAAAATTTTAGCAAGCGCATGAAATTTTCATGGCAAAATGTAACAACTGCGTATATCAATAAACTATTGAACTAAATTATGAGTAATGTTGCAGTAATTTTTGCCGGAGGTTCTGGCAAACGCATGAATACGACAGGCAGGCCCAAGCAGTTTCTCGAGCTGCATGGGAAACCCATCCTGATATATACTTTAGAACTTTTCGACAATCATCCGTTGATTGACGGCATTATTGTAGTATGCATCAAAGATTGGATTGATTATCTCAAAAAGATGCTTCGTAAGTTTGAAATAAACAAGGTCGTCGAAATTGTCGAGGGTGGCGAATCTGGTCAATCTTCAATACACAATGGGCTTGAGGCGTGTGCAAAACATTATGATAATGATAGTATCGTTTTGATTCATGACGGTGTCAGACCTCTGATACTTGAAAAGACTATTACCGACAACATCAATTGCGTAAAAGAAAATGGCAATTGCATAACCTGTGTCCCGGCGACAGAGACTTTCGTAGTTAAGAATGATGAGAATCTTCTTATACCAGACCGAAAGAAATCGCTCTTAGCACGCGCACCACAAAGTTTCAGATTAGGAGACATACTTAATGCTCATAGGAAAGCTATCAACGAAAATAAGCTTAGTTTTATTGATAGTTGCTCTATGATGACATATTATGGAGACAAAATGCATACCATAATCGGACCTATGGAAAATATAAAAATTACCACCCCAACCGATTTCTTTGTATTCAAGGCGATGGTAGAGGTGCATGAGAATCAGCAAATATTTGGCTTCTAACACCTTCGGTATATTATTATATAAAATATGAGAAATGGTAATTCTTGGCATGAATTGAAGCAGCTAATTTATGCGGATTATAAAAGATACCTCAATATGCGTGGAGCAATATGGAGTATATCGTTTCATGTTACATTTTGGTTCCGCATCTGTTCTTGGTTATATCAGAAGAATAAATTCACTCGAATCATCGGAAGCCCATTACATCAATGGTATAAGTTTTTAAACCTGCTGTCTGGCATACAATTGCCAATATGCACTAAGGTTGAAGGAGGATTGAAATTTTTCCATTATAATTGCATCGTATTGGCGCAAGCTACAAAAATTGGGAAGAATTGCTCCATACATCAAGGCGTTACTCTCGGGCGCGTATTCAACGGCCCCAAAAGTGGAGTGCCGACAATTGGTAATAATGTAGTTATTTTTGCAGGAGCCAAGATATTGGGGGGGGGGTATATCTATCTGACAATGTGGTAGTTGGCGCAAATGCCGTGGTTACAAAAGATGTTCCCGAAAACTGTGTAGTTGCTGGAGTTCCTGCAAGAATTATTTCAACTGATTCATCAAAATGTTTTGATAAAGAATGGGCTTATCATTTTGGTCGAAACAATGAATAAGATAATGAATAAGATATTGTTAGAAGATCTTAATAACTTAGATATTCCCAACGGCATTAAATCCGCATTATCAAATAGTACAATAGTCGTGACTGGTGCCACTGGATTAATTGGATCTCTACTCGTCAAATGTCTCGCATGTCTTGACTTGGGGATCAAATTCATATTGCCAGTAAGGAATAAAGATAAGGCATTAGCCTGTTTTAATGGTTACGATTGTGTTGAAATTAGACAATGTGATATTCCATCATTTTTCAATGGTCTAACTATTGATATCGACTATATATTCCAATGCGCCAGTCCTACTAACGGAATATATATATCAGAGCACTCTGCAGAAACTCTCTTGCTTCCGATCGAATCCATGAAAGCAATATCGGAATATGCAAGGATGCATTCCGTAAAGAGTATCGTTTATCTTTCGTCTATTGAATATTATGGCGAAAATCATGACGATAAATTAATAAATGAAAATTTCATCGGAGAAATAGATATGAGTTCTGCAAGAAGTGCTTATCCTTTAGGTAAAAGGACTGCGGAATATCTTTCATTCTGTTATGCCAACGAATATGATATCCCCGTTAAAATAGCACGATTAACCCAGACTTTTGGTGCAGGTATATCTAATGAAGACAACCGCGTATTCGCACAGTTTGCAAGAAGCATTATCCAGAATCAAGACATAATACTGCATACGCAGGGAAATTCTGCTAAACCATATTGTTACACCACAGACTGTGTCAGCGCGCTTATATACATTCTCATTAAAGGCAAAAACGGTGAAGCATACAATGTCGCCACGCCCGGGACATATATTACAATTAAGGATATGGCGTATTTCCTTAGGGATAGTTTTAATACGAATATCACAGTGACCATTGACGCGGGCAAAGATCATGGTTATGCACCCGAGACACGATTAAATCTTAATGCAGATAAACTGTTGCAATTAGGTTGGACTCCCAAATATAATTTAAAACAGATGTATGAGCGTCTGATAAAAAGTTTAAATTAATATGAGATTATTAACAAATAAAGAAGTAAGAAAACTTCAACTGGCTATTATGGATGATGTTCATGAATTCTGTATCAAGAACAACATCAGATACTCACTTGGAGGTGGCACCCTGTTGGGTTCCATAAGACACAAGGGATATATTCCTTGGGATGACGACATCGACCTCATGATGCCTCGTCCCGATTATGAACGGTTTCTAAAAGAATATAAGGGTAAAGAACCTTATTTTGAAATCGATTACTATACAAACGACCCTCAATATATCAGTGCATTCGCGAAAGTGATAGATAATCGCACATATACTGTTGGCCCCAATATCATCGATGACAAGAATGTATTTATCGATATATTTCCTGTTGATGGTATGCCCGAAAAGAATGAGTTGAAACCTTATGTGGAGCAGGTTCAGACAATACTTGAAAATCTGCGGAAAAATGGGAAATATTACCTCTTTGAGAAATCATTGTCTAAAAAAGTGATGTTTTTCATTAAATATCTAATTAAATCACTGACAATCCCTTCACGAAAGAAAAATTTTCGCAGACTTGAGGAGTTGATTGCAAAATATCCGTATGGAGCGTCAGCCCATGCAGGAGTAGCCGTCAGCCAATATTCCTATAAGGAGTGGATGGAATTGTCTGTTTTTGAGAAATTCCAGCCAAGCGAATTCGAAGGGCGTCAGTACATGATTCTAAGTGCTTACGACACTTATCTTCGTGGACTGTATAACGACTACATGAAGTTACCCCCCGAGGATCAGCGCAAACCGATGCACCTGTTTGAAGTCTATCTAAAATGACACACAATTGTTTATTTATTTGTTAATGAGACTTATAACTCAACGGGGGGGGGGTAAAACGGAATTCTAATATCGAGCTATTGAGAATAATCTCAATGCTATTGGTATTATTGATTCATTTTACCTCTGTGCATCTCATGCCCTCGCCGGAAACGTTGACAATTGACACTGCAAACACTATCTTAAACTTAGGGTTAAGAAGTATCTCGTTCGTATGCGTCAATTGTTTTATCCTCATATCGGGATATTTTGGAATTCGATGGAAAATACGTTCCTTCTCTAACCTGATTTTCCAGATACTGTTCTGGCTTGCTGTCGGTGTCGCATTCGCTAAATTCATAGGCATCAATTATGACGGTCACATTGTCAATACTTGTCTGTCTATGATTAATGGCAGGTGGTTTATCCCAGCATATATATCCCTATATGTAATTGCACCCTTACTTAACGCATTCATAGAGAAGTCAAGCACAAAACAACTTCTCCGATATATCATAATCTTCTACATTTTCAGCACAGTCTATGGTTACTTCATGTTCTCCAAAGAGTTTAACGGAGGCATGAGTTTAATCAGTCTGATTGGAATATATCTGACAGGAGCATATCTGCATAGAGAAGACAAAGTGCTTTCAAAATTGAATTCTAGGAATTGGCTTGGACTGTACTTTATATGTTCTTTGTTGCTGATAGTAATAAGCATCGGACTGTTCAAGCTCACGGCTCTTTCATTTAAAAAAGACTTGAGCTTCCGAAAAGCCTGTTATTTTATA
>CAJKBH010000010.1 GCA_905198125.1 uncultured Porphyromonadaceae bacterium
TAAACCACAAACAGTAAACATACCAAACCGAGTCAACCTCTTTCAGGAACAGACACCGGCCTATACAGGGGATGGGATTGGTAGGCTAAGTTTTTCAATGTGAGAAAAAATTAGTAATTTTGCGGTATGACAGCCGTGAGGAATGTCTATCGTGTAGCACGCAGCATATTGTTCGCCGCCATTCTTACAGTGGGGGCTATCGTCGTGTTGCTTTATGTCGCGATGTCTATGCCTCCGGTGCAGAAATTGATCCGCAATGAGGCGGAGAAACAGTTGACTCAATTGTTCAAGACTCCGGTCACGATAGGCGATGTTTCCATAATGCCGTTCAACGAACTGCAACTCAGTGATGTGGAGATCTGCACTCCCGACAATCAGAAGTGTATATCGGTAAAGGACCTCGGCGCCGGAGTGGCCTTCTGGAAACTGCTGATATCGCAGAAAATAGAAATTACTTACGCCGAAATCATCGGTCTGGACGCGGGCATAACACAGGCTAAAGAGGGTGCGCCGCTGAACATCCAGTTCATAATCGATGCCTTTAAACCGAAGAAACCCAAAGCGGAACCCACGAAGTTCGACCTTGTGCTGCATAACATCGTGATCCGCAAGTCGAATGTGAGATTCGACCGTCTGTGGCAACCTGTCATGGCGCAGAATGTGTTGGATCCCAATCATCTGAAAGTAAGCAATCTGCGCGCCGACATATCGATGCCCAGGCTTAAGAACGACGACTATGTGGTGAACCTAAGACGCCTCAGTTTCAGGGAGAAGTCGGGACTATATGTAGACGGTGTGTCGTTTTTCGTAAGCGTGACTCCGCAGGAAATAGAATTGCGTAATTTCCGCCTCGACCTGTCGGATGCAAAGGTGCGCGTCAACAATCAGAAACTCCCCATCTCCGGATTCAAGAACATTGTCAACGACCTCAGGAAGGCCGATCTTGATGTGTCCATAAACATAGACAATCTGCATCCGGGCGAGCTTGCATTCCTGTTGCCGAGTCTCGATCAGATTTCGGGTAAGTATGACATCGACGTTCATGTAGATGGATCGGTCAACAGGTTCAGAGTCGAGAATCTGTCTGTGAAAGACAATAACGGTAATGCCGACATAAATTTCAGAGGCAATGTGTCAGGTGTTGCAACGCCTGAAGAGCTGGAGCTTATTGCCGATGACCTGGAAGTGGAAGTGGAGGGCGGTTACATAGCCCAGGTGCTTGATGCCGTGGGTGTAAATACAGGACAAGCCTCAGAAATATTGTCGAAGGCAGGACAAATCTTGGTTAAGGGCGACGGCGGCGTGTCGCTGGCCAGGTCGGGCGGCGTGTTCCAGGGGCTGGTGTCCACAGATCAGGGACTTATAAACTTGGACGTGAGCGGAAATCTGCATGACAAGAACATAAACGGCAAGTTTATGGCAGACACCGAGGGCTTCGATCTTGGTTCGCTCATAGCCACGCAGCCTGTCGGCCAGATCAAGGCTCGGGCAGAAGGGGAAATTGGCCTGACACTCAATGATCTGCAGCGCAGCAACGGCAACGTCAGGGTTGAGGCTCCGTCGGTATTTGTGAACGGTCAGGAAATGACCGACATATACGTCGAAGCGCTGAAGAAGGGAAAGCAGACCGACCTGCAGGCGCAGGTGTCGGGCATGGCGGCAAACGGAGAGGTTACGGCAAGCTGTACCCTCGACGGCGCCGCATCCACTTGGGACGTGACGGGCAATGACCTGAGACTGGACTGCAACGCATTCGGTATATTGCCGAAACAGGCCGCCGTGTTTCAAGTGGCGTCGCTCGACGTGAAAGCTACCGGTAACAACGAAGACAATGTCACAGGCTTTGCCCGCATATCTGACATAAACTATACACCCGAAAACGGAAATACATTGGCGCTGTCGTATCTTAATCTCGATGTCAGCAACCTCAATGAAATCAGGCGCATAGACCTGGCGAGCGATGTAATGGACGGCACGGTGCAGGGGCAGTTCGCGTTCAAGGACCTGCCGGTGATCGCCACCGATATGCTGTCCAGGGCATTGCCGGCATATATCAAGGCACCGGCCAGGCAGTCAGTCAACGCCAATAGCCTTAATTACGACTTAACCGTCAAGTCAGACGCCAAGATATACGAAGCGCTTAACCTTAAGGTCCGTCCCGGTGTGCCCGCGCGTCTATACGGTACCATCGACAACGACCGGATGAACGTGAATGTGTCCGCTCCGTATCTGATTCAAGGCGAAAGCAAGCTGATAAAGAACGTGAATGTAGCTGCCGAATCGACCGTTGCAAACGGCCTGACGGTAAAGGTGGGTGCCGACTATCCCATAAAGACCCAGTATGTGCATCTTGATGTTGACGGCCATGCGCTGAACGACCGGGTGGCCGGTCTGTTGGCGTGGAAAGGGGAGAGCGGCAAGGAGAACGGTACCATCGACCTCGGACTGAACATTGTAAGCAACGAACAGGGCAAGAAGGACCTGGACATTGCCATAAACCCCAGCGAGATAGTGATCAACAACGAGACGTGGCGTATGTCGCCGGCCACTGTACGGTTCAGCGACAAGCGATTGACGGTGGACAACCTGAGCCTAAATCACGGCGACCAGTATCTGACCATTCAGGGCGCGGCATCCGATTCGCCTGACGACGAATTGGTGGCCAATCTGAGGGATATAGATCTGTCGTACATATTTAACACACTGAACATCAATTATGTGACGTTCGGTGGCCACGCCACGGGTCAGGCGGTGGCTTCGAATCTGTTCAGCGGAGCGCCATTGGCCGAGACTCGAGGACTCCATGTGAAGAATTTCAGTTACAACGGCGCCGACGTGGGTGATGCAGACCTGCTGGGATACTGGGACAACACCAGCAAGGCCGTAGGCATCGGCGCGGACATACAAGGGGACACCAAAGACGTTTACACCAAGGTGGACGGCAAGATATTCGTGACGCAGGATTCCCTGCGCATCAATTTCGACGCCCACAAGATAAACTTGGCGCTGATACAGCCGTTCCTCAGCAATGTGATGGAGAAAGTGGAGGGCGCCGGATCGGCCGACCTTACGCTGTACGGCAATTTCAAGAGGATACGCCTGACAGGCAAGGCATTCGCCGACACCGCAGCCATCAAGATAGGATATACCAACGTGACGTACTACGGCTCGGACTCGGTACTGTTTAACGAGGACAAGATAGTGATACCCGGCTTCCGTATCAGTGACCGCTACGGCAACGGGGGAGTACTGGCCGGCACGGTGAGCCACGAATACTTCCACGACGCTAAGATAGACCTGAACCTGAAGGATATAAAACGGATGCTGTGCTACGACATGACATCCGCGTCCGGACAGGCTTGGTGGGGCCGCATTTTCGCATCGGGGTCAGGCCGAATAACCGGCTATCCGGGCTATACACTCGTAAGTTTCGACGCCACGACCGAGCAGAATTCCACTTTCACCTTCTCGATGGAGAAGACACAGACGGCAGAAGAATACGACTTCCTGACATTCACCGACAGTCATAAGAAGGTCGAGACCGAGATAACGGAACAGGAGGAGTTCGAGACCCAATTCAAGAAGCCTGCGGAGGAAGAGGAGGAAGCCGGAATCTTCGAGATGGACCTGTCCGTCGCCCTTACGCCGTCGCTGAAGATGAACGTGATAATGGATCCTGCCGCCGGCGACAAGATAACGGCCACCGGTTCGGGAGCGATGCGACTGAACTACAATACGTTTAACGACAACGTCGAATTGTTCGGGCGTTATGCCATCAACGACGGCAGCTACCGCTTCACATTCCAGGACATCATAATCCGAGACTTCAAGATAAAGGAAGGGAGCAGCATCTCGTTCAACGGCGACGCCATGAAGGGCATCCTCGACCTGACGGCAGGATACCGGGTGAACACGAATCTGTCTGATCTGGACAAGAGTTTCGCCACCGACCGCGACCTGAACCGCAGTTCCGTACCGGTGGAGGCGTTGCTTAAGGTGACCGGCGAGCTGCAGCATCCGGAGCTGGCCTTCGACATAGCGCTGCCTACCGTGACCGGCGATGTGGAGCGAAAGGTGCGCAGCATCGTGTCGTCGGAGGAGATGATGCAGCAGCAGGTGCTGTACCTGTTGGCGCTTAACAGATTCTACACCCCCCAGTTCTCGGGCACATCCGACGGCGAGTTGGTGTCGATGGCGTCGTCCACGCTGTCGTCGCAGATATCCAACGTGGTGTCGCAACTGACCGACAAGGTGTCGCTCAATCCATCGTTCAAGTCCGGACGAAACGACTTCTCGGACATGGAGGTGGACCTGGCGCTGTCGTCGCAACTGTTTGACAACAGGCTTATAATCAACGGCAACCTCGGTTACCGCGACCGCAGTGTGTCGCAGACCACGTTTATCGGCGACTTCGACCTGGAGTATCTGCTCACCAAGGACGGCAAGTTGCGGCTCAAGGCATACAATCATTTCAACGACGCATATTATTATTTGAAATCGGCGCTGACCACACAGGGCGTGGGCATCATTTTCCGCAAGGACTTTGACGACGCATTCAAGTTCCTTCGCAAAAAGAAGAAACAGAATGGGCTAAAAACCGATTCCATACGTTGAATAATTAGTTAAAAGAGTTGAAAAAGTGGAAAGAGTTAAGAGGAATGTGCAGACTTGCCGATGACGGCACTATTATCTTGACTTTATAAACTTTGTAAACTTAATAAACTTAGAAAACGACATGGATATTCCATTCAATATAAATATTGACAATATAGCGAGCTATCTGGGCATCAAGAGGCAGAAGAAGATAGGGATAGCATTGGGAGGCGGCGGTGCGAAAGGATTCTCGCACATCGGCGTGCTGATGGCCATGGAGGAGTTCGGGCTGAAGCCGCAGATCATCTCGGGAGTATCGGCCGGTTCGATAGCCGGCGTGCTCTATGCCTCCGGCCTGACGCCCATGGACATCAAGGAGTGTTTCATGGAGTCGGGCAATTTCGGCGACTTCACCGAATGGTCAATCCCCAAGGCCGGAATATTCAAGCTGAACAAGTTCGCCAGACTGCTGGATTCCTGGCTTCCGGTGAAGAACATAGAGGAACTGAAGATACCTGCCATAGTTTGCGCCACCAATCTGTCGCGCGGCACGCAGGTGGGATGGCGCAAAGGCGAGATTGTGCCGCGCGTGCTGGCCTCATGCAGCGTGCCGGTGATATTCAATCCCATCAAGATAGATGGAGAGTATTACGTGGACGGCGGCGTGCTGCACAATCTGCCGGCTTGGGCCATACGTAAGGAATGCGACGTGCTGTTCGGTTCCAACTGTTCGCCTTTGGACCGGAAGTACAGATACAGAAACTCGATTCTTGATATCGCAGCCAGGGCTTTCTCGCTGTCGATGAAGGCCAACGTGATTCACGACATGGAGATATGCGACTATGTCATAAAGCCGCAGGAAATTGTGGAAACAAAGCTGTTCGACCTCAAGGCCCTGAACCGCAACATCAACATAGGATACGAGGCCACCTGCCGGATACTGAGCGAGATAAGCAGAAGCGGGTCAGTAAAATAGGATGCCTGAACAACTTGACAACCGAACAAAATCCATCAACAATAAACAACAACGAACAACCGAGCATAGAAACAGAACGATGAAAGAGAAGCCAATAGTTTACCAGATGTTTCCGCGCATCATGACCAACATGGAGTCGGAATGCGTGGCCGACGGCAGCTACGAGCAGAACGGCAGCGGCAAGTTCAATGAACTTACCGAAAAGACATTGAAGTCCATCCGCAGCCTCGGTGTGACCCATGTATGGTACACCGGCGTGATAGAGATGGCTACCAAGACCGCTTTCCCCGGCATACCGGCCGACAACCCCAATGTGGTGAAAGGACAGGCCGGGTCGCCCTACGCAATAAAGGATTATTACGACGTGTCGCCGGCTTTGGCGGAGGATGTGGACAGACGTATGGATGAATTCCAGGCGCTGGTGGACCGCACTCACGACGCAGGACTGAAGGTGCTGCTGGACTTCGTGCCAAACCATACCGCCCGTGTCTATCATTCGGACGTGGCTCCCGACGGCATCGACGACTTCGGAGCGCACGACAACATAGGCATGTTCTTCACTCCGAACAATAATTACTACTACATAACCAACCAGCAGTTCGCCCCCGGTTTTGACCTCGGTGCCGAAGGCGATACTCCATACGTGGAGTTCCCCGCCAAAGCCACCGGCAACGACTGCTTCACAGCCTTCTGCGGCAAAACAGACTGGTACGAGACCGTGAAGCTGAACTACGGTTTCGATCCATGGGAGCATAAGGGATATTACAATCCTGTCCCGGATACGTGGCTGCGGATGCTCCATATACTGCGATTCTGGGCCTCGAAGGGGATAGACGGTTTCCGCTGCGACATGGTGTTCATGGTGCCCGTCGAGTTCTGGCATTGGGCCATACCGCAGGTGAAGGCCGATTATCCCGGCCTGATATTCATAGGCGAGATATATGACGTGAGCCTGTATCATACGTTCCTGAATTATTGCGGTTTCGATTATCTGTACGACAAGGTGAACCTGTACGACACGCTTGTGGGTATAGAGCGCAACAACGTGTCGGCGGCTCAGCTCACAGGGTGCTGGCAGACCGTAGACGGCATCGGCGACCGTATGCTCAACTTCCTGGAGAACCACGACGAGGTGCGTTTCGCCAGCCCGGCGTTTGCCGGCGACCCCATGAAGGTAGTGCCGCACTTAGTGGTGAGCGCCATGATGAGCAAGGGGCCGTTCATGATATATTACGGCCAGGAACTCGGCGAGCCGGCCCGCGACAACGAAGGATTTGCCGGCGACAACAACCGCACCACCATATTCGACTACTGGAGCCTCGACACGTTGCGCCGATGGTACAACAACGGCCTGTGCAACACCGCGCGCCTGACCGCGCACGAGAAATGGCTGCGCAATCTGTATAAACGCGTGTTGACACTGTGCAACAAGAGCGACGCCGTGCGTGAGGGTGCATTCTTCGATCTGATGTACGTCAACCTTCAGCAGCCCGAATTCGATCCGCACCGCCTGTTCGCCTTCGTGCGCTACACCGACACCGAGGTGCTGCTGTTCGTGGCTAACTTCGCCGATCAGTCCAAGACGCTGCGTCTCAACGTGCCCGACCTGTGCTACGACATGGCCGGAATAGCCGAAGGAGACTATAAGGTGGAGGACCTGCTGTGGAAGCAGCCGCACGTATTCACCATGCAACGCGGACAGCAGGCAGTGCTGGAGGTCGGACCCCACGACGCGTTGATATTGCCGCTTAAAAAGGTGAAGCCGGCAAAGAACGCAAAATAAAATTAATGTTAATATAACATTTCATTTGCATTAATAACGGATTATCTTTAATTTTGTAGCATAAAACCGGCGTCTTAACAAAGAAGGCGCAAGGAACAAAATAACATCATACCCCATGAGCAATTCTCTACCGCCGATCAAGGTATTTGCAGGGTCGTCGTCCAAGTATCTTGGCGAGAGCATCTGCAAGGAACTCGGCATTGAATTAGGCAAAATGAACAGAGAGCGTTTTGCCGACGGTGAATTTGAAGTGTCGTTCGAGGAGTCGATACGAGGCAGTGAAGTGTATCTAGTACAGTCCACGTTTCCGACGGCAGACAATCTGATGGAACTGTTGCTGATGATAGACGCGGCCAAACGTGCGTCGGCAGCATCGATCATCGCTGTGGTGCCTTACTTCGGCTGGGCGCGTCAGGACCGCAAGGACAAGCCCAGAGTGTCCATCGCCGCCAAGCTGGTGGCCGACCTGCTCAGCGTGGCAGGCATCGACCGGCTCATCACCATGGACCTCCATGCCGACCAGATCCAGGGATTCTTCGACGTTCCCGTCGATCACCTCTATGCAAGCTCCATCTTCATCCCCTATATCGAGAGCCTGCACCTGAAGGATATGGTAATAGCATCGCCCGACGTAGGCGGCGCAAAGCGCGCCAACTCGTATGCCAAGTACTTTGACGTGCCTTTGGTGCTCTGCCACAAGACCCGCGCCAAAGCCAACGTGGTGGAGAAGATGACCGTCATCGGCGACGTAGAGGGCAAGAACGTGGTGCTGATCGACGATATCGTAGACACCGCCGGCACTATCACCAAGGCTTCCGACCTGCTGCTGACCTACGGCGCCAAGTCCGTACGCGCACTCTGCAGCCACGGCGTGATGTCCGACCCCGCTACCGAGCGTGTGCTGAACTGCGGTATCGAGGAACTGGTATTGACCGATTCGATCCCTTATATCAAGGAGAACCCCAAGGCAACAATTCTGCCTGTGGCAAAGCTGTTTGCCGACACAATCCGTCGCATACACAACAACCAGTCGATCTCCAGCCAGTACTTATTCAAATAATAAAGTCATAAACCGACAACTTTAACAATCATAATATTATGAGCAAACCGTATGTAGTAGGTATAGACATAGGCGGCACCAACACGGTGTTCGGCATTGTCGATGCCCGTGGCCAGGTAGTGGCCAGTGATTCAATCAAGACCCAGAAGCACACCAATTTCGACGATTATGTAGCCGAGCTGCACGAAGGTCTGAGCCGCCTTATCAAAGTAAACGAACTGGAGGATCAGATTCAGGGAATCGGTATCGGTGCGCCTAACGGCAACTATTACACCGGTGAGATCCAGAATCCGCCGAACCTGCCCTGGGGCCCTGAGATTCCGCTGGCCAAGAACGTGAGCAAGGCATTCAACGGCATACCCGTGGCTGTCACCAACGACGCCAATGCTGCCGCTCTCGGCGAGATGACATACGGCGCAGCCCGTGGTATGAAGGACTTCATCATGATTACCCTCGGCACGGGTGTCGGATCGGGTATCGTGATCAACGGTCAGCTGGTTTACGGCTCGGACGGATTCGCCGGCGAGCTCGGCCACGTGATCGTGAAGCGTAACAACGGCCGCGTATGCGGATGCGGACGCACCGGATGTCTCGAGGCTTATTGCTCGGCTACGGGTGTGGCACGCACTGCACGTGAGTTCATCGAGGTGCGTCAGGAACCCTCGCTGCTCCGCAACCTCGACATCGACGCCATCACATCCAAGGATGTGTACGACGCCGCTATCGCAGGCGACAAGCTGGCCAAGGAGATATTCACGTATACCGGAACAATCTTAGGCGAGGCCATGGCCGACATGGTTGCCTTCTCCAGCCCGCAGGCCATTATCCTGTTCGGCGGTCTGGCCAAGAGCGGCGACCTGCTGATGACCCCTCTGCGTGAAGCCTTCAACAAGAATATACTGAACATCTTCAAGGGTCATACCAAGCTCCTTATTTCTGAGCTTAAGGACAGCGATGCAGCCGTGTTAGGCGCATCCGCGCTGGGCTGGGAGGCCAAGTACCGCTACGAGGCGCCGGCCGCCGATGCCGCCGCTACCGCAGCCGCCAACATCGCCTCCGCAGCAGCAGCGGCCACAGTCACCTCTGCTTCAGCTTCCGCCGACACAGAGAAATAAGTCAGTATGCCTACATAATAAAAGAGTGCAGCCATAGGGCTGCACTCTTTTATTATGTATTATGCGTTCATTTGTGAGTTAAAATAAGGAGAGTTCCTTATAGAGCTGGTGGACGGGGAGACCCATGACGTTGTAGAATGAGCCGTGGATGGATTCGACTGCCACGCAGCCTATCCATTCCTGGATGCCGTAGGCACCGGCCTTGTCCAGGGGCATATAGTTTTCTACGTAATAACGCGCTTCTTCTTCGGAGATATGACCGAATTTGACCTCTGTAATCGTAGTGAACGATATGCGGCGCTCAACGGTCATGAGGCAGACGCCACTCACCACCTGATGGGTATGGTCGGACAGTGAGAGCAACATTTCCACAGCTTCGTCGGTGTTCCCGGGTTTGCCGATTACGCGGTCTCCCAACACCACGACGGTATCGGCGGTAATAATCAGTTCGTTGGAACGCAGCATCGAGATATATGCGTCCGCCTTTTTGTTGGCGATATATGAGGCCACCTCGAGACGGGGAAGGTCCTCGGGATACGATTCGTCGATGCCTCCGATAGAGGCGACGTTAAACTGTACGCGAAGCTGCGACAGCAGTTCGCGACGGCGTGGCGACTTGCTCGCCAGCAATACATGATATTTACTTAGATTATCCAGCATGAACTAAATTTTTCTATAATGAAGATTCCGGCAAAGATTCATGTCCACCGGGTCGTAAAGCGTCGTTACCAGCCGAAGGCCTCGGCATCGTTCATCCACAATCCCTTGGCTTTCAGCACCTGCTCCACCACATCGCGAACGCAGCCGTAGCCTCCGCCAATCTGCGAGATATAGTCGCAGGTCATCTTCACCTCGTATGCCGCATCGTGCGGACAGCAGGATAGGCCGGCGGCACGCAGGCATTTCAGGTCGGGAATGTCGTCGCCCATATATATAACCTCCTCGGGCTTTAGAGAGTTTGCCGACATCCAATCCTGAAAGACATTGATTTTGGTGGCCACACCCTGATATATGTCCTTGATTCCGAGTTTTGAGTAACGTTGCTGCACGCCGGGGGTGTTGCCGCCGGTGATGATGGAGAGGATCAGGCCCCGCTTTACGGCCAACTGCAGGGCATAGCCGTCCTTGATGTTGACCATGCGCACCGGCTGGCCGTCAGTGCCCATCGGTATGGTGGAAGGGGAGAGAACTCCGTCCACATCGAGGGCGATGCCGCGTATTTTCGTTAAATCGTAATTTATACCGCTCATATAGAGTGTGTTTATAATTTATTCGGGATAGGTATTTTCTATGGAAGCCGTCAATGTCTTATATATGTCGTGAAGCTGCGCATCGCCCTCCAGCATACTGAGATGACTCTGGATAGTGGGTGCGTCGTGTCGACGGGCAGGACCTGTCTGTACAGAGGCGGGCGAATTTGACAATGCCTTACGGGTTGTTTCGCGTACCAGCGCATGCATCATGCTGAAATCAAGACCGTTTTCCTTAAGCCATTTTTCTGACAAGGCCCATAGATGGTTGGCGAAATTGCAGGCGAACACCGAACCGACATGGAGCTTGCGGCGCTTCTCGGAATCGGCATAATGGACGTGATCGGAGAATAAGCCAGCCAGTTCCAACAGCACATCCGAGACACGGGCATCCGAGCCTTCGATGAACATCGGAATATCGGCGTAATTCAGTTCTACATCCTTAGAGAACGTCTGCATCGGGTAGAACACACCGTAAGGGACATCGAGACCTGTAAGCACATCCATCGGAGTGGTGCCGGAAGTATGCGCCACAATCGGATTATTCCCGATGTCGAGGTTCTGCGCAAGATTGGCCGCGACTTCAGGCAGGGCGGCGTCCGAAACGCTGATCAGTATGATATCCTCCTCACCGGTCAGTTCGGCGAGGGTGTGGGGATTGACAACCGTCACGTTCGCCTTGCCGCTCAGCGCACGAGACAGGTGAGTGCCGACGTTGCCGCGCCCTATTATCGCCACATTTTTTTTGTCCGTAAACATAATGCAAAGTTAAAACATTGCCGGGTATTTTGCAACCAGCGATTTGTCGTCGGGACGAATCAATATCGATCCCATGGTGTGACGCAGATTGAGTTCCACACAGGGATGCAAGGTCCCTGCACCGGTCACCAGCATGTCGATGCCGACGGGTCCGTCATAATCCGAGCCAATTACGGTCTGTAATGCGTGGCGTTGCCTCTCGATCACTTCAGGAGTCAGGACTCCAATCATGTTCCAGAGCGTGAGTTGGTCGGCCTCTATATTGCCGTGATACTTACCACGGCCTGAGGCCTCGAACACCGAGACGCCGAGAAATGCCGCGTTGCCGTCATGCATGGCCCATTCGGTGGCGCAGTCAAGAGCCTTGTCATAGATGGGTTCCACCATCACCGAACCCTGCGACCGAATGATGCCACGCATCCAAGGCTCGACATGCATCGGCTTGAGGTCGTCGGTGCGCATCACGCCACGGCCTGAGCTGCTCCAGGGCGCCTTGAGGAAAATATTAGGATGCTTATGGTAAAATTCCACTGCGGTGTCGTAATCATCCAACTCCAAGGGCAGGGATATGTCCTGAACCTCGTATGCCTTGAGGAAATCAATCGTGGTGCGACGATGAGCCAATTCCCTTAGGCGGTCAATCCGCTCGGCCGAAGGTATGCCCCGAAGTCGGGGACAATTGGCGGTAAGGAAACAGGCTATCTGCGCGTTCCACCCCCAGGGGAAGGCTATATATCGAGACCATTCTACATCCATGTCCGGAGTCAGCAACGTGCATGAAGATGGTCTGTCCGGTTCCGGGTCTGCCCCATCCATAAGGAGGATGGCGTCGTCGTGGCCGGCATACATCTCGGGCAGACGGGCTTTGGACATGCGCAGTTTCCTGACTGATTCCGGCAGCGTATAGTAAGGCGAGCCGGAAGCCAGGGCATATTCCGTTTCGGGGTTGTATATGTGGAGCAGCGGGGTATGCATCAGCCGTAAAAAATGCCGCGGTCACGATGACAGCGGCATATTGGTACTGTGATGGTCACAGTTAATCGTCAAGAAGTGAACGCTCTTTCAGCGGATTGGAGAAATAGAGTTTATGTTCTATATATTCCTGGGTGGCGATGAGCGTGGGCTTCGGCAGCTTCTCGTAGAAGCGTGAGATCTCGATCTGCTCGCGGTTCTCGGACACCTCCTCGAGGTTGTCGGTCGAGGCGAACTCCTGAAGCTTCTTCTCAAGTTCTTTCTTCAGGTCGGCCGCGATCTGATTGGCACGCTTGCCAATGACGCATACAGTCTCGTACACATTGCCCGTCTGTTCGGCCATGGCGATCATGTCGCGTGTGACCGTGTTAAGCGGTGCGTTCGTTTTCTTATAATCCATAAGTTCTATTATGATTTATGAGTATTCGTATCGGGGGTTATTTGGAGGCGTATTTTTCTGCTATCTTCAGAATGGTCTCAGCCTCTTTCATATTCTTGGAGTCGGGGTAATTGTTGGAGAACGAGTAATACTCGTCTATTACGTCGCGGTATCGGTCGGCCATTTTCTCGGCCACGCTCTGGCGGGCCTCCTGAAACTTGGACTTGAGGATAAGGAATTCAAAGTCCTCCTTATATTTGGAGAACGGATAAGTCTTGAGCGCATTCTCCGACACGATGATGGCCGAGCGGTAGTTGTTGCCCATGAAGTTGCCGAGGTTGTAATACAGCTGGGCGTTCTGCAGCTCCTTGAGGGTAAGTTTGTCCTGCATCTCGAATATAGCCTCGCGGGCCTCGGGAACCTTCTCGCTTTTGGGGAAGAACTCAAGGAAATCCTTCAGTTCCTCTATGGCCTTTATGGTATATGTCTGGTCCAGCTGCGGATCGGGAGAATCGAGATAATAGCCGTATCCGGAATAGAAGCGCGCAAGCTCGGCGTACTGGCCTTTGGGATAACGGTTGTAATACGTCTTGAAATAAAGGGCCGAGTTCTCGTAATCCTGATTGTTATAGCATGACATGGCAAGCAGGAACAAGGCCTCCTCGCCGTGGGCGGTGCCACGCAAGGGTGTATAGATTTCGCCCAGCAACTGATATGCCTGCATGTATTTCTTGTTTTCGTACGCCTTCTTGGCGTATTCAAACTTATATTCAGGGTCGCGGCTCTTCATCACCTTAGTGAACTCAGTGCACGAACTCATGACGATGGCCAGCGTGGCCACCAGCGGAAGGGTCTTCAAAAACTTGCGCATTTCCAATTGGTCGCTTTGAAATGCAAAGTTAGTAAAAATATCCGGAATATTAAAATGTTTCGGCGTAAAATTTGACGATATTGTGAAAGTATGCATTTTATACGCGTTTTTTACACTCCAACTATATGAAAATTAAAGAAAAATTACTAATTTTGGGATTGAATATCTTAATGTCGGTCCTGCGGGACTGCGTAAAACCACTATAGTTGAAACGCACGGAAGAAGACCATTCATACAGCTGGGGCAGCGGTTTCATAGACCGTCACCCGGTAATGGCAAACATACTGATAATAGTGATTGTCTCCCTGTTAGGCATCTACGGGGCGTACGTGGCTATGGCTCTGTTCACCAAGCACGGCAGCACCATGCGAGTGCCGGGTGTGGAGAACATGTCGTACACCGAAGCCGTCAAGAAGCTGCACGACGCAGGCCTGAAGGTGGACATCCGCGATTCGCTGTATCGTGAGGACGTACGTCCCGGGTTTGTAATAGAGCAGTTTCCAAAGGCCAAGTCGGTGGTGAAGCCGGGCCGCAAGATATTCCTTTACATCAACGCCGTGCATCCCAAGGAGGTGATAATAGACGATGACAACCATCCCACGGAGTACGCGTTGAAAGGCGAATCGCATCGCTCGGCCATCGCAAGGCTTGAGGAATTGGGATTCAAGAACGTAAGGATAGTGAAAGTGTTGGGCAGCTACGACCGTGTCGTAAAGATTCTGGCTAACGGGCGCCCTGTGCGCAAGATGCAGAAAATCCCCGTGAACTGCTCCATCGTGGTGGAGGTTTCGGACGGACGTCTGAATGACGTGCAGGATTCGCTGCAGAACGCGGAACTGCTTAATATATATGGAGACAGCCCTGTGGCATATCCCGAGGCGGAAGCCTACGGAAGCGAAGGGGCGGTTTCGGCCAGCCCCGTGTACGAGGAGTCGGCCGAGTCTCAGGAATCAGGAACAGGAAAGGAAGAAGAAGGACAGTACTTCTGATAAAACATACAGGATATTGGATCAGGACAAGATACAGGAAATACTTCCGGATACCGTGATGGCCGAGGGAGAGGTGGAAGCCGGCGCCGATTATGTGGATGCCGACGGCCGTGAACTTTATGAGCATTTCCGTTTCGTGGCCGACAAGGGGCAGCAGATGATCCGTGTCGACAAATTCCTGACCGATCGGCTGGAGCGCACGTCGCGCAATAGAGTACAGCAGGCCGCCGATGCAGGCTGCGTGCTGGTGAACGGCACTCCGGTCAAATCCAGCTACAAGGTCAAGCCCGACGACGTGGTGTCGGTGGTGATGGACAGGCCGCGCTATGATTTCGAGATTGTGGCCGAAGACATTCCTCTTGACATCGTGTACGAGGACCGTTATGTGCTGGTGGTGAACAAGCCGGCGGGACTTGTGGTGCATCCGGGCCACGGCAACTGGACCGGCACGCTGGTCAACGCGCTGGCCTGGCATTTCAGGGACACGCCCGATTATGACGTGAACGATCCCCGGCTGGGACTGGTGCACCGCATAGACAAGGATACCTCCGGATTGTTGGTGATAGCCAAGACGCCGGAGGCCAAGACCGATCTCGGAAAGCAATTCTTCAACAAGACCACACGCCGCGAATATGTGGCGATGATATGGGGGTCGATGCCCGAACGGCAGGGCACGATAACAGGCAGCATCGCGCGCAATCCGCGCAACGCCCTGCAGATGGCCGTGATGTCGGACCCGTCCAAGGGCAAGCACGCAGTGACACATTACGAGGTGCTGGAGGATTTCGGATATGTCAGCATAGTGAAATGCGTGCTTGAAACCGGACGGACGCACCAGATCAGGGTGCATTTCCAGCACAAGGGGCATCCGCTGTTCAACGACGAGCGTTATGGAGGCCACCGGGTGCTGAAAGGAACCCCGACCGCTAAATACAAACAATTCGTAGACAACTGTTTCGAACTGTGTCCACGTCAGGCGCTGCATGCCAGGACTCTGGGATTCCGACATCCCGAAACGGGAAAGGAGATGGATTTCGAAGCACCGCTGCCGCCTGATATGGAGAACTTATTTGAAAAGTGGAGACGTTTCAGAAGCGATACATGCTGATGATGAATCCAGCAAACTGAAACCGAGTCAATAATATTATGAGATACATCCGCTATGAGAATCACAGATAACACACCGCTTGAGAACCTGCCGGAATATGAGACATTGTCCGCGTGGGCCAAGAATGTCTGTCAGAATTCGGATATCTTTACTTTGGCCGATCTGATGGACACTCCGGAATCCGAGTTGCAGAAGATACGCAATTGCGGCAAACGAACATTGGAGGAACTTCAGAGCATCAAACTGAAGTATTCGGCCGTACCCGTCCACGAAGATGCAGATGCAGTGGCCCGGAACAACAGCCTTGTGTCCAACCCCGGGAATCTGGCCGGAACCATGTCTTGTATAGTGGCGGAATACAGAAGGAAACTGCCGGAGGACATAGTGCCGCTGTATGACCGCTATATGGATTATTTCCGTATGTCGCCTACCGAGATAATCAAGGACAAGTATAGTTACGTGGAGATAGTGCGCCGGTTCACATGGGATGAATTCAACAGACTGAAGCCTTATCTGCCCAAGCTCATAATCGAAGTCCTGACGGCCATGAATATGTGCGGCTATAAGTTCGACGATGTGTATGCCATCGCCCATGAATATGTGGATAATGCGGCATGTCATCTGGCCAAATCAATGCTGCTGAGTTTTCCCACCGTGGTGACCAATAACCTGGAGATAGAATATCAGCTGCATTTCAGCCAACTGCCCACCCGCACCCGTAACGTATTCAAGGACCTCTGCACTCTGGACGGATGTCTGCCGTACCTGTGCGGAGCCAGGCCTGTCGAGACCTACCGGTTCCCGGGATGCGGGGAGCGGTCGTATCATACGTTTCTGGAATTTCTGGACAAGGAGCGGAAGTTCCTGCACGAGGCATTGAGCGGAATGCGCTCCAACGGCAGTCCGGAGTACTATCTGGAGTCGTATTGCCGCAAATACATGCACCTGTATCCGTTCCTGTCATACAGCGAACAGGCGCATTTAGGCGTAATCGAGATACTCGGCAAGGAGTTGCCGGCCATGAGCATCTGGCAGAAGTACGTGAACTGGAACTCCAAGCCGACCGTATGCATGTTGCGTGATTTCTATGGCCTGAACTCCGAACGGAAATGCTACAGCGTGCAGGAACTCAGCAATAAATATAGTCTGACCAACGAACGCGTGCGTCAGATCACAATGTCCGGCCTGCCGGAAGACCCTGTGGTGTGTATGGTGCGCGACAGGGTGGCGCACTTATTCACCGAACCCATGGTAGGCAGCTGGGACAGCCGCTGGAATGAAATCAACACGCAGAATAACCTGAATTACACTCCACGCGAGATAATGGCGCTGATATGCATGGCCAATTCCGATTACGGCGTTCTCACCACCGAAAGCGGAGTGTCGTTTATGGTGGACCGAAGCAAGCTCGGACTGATCAAGTTGCGTGGGGTGCTGAAAAAGATAGAGACGAGGTTCGCATTGCGCCGGTATGACAACGAGACCATCGAGCTGAGCCACTTCTTCAACACCGTGACCAAGCACAATCTGAGCGACGGCGAGATGAAAGAGATATGCGACGTGATGTCCACGTATCTGCTGAAACGTGACGGCGTGCAGACCAACAAGGACAATCAGCTGGTGTTCGAGCATAATTCGCTGGACCGCTCGCTGGCCATAGAACGGGTGCTGCGCGAGAAAGGCACCCCTATGTCCGTGGCCGAAATATTCGAGACCTACAACAACACGCATCCCTCCGAGAAGATCGATTCCCAAAGCTCGGTTCATTCCTACCTCTTGCGTAATGATAATGTGATCAGTATGGGCAAGCGTGGCCTGTACGCATTGAAGGAATGGCCTGATATCTATTCGGGGTGTCTGAAGGACCATATCCCCGAAGTGCTGGACAGGTACGACCGTCCCCTGACATTGTCGGAACTGACGGCTAGGGTCCGCGAGAATTTCCCTGACACGAACGAGAAGAGCGTGTCGACACTGATATACGCCAATCCCGACGGTCTATACGAGGTATTCGTAGGCAATCTGGTGGGACTGGCCGGCAAGAATTATGACGACCGTGAGCTAAAGGTGCGCAAGGTGAAGCGACGCGAGACATTCAACGAACGCATGGACAACTTCATGAAATTCGTGGATGAGGAGGGCCGGTTGCCATACACCAATTCGAACGAGGAGGAGAGCTCGCTGGACCGCTGGCGCAAAAACATACAGTGCGGCAAAGTGGAGGCATCGGAAAGTCAGATCAATGTGCTGAACAAGTATCTGGAGGAATCGTCCGACCTGCCGCAGAACGGACAGGAACACATATTCCGCGAGAAATGCCGCATGGTGAGGAAACTGGCCGAGGAGACAGGACGTCTGCCGCACAACCGCGAGAATCCCAACCTGTATGTATGGTTCTACAAGAGCCTGAAGCAGCGGGGCTCATGGCACGACAACCGCGACATGTACTTCGAGGATCTGCTCGAATACCTGAAGGGACACCTGAACATGACGCTGCGCCAGAATCTCAATTTGGTGGATAAGTGATTTTTTAGTATCTTTGTCAAGAATATGGCCCTGTGCGGACCATCGATTGAGATGCCTTGCGTGTTATTATCATGACGGCAGGCATTAAGGCCGTACCCACAAGCCATTAGACAGACGATAGATATGAATAATTCGGAATATGATTTCAGTGACATATCGCCGTACGACGATTCGCTGTTTCATGAAAAAATGGAGTCTTTGGTCAGGGACCCCGGATTTCTTCATGCCGTCAATTACGTGATGCCGGCCGAAGACATGCCGTCACTCCTTAACGAGCTCCATAACATAGACAATAAGCATGACTTCCAGACGCAGGTGATGTATCCGTTTCTGGAAATGCTGGCCAAGACCACTACCGCCGGAATATCCCTGGGCGGCGTCAAGTATTACAATCCGGGCCAGAACTATGCGTTCGTGACCAATCACCGCGACATAGTGCTGGACGCGTCGTTCCTGAATCTGGCATTCCTGCGCCATGACATACCCACGTCGGAGGTGGCCATAGGCAACAACCTGCTGGTGTTCGACTGGATCACGGATCTGGTGCGTCTCAACAAGTCGTTCATAGTGAAGCGCAACACAGGGTTGCGCGAGGGATTGATGGCAGCCAGGAAACTGTCGGCCTACATACATTACGCCATACTTGAGAAGCACGAGAGCATCTGGATAGCACAGCGCGAGGGAAGGGCCAAGGACAGCTCGGACAAGACGCAGGAGTCGCTGGTCAAGATGCTGGGCATAGCCGGCGAGGGAACGTTCCTGGAGAGGCTGAGGGAAATAAACATCATGCCTGTGTCCATCAGCTATGAGTTCGACCCGAACGACTATCTGAAGGCCAAGGAATTCCTGATGCGTCGCCGCAATCCGGATTTCAAGAAATCGCAGCGGGACGACCTGTTCAGCATGGAGACAGGTCTGCTACAGTTCAAGGGCAGGGTGCATTTCCAGCTGACGCCGCGCCTTAACACCAAGATAGACCAGATAGGGGATTTCCCGGAGACCAATATCGCCGCCCGGTATGTGGGATGTCTGATAGACCAGGCCATACACCGCAGCTACGAGATATTCCCCATCAATTATGTGGCATTCGACATGCTGAACAACACCAGGCGTTTTGCCGGCAAATACACCGAGTCCGAACGTGCGGAAACCATCAACTATTTCAATAAGCAACTGTCGAAGGTGGACCTGACCGACGTGACGGAGGAAGAACATGAGTTCATGATGCAGATGATGCTGACCATGTATGCTAATCCGCTGAAGAACAAGCTGAAGACCTTATTGGGAGGCATGGAATAAAACCGACGATATGAGACTACCGCTGACGGGAATATTGATAATGGCGATACTGACGCTGATCATAGACGGCTACATCTATTATGACGTGCGGTCCATCAGCGGCAAGCCGAAGCGCAAGCGCGACGGGTGGCTGTACATAGCCTCGTGTGTGCCTTGCTGGGCGTTGCTGATAGTGGCGTTCAGCCTTCCGCTGCGCGACGAAGGTCGCGACGTAATTCCCGTGATGTGGCTGCTGTTCACCTACCTTACCATTATCACGGCCAAGACTGTGTATGTGCTCTGCTCTCTGATTGGCCGTCTATGCAATATCGGTTCGCGCCGGCTGTCGAATTACGGCGCTATGATCGGAGTACCGTTGGGACTGCTGGTGTGCGGCACGATGTGGTATGGTGTGCTGGTAACGCGTCATAACATCGATGTAAAGAGTATCGATATAGCATCTGAAAAACTCCCCGCATCGTTCAATGGCTACCGCATAGTGCAGTTCAGCGACCTGCATACAGGCACGTGGGGCAGCGATACCGCATTCGTGTCGAAATTAGTTGACAGCATAAATGCCTTGCAGCCGGACGTGATAATGTTCACAGGTGATATTGTCAACCGCAAGACATGTGAGTTGGAACCGTTCCGCAATGTTTTGAAGCGACTGAAGGCCAAGGATGGGGTCTATTCCGTATTGGGAAACCATGATTACGGCGATTATGTCGACTGGAGTTCGTCGGCCGGCAAAGCCGCGAACCTGCAGCAACTCAAGGACCGACAGGGGGAGATGGGCTGGAAGATGCTGAACAACAGTCACGAATTCATAAAACGAGGCAATGATTCCATCGCCGTGATCGGAGTGGAGAACTGGGGCGAACCGCCGTTCGGCCAATACGGCGATCTGGTTAAGGCATACAGAGGGAAAGGGGTAGGTCTGAAGGATGGAAACTTCAAGATACTGATGACACACAATCCCGAGCATTGGAATCAGGTTGTGAAGAACAACAGCAACATCGACCTGAGTCTGTCGGGTCATACGCATGCCATGCAGATAGAGGCCGATATGTTCGGGCAGCGATTCTCGCCTGCTGCCTGGCGATACAGGTATTGGGGCGGCCTGTATGAAGACACCGGAGCCGACGGCACCCCGTCGCGGCTGTATGTCAACATCGGCGCCGGCGAGGTGGGAATGCCGATGCGCTTGGGCGCAGTGCCGGAACTGACGGTAATAACGCTTCGGAAAAAGTGACAGCCTGATGAACAGGGTGGTGATATCGTTGGGAAGCAATGTGGAGGACCGGATGGCGCGCGTGGCTGCAGCCATGACATGGATTCAGTCTATATTGCGCTCCACGGATTGTTCAGGTATATACGAGACCGACGACTTCCATCCAACGGGGCGGAAGTATTGCAATGCGGTGATGGCCGGAGACACGGCGTTGTCGCAAGGCGAGATAGATGCGGCGGCCGGACTGTATGAGCTGAATGCAGGCCGTGACGAATCGGCGCGACGACGCGGAGACGTACCCATAGACATTGACCTTGTGATATGGAACGGCACCGTGTTGAGGCCAAGGGACATGGAACGGGAATACTTTTTAAGGGGCTTCAGGGAACTTGGTTCCGGAATATAGAGGTCGGAACAGTAACAACAGATGAGTAGCGGTAAGGATTTAGGGACAAGGCAGGCCCGATGGATATATATAGTGACCGATCTGGCCACTACGTTCATTGCGTTCGTGCTGTTCAACATCTGCCGTTACTACATACTGCTGGCCGGATTGGAGGGATTCGAGAACGAGACATTCGCAGGTTTCATCTTTTCGCGTAAAATAATTCTTGAGGAGATATTCGTGCCGTCGGGAATGCTCGGGATATACTGGTTGTCGGGTTTTTACAATAAGCCGTTCATGAAGGCCCGGCTGAGCATCGCAACAAATTCACTGTGGTCCGGCGCATTCAATACAGCCCTGATATTCATACTGTTCATACTGAACGACGCACCGGCCAAAAAGATTTATTACCTGCTGCTGGTATTGCTGTGGGCGTTGCTGTTCATGTTTCTGTATGCGGGGCGTCTGACTGTGAATTCATACTGCATTCGGCGCGTCCGTAGCAACAAGAGAAAAAACGTACTGATAATCGGAAATTCGCAAAACAGCCGCGATGTGGCTGCGCAGCTTCAGGCTTCTAAACTGGAGGTGCCGGTACATATCATCGGTTATGTGGCGCTGGAGGGGGAGGACAATGTTGAGGACGGTATGTGTGTGTGGCCCATGTCCCGGCTGATGGATGTGTGCCGTGAAATGAAGCCGGACCAGGTCATAATAGCAATGCAACGCTTTTCGGATGTAAAGGTGATGCACATACTTGACCGGCTGATAGGACTGGACATACCCATTAAGATAAATCCCGATACCTTCTCATACGTCACGTCGAGCATCCGCCAGGGCGACATAATGGGTCTGCCGTTTGTGGATCTTACGTCGCCGAGCATAAGCGACTTCCAGAAGAATGTGAAGCGCACGTTCGACGTGGTGATGTCCATTGTGGTCATGACCGTGTTGAGTCCGCTTTATCTGGCCCTGTACCTGTGGGTGCGGCTGTCATCGCCCGGAGGAGCCATATACAGTCAGGAGAGGATAGGATTGCACCAGAAGCCATTCAGGATGTATAAGTTCCGCTCCATGTATGTGGACGCGGAGAAGGCGGGACCGCAACTGTCGCATGACGGCGACAGCCGTATCACGCCAGCGGGACGCGTGATGCGCAAATACAGGCTTGACGAACTACCCCAGTTCTGGAACGTGCTGAAAGGGGATATGTCGTTCGTAGGACCAAGACCCGAACGGGAATACTTCATACGTCAGATCATAGAGAAAGCCCCGTACTACAGCCTCGTGTTCCGTACGGTTCCGGGCATCACGTCGTGGGGGATGGTGAAGTACGGATATGCCGAGAACATCGACCAGATGGTAGAGAGGCTTAGGTATGACCTGATATACATGAACAATATGTCGATACTTACTGACGTCAAGATAATGATATATACCATAAAGACGGTAGTGACCGGCGAAGGTAAATAGGATATGGCTTATAAGGAGACGCATAATAGATTTACGGACTGGTGGATGCAGGTGGTGATATGGCGCGAGCATCATGTCAAGGAGAAGACTTTCGTGTTGATCCTTGCTTTGTTCGTGGGCATAGCCGGCGGTTTTGCCGCCCAGCTGCTGAAGTTTCTGATACATCTGATAGCCACGTGGCTGACGTCGCATTTCTCTACCACTAACGCCAATTATCTGTATCTGGTGTATCCGGTAGTCGGTATCCTGCTGACGGTTCTGTTCGTGAAGTATGTTGTAAAGGATAATATCTCGCATGGCGTCACGAAGGTGCTGTATGCCATATCGCGCAATAAGTCGCGACTGAAGCGCAAGAACATGTATGCGTCATTGGTAGCGTCGTCCATCACCATCGGATTCGGCGGATCGGTCGGAGCGGAGGGCCCTATCGTCTACACGGGGGCTGCCATCGGCTCGAATGTGGGTCAGGCGTTCCGTCTGAGTCCCAAGGTGCTGATGCTGTTGGTGGGTTGCGGGGCCGCAGCAGGTATAGCCGGAATATTCCGTGCGCCCATCGCCGGTATGCTTTTCACGCTTGAGGTGCTGATGATAGACCTGACAGGCGTCACGGTAATGCCGCTGCTGCTGTCGTCGATAGCCGGCGCTACGGTGGCATACGTGCTGGAGGGCTATAACGCCGAGTTCTTCTTCACGCAGTCGGAGGCGTTCGTGACCAACAAAATTCCGTATGCCATCATATTAGGCGTGATCTGCGGAATGATATCGTATTACTTCACAAAGGTAATGTTCATGATGGAGAGCATGTTCCGCAAGATCAAGCAGCAGGGATGGCGAATTGTGGTAGGCGGGACGCTGATAGCCGGCATGGTGTTCCTGTTTCCGCCGCTGTATGGCGAAGGTTACGGCACCATCAACAACCTGCTTGACGGCAATGTCTCGGCAGTAATGAACGGAACGGTGTTCTATGTAGACCGTGACAATGTATGGTTCATCACGTTGTTTATCGCGGCCATCACGCTGATGAAGGCATTCGCCACGTCGGCTACGAATGGAGCCGGCGGTGTGGGTGGTACGTTCGCGCCCTCGCTGTTTGTGGGCGCGCTCACGGGCTTCCTGTTCGCCTACATATTCAATAACCTTGATCTCGGCGTGGAACTGTCACAGAAGAATTTCACGCTGATGGGTATGGCGGGAGTGATGAGCGGCGTCATGCACGCTCCGCTGATGGCCATCTTCCTCACGGCCGAGATGACCGGAGGCTACGACTTGTTCCTGCCGTTGCTGATAGTTTCCACGCTGGCCTACATCACGATTCAGATATTCCTGCCATACAGCATCTACACCATGCGTCTGGCCAAAGCCGGCGACCTGCTGACGCACCAGAAGGATAAGGCCGTTCTGACGCTGATGAAGATGGACAAGGTGATAGAGCGCGATTTCAAGGCTGTAAAGCCGAATATGAACCTGAAGGAAGTGGTGGACGTGATCTCGGTCTCAAAACGCAATCTCTATCCAGTAGTGGACGACGAGGGGTATCTGAAAGGCGTGGTGTTGCTCGATGATATACGCAACATCATGTTCCGCACGGACCTGTACAAGAAGATGCACGTGTCGCGGTTCATGACCACCACGCCGGCCGTGATAGACGTGAACGAACCGATGGACAAGGTGATGAGCACGTTCGACAAGACCAACGCCTGGAACCTTCCCGTAACAGACCAGGGCAAATACGTCGGCTTCGTGTCCAAGTCCAAGATCTTCAACTCCTACCGCCAGGTGCTGAAGCACTTCCTGGACGACTGAAAAAGAAGTGCGGCAAGTGGAGACTTGCCGCACTGAGAGTGATTCGTGCAGGATTCAAACCTGCAACCTTCTGATCCGTAGTCAGATGCTCTATTCAATTGAGCTAACGAACCGCGCTATTCATTTCCGAATTGCGATGCAAAATTACTGCTTTTTCCGGTAATATGCAAATATTTTCGACACTTTTTTCGATACTATTTTGACCCCTGTTGTCTTAACTGTTCACAATGAATAATTTAGTTGTTAAAAATTGTGAGGAAGAAAAGATAGACGAAAACGGCAGGAAGGGCCAGCAGCAGAGAATCGATACGGTCGAGTATGCCGCCGTGGCCGGGAATCATCGTGCCGGTGTCCTTGAGATGTAACGTGCGTTTCAGTTGTGATTCCACCAGGTCGCCGAACGTGCCGAAGACAGTTACGATGACAGCCATCAGAATCCATGCGACGAGACCGGCGTGCAGACGTGCCATGCCGAAGAACTCATTGCCCACATAGTAGAACAGGACTGAGAACGCCACGTTGAACAGCAGACCTCCGAAGAAACCTTCCCACGACTTCTTGGGCGACACACGCTCGAACAGTCTGTGCTTGCCTATCATAGACCCGACAAGGAATGCGCCGGTGTCGTTGATCCATAGCATGAGGAAAAGGGCCAGTATTATCATCGGACTCCACATCACCGATATGCACGACATCAGGAGCATGGGGACGGCCACCCACATAAACATAAGCATGGAATGCGATATAGAGGCCACGGGGCTGCTGACAGGCGCGTAAAGCTGCAATATGAAGCGGCTCATGACTGCAATGATGACTCCAATGGCGAGCGTAGGCTCCATAGGAGAGAGAACCAGGCAGACTCCCGCCAGGATGTCGATCATAGTCAGCGACGGTGCCCTGTCTTTGTTGCCGGCAATTTTGGAAAATTCGAGGTTTGCCAGCAGAATGAATACGGTTCCCAAGGCCGCCACGCCCCAGCGGCCTGATAATATCGCGCCAATTATAATGCCGCAATATACCAGGCCGGAGAGGGTGCGTATCAGTAATTTGTGAAAGTCCATTATAATGTTTCAGATTCTACAGGATTTTCCTGCACGGGAGTGTCGGAGCTTTTGCCCTCCTTGATGAAGAACACGCAGAACGAGCCGATAATAAGGGAGATACCGGCTATCATTATCATCAGGTATTCCGGAGCAAGCTGGTCGGGAGTGCTGAGCAGTGTCAGAATCCATCCGCCCACTAAGGCCGCGATGATCTGCGGGATGCAGATGGTGCAGTTGAACAGTCCTAAGTACGCGCCGATATTACCCGAATGCAAAGAATTGGTCAGGATGGTGAAGGGCCATGCCAGCATTGCGGCCCATGCGCATCCTATCAGCAGGAACGAGATGAACAGCAGCCACGGGTTGGTGATGAATGCCGTCAGTATGAATCCCAATCCGCCGAGTATCAGCGACAGAGTGTAGGAGAACTTGCGGCTCCTGAAGCGGGGGAGGCATACGGCCCATACAACGGAACCCAGTGCCTGCACGGCATAGAGAACGCCTACCCAGTTGCCGGCATCGTTATATTGCTCGGACGAAGCGTCGAGAACTGTACGTGTGATGTAATGCGTATCGGCTACGGAGGGAACATCGACTGTGAACGAATCGCCAAGGTCGAGGGTTCCGTCGGCCTTGTGTTCCATGATTTCGGCTGTGGTCAGCTTGAAGCCATCCTTATTGGTGTCCAGGAAGTCGGAAACCTTCTTGCCATGGTCAATGACGATGATGCTGTCGTTGGCGATTATGTACTTGGCCTGATAGTCATGGCCGTTGACGGTCACGCCCTGGAAACTTGTGGTCTGAGGCGTGTCGAACGCATTGTGCGCCACTGTGTTGGTGGTATAAGTCCACATGAACAGGAACGCGAACCAGCAGAAGAATTGAACGAGACCCACGGTCCAGAACGTGGAGGGAGCGTGACGCAGCAGCGAGATGATGTTGGCGCTCTTTTCTTTCTTCTCGGCGTTCTCCACCACTCCGTTGTATTCGTTATAAACCTTGGGGGGCCATTCCTTGATCTTTACCAGCGAATATAACACGCACAGCATCAGCACGGCGGCGCCTATATAGAACGACCAAATAACGGTGTCGGGTACTACACCGGCCTCTGCTGTGTTCTTTATACCCATCCATACCAGCAGGAAAGGGAGAATGAATCCGACAATCGAGCCGGCATTGCAGAGGAACGACTGAATGGAATAAGCCAATCCTTTCTGTTTTTCGTTCACCATGTCGCCCACCAGCATCTTGAACGGCTGCATGGCCATGTTGATGGAGGTGTCGAGCAGCATCAGGGCCACAAGTCCGAAAAGGATGGCGCTTGACACGGTAAACCGGAACGAGCCTGCGTTAGGCAGCAGGCACATCACGATCACTGCGATGGTGGCACCTAAAATCAGATAGGGGAGACGACGGCCCACTTTGGTCCAGGTGCGGTCCGAAAGCATCCCGACGATAGGCTGCACCAGCAGTCCCATCAGCGGGGGGAGAATCCAGAAATAACTTAAATCATGAGGGTCGGCGCCGATGGTGGTGAATATACGCGACACGTTGGCGCTCTGAAGGGCGTAGGCGATCTGGACTCCGAAGAATCCGAACGACAGATCCCATAACTTCCAGAAACTTAAATCAGGTTTCCTCTTCATGGTATTCAAACAATTATTTATTAGGTTGTATATTATCGTAAAGCCATTTGATCTCCACATTCCAGATGTCGGGGTTGGGAGTCTCGAGTATAAGTGGCATATTGTCGAAGCGCGGGTCGTTGACCAGGCGGATGAAGAATTCGCGGCCCAGAGACCCGTCGCCGATCGAGGCGTGGCGGTCTATGTGCGATCCGAGGGTGCGCATATTGTCGTTCAGATGCAGAGCCATCAGATACTTAGCTCCGATTATGTCGTCGAAATCCTGCCAGGTCTTCCGGTATCCTTCTGGCGAGTAGAGGTCATATCCGGCGGAATGCGAATGGCAAGTGTCCACGCATACACCGATGCGGCTCTTGTCCTCCACCTTGTCGATGATATGGGCCAGGTGTTCGAAACGCCAACCTAAGTTGGAGCCTTGTCCGGCAGTGGATTCAAGAACGGCCGTCACGCCCGATGTCTTGTCCAGGGTGATGTTGATGCTTTCGGCTATCAGGTTCAGACATTCGTCCTCAGGCATCTGATTCAGATGCGAGCCGGGATGGAAGTTAAGCAGCTTCAGACCAAGCAGCTCGGCGCGGTGCATCTCGTCGTAGAACGATTTGCGCGACAGAGCAAGCTTTTTCTCGTCCGGACTGCCGAGATTGATAAGAAAGTTATCGTGAGGCAATATTACGTCGGGCGTGTAACCGAACTTCTCGCAATTCCGCTTGAAGTCGTCGATGGTGGCCGTAGACGGCTCTTTGGATACCCATCTGTTGCTGGAACCGGTAAACAGTGCGAATGCCTTGGCTCCGATTTCGTGTGCCGCGATGGGTGTGTTCTGTACGCCGCCTGCCGCGCTGACGTGTGCTCCGATATATTTCATTTCTTTTAAATGGTCTCTTTTTAGTCCAAACACAAAATTAATGATTATTTTTGATAATACGGCAAATAAACTCTAATTTTGTGCCACAAACCTTAGATAAAACATCAATATGAGAATATCGCGCAATAAGATGGCATTATACGGCAATCTCCATACGGTTAAGATGCGGAGGCGTCATGGACTCTTTACGGCGGAAGGTGCAAAGGCCGTGGAGGATTTGAGCCTGTATTTTCAGATTGACGCCTTGATATTGAGGGAAGGGACTGAAGTAGCGTCTGAATTGCGCGTAGAGGCCCCGGCCGTTTATGAGGTTACGGAAGGCGAGATGAAAAAGCTGTCGGAGTTCACGACGCCGTCGGATGTGATGGGAGTATTCAGAATTCCCGAGCAGTCGGTGCCGGAGCCTGACGGCTCAAAACTGTACGTGATGCTTGACGGGGTGCGCGACCCGGGCAATCTCGGCACCATAATCCGCACGTGCCATTGGTTCGGCGTTTTCGATATATACGCATCATACGATACGGTAGACTGCTACAATCCTAAGGTAGTCCAGGCCACAATGGGATCGTTGGGCGCGGTAAGGGTAAGCTATTGCAACCTGAAGGAAATGATAGAATCTCATCGGGACATGCCCGTATATGGCACGTTGCTAAACGGTGAAAATCTGTTTGAGTCACATCCCGAACCACGAGGATTCATCGTGATGGGCAACGAAGGGAAGGGAATAACCGAAGAAATGAAACAGATGCTGACGCAGGCATACACCATACCGCCGGCTACAAGCAATCACGGCGAGTCATTGAATGTGGCCATAGCTACGGCAATCGTACTGGCAAAGTTTAATGAGTAGTGAGTAGTGAATACTTAGTAGTTAGTATTAGCCGAAGCGGTGGCCACCTGATTTCAGGGCCGGCATAAAGGCATCCTCATAGTGCTCAAGCGTGAAATCCTGTTGATTGCCTGTCAGCGTGATTATGTCAAACCGGTATTGATACAACTGATCAAGTCTGCGCAGATATATGTCGGCGCCGGCTGTGATTTTGGCACGTTTCTTTCTGTCCACGGCTTCAGCGGGATCCTGATAGTCGCCTGACCTGGCTTTGACTTCGACGAAAACTATCTCCTGGTTCTTCTGGGCTACGATGTCAATCTCAATTTTGTTGAATTTCAGATTACGTTCCAGAATCGTATATCCCTGTTTGCGGAGATACTCGGCTGCCCTATCTTCAGCAAAGGCACCCCAATCTCTGTTCAGGGTGCCTTTGTGCTGATTAGATGACTGTTTCGAGTCCATTACATAGCCTTGAACGACATATCGAGCGACTTGACGCTGTGGGTCAACGCACCCACGGAGATGAAGTCCACACCGGCCTCGCCGTATTGGCGCAGGTTCTTAAGCGTGATGCCGCCCGACGACTCGGTCTCGACAGCGCCGTTAACCATCTTCACGGCTTCCTTGGTGAGTTCGGGGGTGAAGTTGTCGAACATGATGCGGTCCACGCCTCCATGCTCCAGCACGCGACGGATATCATCCAGGGTGCGCACCTCTACTTCAATCTTCAGGTCGTTGCCGTTGTCCTTGCAATACTGACGGGCACGGTCAATGGCTTTCTCTATGCCGCCGGCAAAGTCTATGTGGTTGTCCTTGATCAGAATCATGTCGAACAGGCCGATGCGGTGGTTCTTGCCGCCACCCATAGCCACGGCATCCTTCTCCAGGATACGCATGCCCGGAGTGGTCTTGCGGGTGTCGAGCACCTTGGTGTGCAGACCTTTCAGCTCGTTCTGATATGTGGCGGTCATAGTGGCGACGCCGCTCATGCGCTGCATGATGTTGAGCATGGTGCGCTCTGCCGTCAGCAACGACCGTACGGGACCCTCGGCTATGAAGGCGATGTCACCGGGCTTTACTTCCGAGCCATCTTTGATGAACACTTCCATCTTTATGCTCGGATCCACCTTGTGCAGTACCTTTTCGGCCATCTCAACGCCGGCCAGTACACCGGGTTCCTTGATTATCAGTCTCGATTTGCCCATTTCGTCAGCCGGAATGGTCGAGAGGGTGGTATGGTCGCCGTCGCCTATATCCTCGGCAAACGCCAGGTCAAGAAGATCGTCTACGAGTTCGTCTCTTGTCTTCATCTCTTTATCTGAATGTATGAGAACCTTCAAAAAGGATTTCTCTTAACTTTTTAAACTTTATAAACTTTTCAACTATTTGATGCCGTCGCGCTCAAGTAGCGCGTCGTTGGTAGGCTGCTTGCCACGGAACTCCACGTAGAGTTCCATCGGGTCCTTGGTGTCGCCGCTCTGCAGCATCTTCAGGAACTTGTCGGCTGTCTTGCGGTCGAACACACCGTTCTCCTTGAATGCGGCGAATGCATCGGCATCCAGGGCCTCCGACCATTTGTAGCCGTAATATCCGGCGGCATAGCCTCCCGAGAAAATGTGGGAGAACGCCGAGGATATAAGATTTTCGGGCACGGCGTCAAAGATGCGAACGGGATCCAGAGCCTTTTCCTCGAAGTCCTTGACAGACGACGAAGCGAGCAGCGGTTCCTCGATTGTGTGGTAAGCCATGTCGAGGTATCCGAATCCAAGCTGGCGCATGGTGGCGTATGCGGCGCCGAACTGCGACGACTTGATCAGCTTGTCGATCAGGGCCTGAGGCATCTTCTTGCCGGTCTTGTAATGCTTGGCGAATGTGTCAAGGAATTCCTTACGGGTCAGATAGTTCTCGTTGAACTGCGAGAACAGCTCCACGAAGTCATGGTCAACGTTGGTGCCGGCCAGCGAGTTGTATTTAGCCTGGCTTGAGAGGCCGTGAAGGGCGTGTCCGAACTCGTGAAGGAAGGTCTCGACCTCGTCGGTGTTGAGCAGCACGGGGTCGTTGCCCACGGGCTTCGAGAAGTTGCATACTATCGAGATCAGCGGGATTATGCGGTTGCCGTTGTCGTCCTTGGATTCCGAGCGGAACTCGGTCATCCATGCGCCGGGACGCTTGGTGTCACGATAGAAGAAGTCGGTGTATAGGATGCCGAGCAGTTTCTTGTCGCGGTCGTAAACCTCAAACACCTTGACATCAGGATGATATTTGTCGATTTTGGTATTCTCCTTGAAAGTGTAGCCGTACAGTTTTGTGGCGAGTCCGAGCACGCCCTTTATGGTGTTGTTCAGCTCAAAATATGGCTTCATGTCCTCCTCGTTGAAGGCATAGCGGTCGTTCTTCAGCTTCTCGAACCAGAAGGAATAATCCCAGGGCATGAGCTTGAAATCGGCGCCCTCGGTCTGGCGTGCGTAGTCCTGCAGCTCGTTTATTTCCTTGCGCATCGGCTCGGTGTAATCCTTGTTCAGACCGCTCAAGAATTCCATTACGGCCTCGGGAGTCTTGGCCATGGTGTTCTGCAGCTGATACTCGGCGAAGTTCTTTTTGCCCATCAGCTGGGCGATCTGCAGGCGGATGTTGGCGATATCCTTCAGGATAAGCGTGTTGTCGTTCGGCCCCCCGGTGTTGGTTGATCCGCTCAGGCTGTACAGCTTATGGCGCAGGTCGCGGTTGGTGCTGTACATCATGAAGGGTGCGTAGCTGGGACGGTATATTGTAACCAGGTAAAGGGAACCGTCGTCGGCTTTGCCTTCGGCCTTCAGCGCGTCGGCTGCTGCCGAACGGTAGGCGGCCTTGATTGACTCGGGAATGCCTCCGAGCTGATCCTCGGTGAGCCACATACGGCGCGAGGGATCCTTCATCTCGTTGGTGACGTTCTGCGAGAATTTCACGTTCAGGTCGCTGAGCGTGGACTGCAGACGGCGCAGCTTCTCACGGTCGGCCTCCTTCAGATCGGCGCCGGAAGTCAGGAACTCGGTATAGGTCTTGTGAATGAGACGGCGGTCTTCGGGAGTGAGCGACGTATCAGTATCGGCATTGTCATGCACGAACTTGATGCGGTCCCACAGTTTCTTGTTCAGCATGATGTCGGTGCTGTGCTGCGACAGGAAGGGAGTGACGTAGGTGTATGCCTCCATGATGTCGTCGGTGCCGTTGGCCGACTCGATGTTGCTGAGTGCCAGAATAGCGCGGTTCAGCACCTCGCCGCTGCGGTCCAGGGCCACGATGGTGTTCTCGAACGTAGGATTGCTGCGCTGCTTGGTGATGGCGTCTATTTCCTGGTTCTGCAGTTTTATGCCTTCCATCACGGCCTCCTGCATCTCCTTGGCCGTGAGTTTGCTGAACGGCATGGTGCCGTACAGATCGGTGGTGCCCGTTATGAGAGGATTGGCCGCTGTGGCCGGAATATCTGTAAGTGCCATGAGTGTCAAGGCTAAAAATAATAATGTTTTCTTCATTATGTCAGAAATTAATTCCTATTTGCAGTCGTGCGTATGTAATGGCCTTCATGTCGAGGCCTGTCAGCTCGCGGTGGTTCTTGTCGAAGAATCTGCTGCATGCCGAGACGATGATATAGCTTTTGGCGTGGCGCGATTGGGTCAGGTTGATGCCGCAACCCAATGCGGAGATGATGTCGCCGTGGGTTTTGGAGCCCTTGAGCGTGGTGAATGAATATCCCGCCTGAAGGTTGAGGAAGCAAAGCGAGGGTTTCTTACGGAACGACGTGCGCATCACGAAGTAGACGGGCAGGAAGTTATTGCCCGAATCGATGCCGCGCTGGAACCCGACGCCGACGCCCACGACCTTGAAAACCGCGTTTTTGTAGCCGAAATTCACATCAAGGTCGAACGTCGACATATTGTGGGCCGTCATGTCGATGGACGAACCGAATTCAGCCCCCCACGTGAAATGCGACTTGCCCAGGTCTATCGATTTGTCCGGGAAAAGGCTTTCCGTGGTATGCTTCCGCTTGTCGGGGATGTTGACTAACGCGCCCGTATCGAAATACTGTTCCTGTTCCGCTACCGAATCGTTTCTGACCGTAAGCGTGCCGTTATCCTTGACCTTGTAGGTGATTACCTCGGCATTGGCTGTCGGAACCGTAGCTCCAAACAACAAGCCTACGGCAAGGAATATGTTGTGAAGTATATTCTTTGTCATAGGCTTCAGGTTAGTGGTTGATGTATGATTACCGCAGGCATTACTCGCCTAAATATGATTTCAGCAGTTTGCTTTTCTGACCTTTGAGCCGGCGGATGGCCTTCTCCTTGATCTGGCGTACGCGTTCGCGTGTCAGGTCGAACTTGGCGCCGATTTCCTCCAGAGTCATTTCCTGGCATCCGATGCCGAAGAACATCTTCAGAATTTCACGTTCGCGGTCATAAAGCTGTTTGAGGGCACGGTCCACTTCCTTGGAAAGCGATTCCTTGTTCAGGTCGGCGTCAGCCATGGGTGAGTCGTCGTTGGTGAGCACGTCGAGCAGCGAATTGTCCTCGCCTTCAACGAATGGAGCGTCTACCGAAATGGGACGGCCGCTGACCTGAATGGCGTCGGAGATTTTGTCGACCGACATATCAAGGCGTTCTGCCAGCTCCTCGGTCGAGGGCCGACGCTCGTTTTCCTGCTCGAAGCGGGCCATCTCCTTGGTTATCTTGTTCAGCGAACCTACCTGATTCAGGGGCAGGCGCACTATACGCGACTGCTCGGCCAGTGCCTGTAGAATGGATTGACGTATCCACCATACGGCATACGAAATGAATTTAAATCCTCGCGTTTCGTCAAACTTCTGAGCGGCGCGTATCAGGCCCAGATTGCCCTCGTTGATCAGGTCGGGAAGGCTGAGACCTTGATTCTGATACTGTTTAGCTACGGAAACGACAAAACGAAGATTCGCTTTAATCAGCTTATCGAGCGCTGCCTGATCTCCCTTCTTGATTCTTTGTGCCAGTTCTACCTCTTCGCTTACCGAAATAAGCTCCTCACGACCAATCTCCTGAAGATACTTGTCAAGTGAAGCGCTCTCGCGATTGGTAATTGACTTGGTTATCTTGAGTTGTCTCATATATCTATTATTGCAGCCCGTCTTCTATACCTTATTGCATAGTGAGCCTATAATTTATAACACACAATTGTTATAAATATTTTCTAAAAAGAGAATTTTTTTATTTAAGTTAAAAACAAGGTCGGATTTTTTACAGAAATCAGGTCATAATCTTGAAAATAAGTTCCTGTAAGAGATCGTATTCGTTGCCGAATGAACCGATGCCCTTGTTCTTGGCATCGAACTCGCGCAGGTGATGTATGGCGTTGACAGCCTTGGCAGGTGAATAGGTTCTCAATCCGGTTTTGTAATCTCCCAACGAATAGGCATTCTTGGCCTCCAGAGCAACCATAAGACTGGAATCGTCTTTGCTTGGAAGGAAATGCGCCACCGTCAGTTTCGCGAAATAATTGAACAGCACCGACCCCGTTACGATAGTGGGATTGTTCTTGGGATTGTTGCGGAAATACTTAATTATGGCACAGCACTTGGGATAATCACGGTTTATTACGGCCTTCAGAAGCTCCCAGTTGTTGTAGTCTTTCGATATTCCGACGTTCTTCTCGACATCCTCGGGCGAGATACGTCCTTTGCCACCTTTGATCTGAATCAGTTTGCCAAGCTCACCGAACAACTTGCTCAGAGGTGCGCCGATATATTCGCACAGCATGGACACGGCCTTGTCGTCGATGCTGATCTTATGTTGCTGGCAGTAATCCTTCACGTAGGCCGGCAACTGATAGTCGCGCGGCGATTCGGATTTGAAGACAATGCCCTCGCTTTTGGCGGCGGCTTTCTGCAGGTTGGCAGTGGCTGCCGTCTTTTCGCCCGTGAACGTTATGACCAGCACTGTGGTCATGTTGGGATTGGCCACATACTGCACGAACTTGTCCAGCTCGTTCTTGGCATTGGCCATAGCCTGCGATTCCTTAAGGATCACCAGCTTGCGGTCGGCCATGACGGGAAACTGCTGGGCGCAGTTCACAACCGATTCCGCAACGGTCTGGCTGCCGTAGTAGAGGTTGTAGTTAAAATCGCGGTCCTCCGGGGCCACGACGCGCTTTTCCAGCTCGGCCACAATCAGGTCGATAAAATACGTTTCCTGACCTACAAGCACATAGACAGGATTGATTTTACCGGCACGTATGTCGGCTATTATTTTTCTATAATCAGTTGCCGCTGCCATTGGGAATGCGTCTATTTGAGTATATGATGAACAATATGGTCAGGAGAGTGCAGAATATGAACCACCAGGGGATGCCTGATGTGTCGGTGATGTATTGTTCGAAATCGAACGAAGTGCCGTTGCGCCGGTTGATCCATTCGGTAACGACCACTATTGAATTGTTGATGCCGTGCAGCAGAGCCGGTGCCCAGATGGAGCCGGTGCGCCAGTACACGTAACCGAACATGGCGCCCAATAATAGACGCGGCACGAAACCGAAGAACTGGAAATGCACGAAACTGAAGATTGCGGCCGCCGACCATATCGCCACAGCGGGGGAGAGACGTGACGCCATCATCATACGCTGGATGCCGGCACGGAAAAACATCTCCTCGGCCAGTCCGGTGAACAGCCCTACTATAAGGATGTTGACTATCAGACCTCCTACGGTTGTAGTGCTCATAATTGCCGCCGTGGCGTCGGCTCCGGCGTTTTCCCAATCGCGCAAAGTCTGTTCCAGACCCTTCATGCTGTCGGGAAACGAAATGTCGGCATTGTAATATATTATCTGAGCCATTGCCGGATAGGCTATGACATACAGCACTAACATCCATCCCAGCGACCTGAGGGTGAGACTGCGGTCCATACCCATCATGTTCCATGGCCGTGCGGATGTCATAAGCCAGGACAGCATGGTGGGGAATATGAATACAAACAGACCCTGGATCACCGAAACCGTCAGGATGGAACAGCGTCGGTCCGGACCTATGGAATTGACTACATTCTGCGTCATTCCCATCAAAAGGAACATCACCACGAAGGAGAGTGCGAAAACTCCCCATCGTGATGATGCGTCAAATATCTTCATTTTCAAATTATCCGTAATTTTCAGGGACAGCCGCTCAATCGAGATGCAGCAGTTCCAGAATCTTGTCTCCGGCCAGGGAGAGACCCGAAGCGTCCTTTCCGCCGGCCTGTGCGAAGAAAGGCTGACCGCCGCCGCCGCCCTTGATGCACTTGGCGGCTTCGCGTACAATCTGTCCGGCGTTGTAACCCTGCTTTACGATATCATCGCTGAGCGCCACGGTGAGCATCGGCTTGTCGTTCGACACGTTCAGGCCGATAAATACGGTAGATTCGGGGCTGAGCTTGCGGATATTGAACGCGATGTTCTTCACCACCTCGGGGAGACGGACGCCGGGCAGCATCACTACCTTTACGCCGTTCTTGATCTTGGCGTTTTCGAGAGCCTCCTTGGTCAGCATCGCGGTGCGGTCCTCCATGAACTTGTTGACCTGTTTGCGCAGTTCGGCGTTTTCTTCGATAGACTTCTTGATGCCGGCAATCAGGTCGCAGGAGTTGCCCATCATTTCCTTCAGGCATGTCATGGTGTCGAACATATCGTCAATGGCTTTCTCCACTGACGCGCCGGTCACGGCCTCGATACGGCGGATACCGGCGGCAATGGAGCTTTCGGAGATAATGCGCAGCATACCGATATTGCCGGTGTTGGCCACGTGCGTACCGCCGCACAGTTCGACGCTGTCGCCGAAACGTATCACGCGCACCTTGTCGCCGTATTTCTCGCCGAACAGCGCCATGGCACCCATTTCGCGAGCCTCGGCGATGGGTACCTCGCGCGCTTCCTGCAGAGGCATGGCCTCGCGGATGCGGCGGTTTACGATATGCTCCACCTTACGCAGCTCCTCGGGCGTGACTTTCTGGAAATGAGAGAAGTCAAAACGAAGGATGTCGGGAGTTACCAGCGATCCTTTCTGCTCCACGTGTGTGCCGAGCACCTCGCGCAGTGCCTCGTGCAGCAGGTGGGTGGCGCTATGGTTGGCCGACGTGCGCTGACGCGCCTCGGTGTCAATCTTGGCGGTAAACTCAACGTTTACGTCTGCCGGCATCTTCTTCACGAGATGCACCGCAGTGTTGTTCTCTTTCTTGGTGTCGAATATCTCGGTCCTGGTGCCGTCGGGAGCTATCAGCCAACCCTTGTCGCCTACCTGACCGCCCATCTCGCCGTAGAAGGGAGTGGACTCAAGCATGATCTGGTAAAACTCCTTGTTTTTCTGCTTTACGTTGCGGTAACGCAGAATGCGGGTCTTTACCTCTGTATTGTCGTAGCCTACGAATGTCTCGTTGCCGGGATTGACCTCGATCCAGTCGGAATTCTCTACGGAAGCGGCGTTGCGCGCACGGGCCTTCTGTTTGGCCATCTCGGCCTCGAAGCCCTCGATGTCTACGTCCATGCCGTTTTCGCGAAGGATCAGCTGCGTCAGGTCGAGCGGGAATCCGTAGGTGTCGTAGAGAGTGAAGGCGTCGGCGCCGCTTACCAGGGTCTTGCCTTCCTTGCGGGTCTTCTCCATGATGGAGTCGAGCAGCGAGATACCCTTGTCGAGCGTACGGAGGAATGCTTCTTCCTCCTCCTTGATTACCTTCTTAATGAGATCGGCCTGAGCAGGAAGTTCGGGATATGCGTCGCCCATCTGAGCTATGAGAGTGTCGATGAGCAGATAGAGCAGCGGTTCCTTGCGGTCGAGGAACGTGTAGACGTAACGCACCGCACGACGCAGGATGCGGCGGATCACATAACCGGCCTTGGCGTTGCCGGGGAGCTGTGAGTCTGCGATGGAGAAGGCGATGGTGCGCACGTGGTCGGCGGCTACGCGCATGGCCACGTCCATCTTCTCGTCCACACCGTATTTCTTGCCGGTCAGTTCGGAAATCTTGTCGATCAGCGGGGTAAATATGTCGGTGTCGTAGTTCGACTGTTTGCCCTGCAGGGCCATGCAAAGGCGCTCGAAGCCCATGCCGGTGTCTATCACCTTGGCGGGCAGCGGCTCCAGATGGCCGTCGGCCTTACGGTTATACTGCATGAACACCAGGTTCCATATCTCGATTACCTGGGGATTGTCCTTGTTTACGAGCGAAGCTCCATCCACTTCATCGCGCTCCTTGTCGCTGCGCAGGTCGATGTGAATTTCAGAACAGGGACCGCAGGGACCCGTGTCGCCCATCTCCCAGAAATTATCGTGACGGTTTCCGTTGATGATGTGGCTCTTGGGCAGATGCTTCTCCCAGATGGCAGCGGCCTCGTCATCGCGCTCCAGACCTTCGGGAGCGTAACCCTCGAATACGGTGGCGTACAGACGCTCGGGATTGAGTTTCAGTATGCCCACGAGATATTCCCAGGCGAAGTCGATGGCCTCTTTCTTGAAATAATCGCCGAACGACCAGTTGCCAAGCATCTCGAACATGGTGTGATGATAAGTGTCGTGACCCACTTCCTCAAGGTCGTTGTGCTTGCCCGACACGCGAAGGCACTTCTGGCTGTCGGCCATGCGCTTCGACTCGGGGACGCGGTTGCCCAGTATAATATCCTTGAACTGGTTCATGCCCGCGTTGGTGAACATCAGGGTGGGGTCGTCTTTCAACACCATCGGTGCTGACGGAACTATCTTGTGACCGCGCTCGCGGTAAAACTGTTTGAACGATTCGCGAATTTCCTTAGAAGTCATTTTGCTGTTATTTTAACCTTGGGGAGAGTGTCTATAAGAATCCGAATTGCAAAATTAGTCATAATTTACTATTTTTGCAAGAACTTAAGAATATGAGCCGCAATCAATATTATAAGTATAATCCTGAGACCGACAATTTTGAGCGCGTATTCCCGACCTTAAAACGGAGGATGACGGCGGCAGTCCGCTATATATTGGTGTCGCTTTTGGTGTGTGCGTGCCTGTTCGTGATATACTTTTCAATATTCGATACTCCCGGCGAGCGGCGCCTGCGCGAGGAGAACAGTTACATGAAGCAGCAATTCGAGATACTGAACCGCCGTCTGGACAATGCCCAGAACATGATAGAGCATCTGCAGAACCGCGACGACAAGTTCTACCGCGTGATGCTGCAGATGGATCCCGTTGACCATACATGGCGCTATGCAGGTCTGAACAGCGACAAGCGCTATCGAGATCTTACGGGTATGAGCGACGGCGGCATAGTAAAGACCATGACGCAAAGCATGGATATGCTCGAACGCCAGATATACGCGCAGTCGTTGTCGTTCGACCAGATCAAGGAGGAGGCGGTGAAGCAGAAGGACAAAATCTCGCATGTGCCTTCCATACTGCCTGTTACTCTGAAGGATGTGACTATATCCAGCGGTTTCGGCAAACGCCGCGATCCCGTAAGCGGAGAGATAAAGATTCATCCCGGCATCGACTTCGCGGCACGCGAGGGAACTCCGGTTTATGCCACTGCCAACGGCAAGGTCTCGACGGCACGGCGTGCTAACCAATACGGCAATATGGTAGCCATAGACCACGGAATGAACTACCAGACACGATACATGCACCTTTCGCGGATAGAAGTAGAGAACGGTCAGGAGGTGAAGCGCGGCCAGATAATAGGGAGGGTTGGGTCCACGGGAAAATCGTCGGGACCCCACCTGCATTACGAGGTGAAGTTTCGCAGCGAACCGCAGAATCCTGCTAACTTCAATTTTATGGACATGACGCCCGAGGAATACGCCGACTTCGCGGCCAAGGCCGAAAGTGCAGGCGATGTGATGGAGTGACAACAGGTTAGGTATGGAAGATCGGGAATTTGACAAAAAATATTATAAGATTCGGGATGTGTCCGCCATGCTGGACGTCCCGACGTCCACGTTGAGGTACTGGGAAACGGAGTTTCCCGAATGCGCTCCGCGACGCAGCGCCGCCAACCAGCGATACTACACGCCTGAGAATATACGGTGCTTACAGATAATCCATTATCTGCTTAAAGTGAAAGGCCTGCGTATGGAGGCAGCCAAGGAGCAGCTGAAGGCCAACCGCGAGAACATATCGCGCAACATGGAGATAATCGAGAAGCTGACCGAGACCCGCAACGAGCTGCAGCAGCTCCTCGACGCGTTAAAGAAGCGCCGATAATGACAAGCCACGGCGCATACCCGAACAAAATTTATAACAGGGCAGCAATGTTGGAATTGTAATACCTCGGATCGCCGGTCACATTATCGCCCACGAACGGCGGCAATTCGTATTGTATGCCCGATTCCGGCAGTTCGATTTCTGCTGTCACGAGTCCCGTCTTGCTCTCGAACTTGTCCACTTCCCACGTAAATCCGGCATACGGTACGATGTAACGGACCTTGTCTATTACGGGAGGCTCGCATAGCGACAGCATCTCCTCGGCCTCGCACAGCGGAACCTCATACTCGAATTCCGGACGCGTGTCGCCATGATTCTTTCCTTTTACGGTTATGAATCCCTTGTCGTCGTATGTGCGCACACGCACCACGCGTTCCGGCACCCGTGACAGATACCCCTGACGGATATGGTGCGAAGCCATGCTCATTCCGACGTATCCGTCATCCTTCACCAGATACTTATGTTCGATTTCCTTTCCCATAATCAATTCAAATTTAATAAATGATTCGGAATTATCGAAAAAAAGGAGTAAATTTGCTGTATAAACATTGAAATTATGATAGTGGATATAATACTTGCGGTGCTCTTAGCGGGCGCATTTGTAATCTGCATAGTGCTTTACCGCAATAATATGGAATATAACAGGCACACGGCGGAAGCTACGAAGAATGCCGATAGGCTGCAACTTGAGCTGGAGAGCTATAAGGCTTCCGCAGAGCAGATACGTAAAAACGAGACGGAATCGGCGCAGATTAGGCTGAACGATTTGCGAAATTCGTACGAATCACAAATCCTGCAACTGAAGGAGTCGCACGATTCGCAGACAAATGAGATGCGCAAGTCGTATGAGTCGCAGATAGGGGAGTTGAAAATCACGCATCAGGCACAGTTGGAGCATGAGCGTGAAATGCTCGGCGAGAAGTTCAAGGCGTTGGCTGCAGATGTGCTTCAGGCCAATTCAACTGTGCTTGACCGTAATTCCCGTATTTCTCTCGAGGCCGTTCTGTCGCCGATGAAGACCAATCTTGAGGAATTCATCAAGAGTTATCGCGACACTTGCGACGGTGACAAGAAAGACCGTATGTCCCTGCTGGCCGAAATACAGAACCTGCATAAGCTGAACAGCGAAGTCAGCCGCGAGACGGGACGCCTCGCCACGGCTTTGAAAGGAAATACCGGCGTTCAGGGACGCTGGGGGGAGATGGTGCTGGCCAACATCCTGGAGCATTCAGGCCTGCAGGAGGGGAGATGGTTCGTGACACAGGAATCCACTACCGTCGAAGGCGACCGGTTGCGTCCCGACGCCGTGATACATTGCCCCGGCAACCGCGACATAATCATTGACTCCAAGGTGTCGCTGACCGCATATCTGCAGATGCTTGAGGCCGATACCGAGGAGAAACGGGCACTGCTGGCCAAGGAACATCTCGCATCGGTCGAAAACCATATCAAGACGCTACGAAACAAGGACTATCAGAGCAAGATAGGAGCAAAGAAGGGGGATTTTGTGCTGATGTTCATGCCTCACGAGGGCGCTTATCTGACGGCCATGCACACCAACCCCGACCTATGGATGAAGGCATACGACAGTCATGTGGTGATGGTGTCGCCCACACATCTTGTGACCGTGCTGCATCTTGTGGAGCAGATGTGGCAGAGCGAGGACCAGACAGCCAACGCCGAGAAGATAGCGGAATGCGGCACAAAATTAGCCAACAGCATAGTGGCATTCCTCGAAGATCTCGATTCCGTCGGCAAGGGACTCAACAATGCCTTGAACAGCTACAACAGCGCCGTGAAGCGTTTCTCGACGGGCAACAACAATGTCACGACGCTTGCAAACAGACTCAGCAAGCTTGGTTTGAAAGCCAAGAAGCAGATTCCGGCCCGCTTCGTCACCGAATACGAGGAGCCGGACGACATCACGGCTCCCGGCGAACTCATCGATTTTGAGCCAGCCGATGCCTGATCCAAAGCCTATTGTCGTAACCGGATGAAAACAAAGGTGATAGAGACCAAATTGGTGCCGGAAGGGAAGGTAACGGCGATAACGTTATTCGGGCTGGTGTTTACGCGGGACCGGAAACGCATAACGCCGGATATACTGAACCATGAGCTGATTCATTGTCAGCAACAGCTGGAATTGCTTTATATTCCTTTCTTTATTCTATATGTGTTGGAATGGCTTATACATCTGTTAAAATACCGTGACTGGTGGAAGGCGTACGATGCCATTTCGTTCGAAAAGGAAGCCTACGCCAACGATGCCGACCATAATTACCTCAGACATCGAAAACCATACAGCTGGTTACGGTATTTTGGCAAAGTGCCGAAAATTTAGTAACTTTGCAGTGCAATTTATACAGAGTTGCGCCATATATGTCTGATATACAGAAAGAAGTATTCCATAATTGCCCTGTAGTTCCCAATTGGGGCTATCTTGAAAACTGGAAGAGCACAGCCTCCATTACACTCTGACGAACCAACGTTAGAGATAATCTCCGGTAGTAAAAGAAATAATCATTATCCGGAGAAATTTCAATAAGTCTTACATTTAAAATACCATAATGAACAATCATCGATTGCTCACAGGGTTGCTTGTCGTATCCCTGTGGAGCGGCGGAGTGTGTGTCATGGCCGGGAACCGGCAGGTCGTGACAATGGAAGAACTGTTCCGTATTGCCGAAACCAACAGCGCGCAATTACGTCCGTCGTTCACTAATTCCGCATTTCGGCAACAATCTTGGCGTCAGTATCTCGCAGGCGGTATACACAGGAGGCGCATTGACGGCAAGCGTGAAACTGGCCAAGCAGAAAGCTACTGCGGCCAATTATTCGACAGAAATGCAACGGGACAATATAAGGCTTAAGTTGGCAGGGTTCTATCTTGACATCTACAAATACGACAACCTGCGGGAAGTCGTTGAGAACAACATAATCCAGGCCCGACAGGTGTTGGAAAATATGAAGGCCCGATACGAGCAGGGAATGGCGTTGCAGAACGACATAACACGATACGAACTCCTTGTGTCCAACCTTGAACTGCAGCTTGTGAAAATCAACATTACGCTTACTATCCTGAACAGGAATCTTGTGGTGACGGCAGGACTACCCGAAAATACGGAGATCGTGCCCGACTCGACTATTTTATACTATTACTGATTTTAATCCCGACACCGCACATATACCTATGCAGGAGTTGTTTGGACTCGTGCAGACTCAGGCCCTGGTGGTGTCGATGAAGGAGATATTCGGGTGGCTGCTGATAGTGGCCCTGTTGTCGCTGTTAATTATACTGTTGAGTTACAGCTCGCTGCGGCCTAATGCCATCTTCCCGAAGTGGAAGACGGTGCGTCGAGTGCTTCGGCATGTAGTCCGTATGACCCCTATTCGCGGTACTGCGAAGGGTTGATATCGCTGACAAGCCGGCCAATTCTCGACTTGCGGTATTCTCTCCACAATCCTCTTTGAATGAAAGAAAAGTTAAACGAGGGCGTATCATTATGATACACCCTCGCATTTATTAGAGGTTTAGAAGATACTTTAGATCGTCTTGCCGAGGTCATAGGCCTCCTGCATGTATTGCGACTGCTTCACTGCGGCCTTGCGACCCATGCCGGTGGCTTTTACCATGCCGCGCTCCACGGGATCGGGGAGACACACCACGAATCCGCGGAATGCGAAGATAGCTGTTTCTGCAGTCGAGTCCTCGGCATCGGCACAGGCCGTGATGTAATAGAATTCCTTGCCGTTAAGGCCTTCGTGACGGTAACAGCGGTCCATCAAAGCCTTCAGCTGGCCATCGATGTTCATGTAATAGACAGGGCTGGACAGTACGATTATGTCTGCCTTGACCATCTTGTCGATTATTTCGGGAGCCTGGTCGCCATCAGTGATGGAATCGGCTGAAAGCTCATGCTGCTCGTGGAAGAAATCTATCTTGTAATCGTCAAGGCAAATCTTTTCCACGGTTCCGCCGGCTTCCTGAGCGCCGCGCACGAATTCATCGCACAGCAGGTCGGTGTTGCCACCACGACGAGGACTGGCCGAAATGACGAGAACATTCTTCTCTGTCTTGTCGAGAGTGGATGTGCTCGACTGCTTGATGTTGTAGACAGGAAGATTCTGCGAGACGCCCTCTCCCTTGTTTTCGTTTTCGGTCGTCTTGTTGCAGGATACCGCGATGCTGCATAGGCACAGCGCACCGGCTGATAATGCCGCTATAGTCTTATTCATAACCGTATTGTTTAAGTCGTTAAATCCAAGTTAGGCGTTTCCAGATGTATTCAAGGGGGCCGTGGTTGTGACGGCCTACCCAGAATCGGCAGAAGATGTACTGCACGATGAATATGGCTACGCCTACAAAGACGCTTGGCGTGATGCCGAGCTGCAGATGCAGTCCCCAGTTATAGTAGAGAGCCGATCCGATGATGCCCTGTGTCACATAGTTGGTCATGCTCATCTTGCCGTAAGGAATCAGCCATGTAAGGGCGCGGCTCAGACCCTTGGTCTTATAGTAGGCGAACAGGATGCCCGATACCAATATGACCATGAACGAGAGGTTTGCCAGCGAAGACACAAGTATCAAAAGAGGTGTCTTGAGGTTGGGATTCGTGATATAATCACCTGTCATGGAATTCAGACCATGAAGCGGGAAGAAGCATAATAAGGCTATGGCAAGAGCGCGGCCCCAGTATTTCAGGTTCTCTTTATGGAACCATCCCTGGCGCCCGATAAGCATACCGGCCATAAAGAGTCCCGCAGTCTGGAAAATACGGCCATGGTCCCAGGCCCAGGCAAGTGAGGCAAGCTGTCCTTCCCAAAGGTTGACCTTTACGGTAGACCAGAAGTCACCGCTGTTCTGCATTGCGAAAGTAGCTTCCCAGTAGGCTCCTGTATCAAGGCTCATAATCTGGTATGAATCCGAACATAATGAACGGACTATCTGATAAATGCATGAAGGTTGCAGCAGACATATAGTGGAAATGGCTACAATCCATTTTGTAGGCAGCTTGCAGGTCAGCACCAAAACAAAACCGATAAGTGAATACATCACAAGAATCTCGCTCGTAAAGAAAGCCGCGTTGAAATTGCCTATCAGGAACAGGATGACCAGACGCCAACTGAACCGCAGACGGAAATCCTTGCCGCGCATACGCTGGTTGTCATGCTGTATGAAGAAGCTGAAACCGAACAGCATGGCGAATATTGCGTACGCTTTGCCGCCGAACATGAAGAACAGACCGTCCCAGATAGCCTTGTCGCAGAAGTTCAGGAAATTGCTTTGCGTCGAGGTGTCGGGAAAGGAATAGAAGTTGAAATGCTCGATGGAATGGAGCAGGATAATGGCCAGCACCGCGAAGCCGCGCAGCACGTCGGCGGCATCCACGCGCCGGTGCTTACGCACGGTCGCGTCAATATGCGTTTCGTTTGTAGTCATGATATGGTAGTCAGGTTATTTCCTACAAAGTTAATATGAATACCTTAACCAACCAAATAAGATGAAATATGTATTTACAGGTCGAAAGATTCTATTTCGGTTTTAATACGATTCTCTATATCCTCTGGTCCTATGGGATAGATTGGCCGGAGGGTGGCAAAATGAGAGTCGGGGAGGAATCGATTGCCACGCGTTAGCATTGCAATCAGGTTCTTGGACTTTAATCTATGGCCGGAATACTTTAAGGCCAAACGAATCATGTTCTGTAACTTAACACCATGCTCAAGTAACGAATAGATGTCATAATAGTCACGGAATTTGCTACGACGCAACATGACTTCCATTTTCATCGCACCTATAGACAGAGGATCTGCAAGCCTTATATTATTGAGAAAAGGAATCTCTGCCTGCAAATGAGAATAATTGGGATTGGCATAAAAGGAAATTTTAACTCCGTTTACAATATATTCTATATGATCCAAGTCCAGAATATCGCATTTCTCCACTTCGCCTATGGATTGGAGTTCCTTTCTGATTGTCGGCCAATCTACTTCGCGTTTCTCGTCTTTAGATTTCCTCCAGGACATAAAATCCAGATCCTCGCTTTGTCTGGTTGCTAATTGAAGGGAAAGAGCTGTGCCTCCCACAAGAACATAAGGCTTGATGCATTCAAGTTTTGAGAGAGCCTCAAAAATGGAGGAAGTATGCGGAGCGAGACCTTTCATAGGATATCAAGCGTTGATTAGTTTGTTGACGTGGCGAGTCTGCAATGACTTTAAATAGGCGTCAGGGCGCTTGGCTTTGAAATAATACCAGGCAAAGAAGCGGTTTAATGTATAGAGGTAGGCTCCTTCCGGAACTAACAACTTACGCCATGCCGACTTAATCTTTCGATATGAATAAATATTAAACAGCTGCTTGATTTCAGGTAAATCAAGATATCGCATTGTCAAGGCAATCAGTTGTTCGTCATCAATGTTTTCTATTGTTATTGAAGTTAAATCATACGACCAAAACGCATGCTCCGCCTTCAATGCCGAAAGCAGATTGTTCTTCGCGCGGTCAATATGATTTCTGTCTTTTATCATCTTTGTTATTAACCCGAAAATAGGCTAAAAGTATTATTTCGTTTTGAGTGAGGAGAGAAAGTCGAGGAAGATGGGGAGCCATTGGGATTTGTACCGGTATGAATCGCGGAATCCCCATCCGTGGCCGCCGGTAGGGTATATGTGCAGGGAGGCGGGAACTCCATGTCGTTGAAGTGCGGTGTAGTAATTCACGGCGTTGGCTACCGGCACGATGTTGTCGTCACTGCAGTGGAATATAAGGGCCGGGGGAGTGTCTTCGGTTATCTGCAGCTCATTGGAATATTTCACTTCCAACTCCTTAGATGGATTCTCTCCTAACAGATTTGCTCTGGAACCCATGTGTGTGTATTCAGGGTCCATCGTTATGACAGGGTAAAACAGAATCTGGAAATCCGGACGCGATTCCTTGTCGTAATGTGTGGCAACGGTAGATGCAAGATGGCCGCCGGCCGAGAATCCCATGACACCGGTTTTATCTATGCCCCATTCCTTGGCATGTTCGCGCATGATCTTGATCGCCTTGCGCACGTCGTCGCCCGGCACTTCCGACTGTCCGTGAGGCAGACGGTAATCCACCACGGCGTATGTGACACCCAAGTTATTGAGTTCGCCGGCAAAATCGAAGCCTTCGTGATCCATCGCCTTCATGGCGTAACCGCCGCCGGGGCATCCCACAACAGCCACTCCCGAACTCTTGTCGGCCGGATATACATACATCATACCGGCATCTTTGTCGGTTCCCAACGGTATCTTGACCGGTTCTTTGCCCATCGATGTCAAATACACCATGCCGACTGCTAAAACTGTCATCAAAAGCTTCTTATTCATAGTTTATTGTTGTTATCTGATTAGTTTGAGTTGCAGACTCAATTATATTTTGAATCCTGTTAATGTAATCCTTTACTTGAGGGATTAAGGGGAACACATCTTTTTCTTCCCAATCAAACAAGTCTTCGTAATCTCCTGATTGGCGCATTGTGAATAATCTGCCCAATAGCTTGGAATCTTCTTCATGCAGCATACCTGTTTTGACATAAGATGAACTTATCATACGGATAACTCCTCTATGAGTCGTAGCATCTATGCCTGCGCTGATCAGCAAAGCGGCGCTTGCGTAATATGCGGCATAATTATAAGCGATTGGCTGCAAGAGTCCAATATCCCAGAGATCCGACATCCGTGACTTACTTTATAGTTTTAATGGCCCTCTCAAGTCTGTATTCGACAATATCTGACCGTTCTTTAGAATTTAGTGTCATATAGAAGTTGTCTAAGGTATTCAATTTTGAAAGATGATTATCTTATCATTCTCAACGTTCTTGTAGAAAGGAAGAAAGTTGCGTTTAATCCATCCTGCAAATGAATATACACGAGGCGTAACCCATTCGTCAAAATCCCATCCTATCTGTTCGAAAGGCCATCCATATTCGTCCCATTTAGAAATAGGCAGTCGTTCTTCGCCAGGGACGAGAATATGAAGGTCCCAGTCAGAGTCCGGACGAGCATCGCCACGTGCTCGTGAACCGTATAGAGATACCTGTGATCCTTTAGGTAGAATCTCTGCGGCTTTATTTATGATTGCCTGGACAATCCTGTTATATTTCTCCTGCTCTAACATAAATCTGATTTATAAATGCAAAAATACATCTTTTTTCTAAATAAACAAGCATTGAAGGAAAGATTGTATCCGTTATTAGCTCAGACAGAATGCCTCGATGAACTGATTTTGAATTATAATGCTTCAAAAGTTGTTTCATTATTAATGAGTGCATGACGTTCTGTGACCGTACTTAGGTCAAAGAACTGATAAAAATGAAACAATTCTTAATTTCATTATTCTTTGGCATTGTGCTGTCGTTTCAGATGTTTGCCGGTCGAACCGTTCAACCCTCACATCCCGTGACCGGCTGTTACTGGGAATGGATGAACGGTAATATATCCAAAGAGGGTATAACCAAGGACCTGGAATATATGAAGGCGGCAGGTATAGAGTCTGCTTTTATATTCGACACGTGGGTCGGCGTGAGTCGTGGCCCGGTTGATTATGGAAGCAGGGAATGGATAGATGCGGTCAAACATGCATGTAAGGAAGCAAAGCGCCTCGGCATTGTGTTGGGTCTGCACAATTCGCCGGGCTATACGGCTATGGGAGGTCCCTGGATAAAACCGGAAGAATCAATGAAACAGCTTACATGGAGTGTGTCCGGCCGAAAAAATCCACCTGTTCCGGTGCACAAGATGGGTTTCTACCGTGACATCAAGACATTCAAAACCTCTTGTGACGATGAAATGCAGACTCTGAACCGCCGAATTGAGAAAGACGGAACGGTCATAGTCAGACTGAACAGAAAGAAGCCGGTAATAGGTATAAATCTGTGGCGTGGGGAAAGGGAAAAGCCGCTGGACCCGTTCGACGGTCCCCGCGATTATGCGCCAAAAATCAAGGTGGAAATAAGCGAAGACGGCAGGAACTGGCAGAATGTTGGAACGATGTCCGGGCGTCCGTTGAAAGCGAGAGACATACCGATGCACCTGTCGTTTGAGCCGACAAGCGGAAAATATATCCGACTGACGGCAAACCGCGGTTCGAATCTGGACCGTATGGAAGTCCTGACCTCTCCCGGCAGCGGTATCACATATCGCAGGGTCGGATACACCACCAACGGCGAAACGGTCACAGCCGCTTCCGAGGCCGGAATCGGACTTGAAGTGGACAAACTGTCGCGCAAGGGAGTGGAGGCGCATTTCAACCGCTTTCTCAAGCCGCTTCTTGAGGAGTTGAAGGAATTCTGCGGCTCGACCTTACAATACATCTGCATAGACAGTTGGGAAGCGGGCGGTCAGGATTGGACGGAGGCCCTTGGTCCGGAATATATCACTACAGGAGAAGGCAAGGATTTTCTATATGGGGGCATAGGCAGAATCACCGAGGCTAAACAGAAGCTTTTCATGTCTGAGTTCCTTCTTCCTTTCAAGAAAATGATAGGCCGTTATGGCCTTAAACTGGCCGGAGAACCATACGGTAACGGAGACTTCGACCGCAAGGAATACGGCATGTCGTTTGATTTGCCGATGAGTGAATATTGGGCCAGATGTCATTACGGTTCGATTGAGAGGCCATATTTTGTGTCACGGTACGGCCACAGTGCGGGACGCGACATCATAGGATGTGAATGTTTCACGGCCTATCCCGGCGATGCGGACATTCAACCCGTCTTGAGCAATTTCAAGGATGATATAGACAAACTGTGTGATACGGGGGTAAATTATTTTGTACTGCATTGTGTCGCTCACCAGAACGACGACCGTAATCCGCTGACAATGGGCCCGTTCGGTACACGTTTCGACCGCTGTCATGCCAATGTCGATTCGGTACGTGCTATTACGGATTACATGCGCGGCAGAGTCGAGTTACAGAAGTCGCGTGTGACTTTCGACTACCATACAGGGGATGAGGGAGAACGTGCATATATAAGGTTGCCGCGCGGAGCCTCGGAGGTAAAGGCTGTGCTGTATTGTCATCAGAATATGACGGAGGAGGCGCTGTTCCGCAGTGCGGCGTTCACTGCGGCAATGGACAGCCTTGGCGTTGCGATGGCATTCGTGCAGCGAGGTTCGCAAAACTGGGACACGGAGGATGGCTGTCAGAAGCGCTTTGAGAGAATAATGGCTGATTTTGCCAAAGGTACCGAGCATCCGGAGATTGAAACGGTACCCATAATTCCGTTCGGACATTCCGCACAGGCAACCTTTCCGTGGAATTTTGCAGCGTGGAACCCTGACAGGACCCTCTGCATAATCTCGTTTCACGGAGATGCACCGCGCACCAATCTTTGCGGATATGGCAGAGAGAATGTAGAATGGGGACGTACACGAAACATAGATTATATTCCGGGGCTGATGATCGAGGGGGAATATGAATGGTGGGAGGCGCGGGTGCGTCCTGCGCTTGCATTCCGGATGATGTATCCCGACAGCCGCATCTCGTTTCTGTGCGATGCCGGCAGGGGACATTTCGACCTCTCCGACGAGACGCAGCGTTACATAGCACGGTTCATAGCCAAATCCATGAATAATCCTCGACCCAAGGAAGGCCGTCTCTATTCGCGATGGTATGCAGATGGCTCTGAAAGCACCGATCCGCACGACTGTTTCTGGTATCATGACGACGAGATGGTCGAACGGACCAAGGCGATATATGCCGCTTCTCATAATAGGAAAATGCAGTATCTCGGCGCGAAGGTAAATGGTGAGATAATAAAATACAATGCGTCCGGCCATGTGAAAATGAACGCGTCTGTTCCCGGCACAGAATTCGTTATCGAGCCGTTCTTTTCCGAAGATGACCGCAAAACGTTGACCGCGGATCATTCTGTATCAAGACCAAGGGCCGTTTTGATTGCCGGACCTGCCATACAGACGGGGGAATATAGTTTCCGTGTCGATGACAATTATTTCGGGAAAGATTCACGCCGCTCCTGGCAGACCGTTACCATCTGTCTGGAGGCCGACGGCGACGACGAATACAAATCGGCTGTTCAGGAAATAAACATAAAAATAGAATCTTTACTGAATGCTAATCAGTGATGTGGCAGGATGTACTGTTTCGTTGACAAAAAACTCCTGTCCATGTAACCGGGCAGGAGTCAATATGGTGAATAAGTGTATCTGATGCTCAGTCGAGGGCGTCGTAGGCGGCGAGGGCCCGGGCGAAGCGGGCCTCGACGTCGGCCAGGTCATAAAGGCCATCGGCATTCTTCTGTAATCCCTTTAACGACAACGGGTAAATCATGGGTGGATTATCCAGATTAAGCAACTCCATGTCGCGGAGCTGGTCGACGCTCTGATATACCAGATTGATGTCGGCATATTCCTTGCCGTCGGCTCCGAGGAATTTTTCAACCACGAGTTTGCAGCCTATAGGTGTCTTTTTCTCGATGGTGCCGGGAAGCTCATATTCCTCCACTCCAAGCGCTGAGGCAACGGAACCGATGTTGCTGTCGTGTCCTACCAGGAACGTGAACTTGCGGTTGGGAGAGCGGAGTTCATCGTACATATATTGAATCAGCGGATTAGCGACATTGGTCGCTACTATCGGCGTGGCAAACAGCACATCCTGATATGTGTCCTTGATCTTGGCCAATTGTTCCACATCCTTGCGGCTGAGTTTGTGGCCGAAAGTTGCCGCCAGGGTATCGGGAGTCTCGTAATATTGCAGAATCATCGCATCGCTTGCACCGTTATAGTCCTGAAGCGCTGACCCTTTCTTGAAATGCGGTTCCTGCCATTGTTCCAGAACAATCTCGGTGTCGTAGTTGTCCAATCCTGCCATTGCGGGATCGTTTTCCTTAGCCATAGGGCTCTGGTCCATGTCAAGAGTCCGGTGCATCAGATTATAGTTTGGCGTCAGTTTCTCGTTGACGCCCCGCATCCCTTTCTTTCCGCCCATTGCATTCATCTGCCTTAAGGCTTCCTCCTTGAATTTAGGACCGGCCTTGGTGAGCTGCGGGTTGAACAGCGGATCCATCTGACTCGGGGTGAAACGGTGGTTTACCGTAATCCCTCCGACGGGCATGAATCCGGATGTGAAGTATTGTGCGGTGGCTATGCAACGTTGCATGGAGTTGGCTATGACGTTGACGTCGTTGGCTGTAGGAATACAGTTCTCGGGGAACAGTCCGGCGTCTACCGCCCAATTACGGAAATACTGTCCCATCATGGTTTCCAGTGCCCCGCCGCGGCTTGTAAGCTCGGATTTGCCAACACCCCATTTGTGCCATTTGTGAGGCGTCATGCGACCAAGCGCACTCTTGGAGTCGGAGAGGGGAGCGCGTATGTTGTGACGGCTCAGCACCACTGCCTCCTGCAACTTATACTTGTCTTTGAACTCCCGGCTACGCTGTGCCTGTGCCTGACATACGGTCGGTGCCGATAGAGCCGCTATCAGCGCCATACAGAGAAGTAATGTTCTGTTTTTCATATTCATTTTTTTAAGGTCTTTCTTGATTTATTAACGTTTAAATCGGTTAGTGGTTTATTGACATTATAGCATCTTCATCGTCATATTCCCATATATTTGAAATAATTTGATTACCTTTGTAGCAGAAATATCCTGTTCTCCAACATTAACAGTCGATGACAACGAAAGAATTCGAAGCATATTTCCGTAAACTGTACCTGCCTTTGGGCATGTATGCCCTTCGTCTTGTAGGCGATGCCGATGTGGCGGAGGATCTGGTACAGGATGCTTTCGTCAGGGTATGGCAGTATATCGAAGATGGTGGCGAGATTGATAATTTCCCATCATTCATATACAGATCGGTTCGAAATGGCTGCCTGTCATATTTGCGCAACCGGCATGAGACTGTAAACGAAAGCGAGATTCCGGAGGCGGGCGAGGAGGAAATAGACACCTCGATTCGTGACGCTCGGATATGGAGGGCTATTGATGATCTGCCGCGAAAATGCCGCGAAGTGTTCCTGATGAGTAAGCGTGACGGTCTTACCAATGAGGAAATAGCGGAGGAAATGGGTATTTCCATAAAAACGGTCAAGAATCAGATGACCAAGGCCTACGCTCGCTTGCGCGAGGCTTTGTCCGACAATCACAAACCATTCTTCCTGCCGTTCCTGTAATTTTATTTGAATTTTTTTGATCAGGGAATAGGACCTTTTCAGGATTGTTGCGTCTTATAGACGAACAAACCAATCAACAAATGAAAAGAATTCTTGTAATCTTACTGACAATCTTAACATTAGCGACGGCAGCTAAAGCACGTCAGCCCCAACGCGGTTATCGCGGATTCGTGGAATGGAGCAGCAGCGTGCGTAACGACAAGGTCGCATACGCTAATCTTGGAAACGGGCAATTTCTGACTAAAAACCATGCTACGTTCTATACAGGACTTATGACTTCACACGGCTATCAGATCAACCGGATGTTTTTCGTCGGAATGGGTCTGGGAGCGGAGCGAGTCAATGACGGCGAATTCGATAACTGGATGGTGCCGGTGTTCGTACAGGGCCGTGTTGATTTGAAGTTCGGGAAATTCACCCCTTTCGGCGATATACGCATCGGAGCTAATATGGCGGAAGGGACAGGAGTTTATTTCTCGCCCACAATCGGTTATAGATTTAACTGGGGACGTAAAGTCGGCATTAACCTCGGCGTCGGTATGTCTCTTGCCGGCTATAGGCAAAAGGATTATGAAGTCAAGTATTATAACGAGGGTATCATGATGGACTATCTCGGTACCAGCCATCGTACCAGGGCATTCTTTACTTTCCGACTGGGAATTGATTTCTAAGTAACTGTGCCTAAATTGGTGAATATACAGGATTATGGACGATAAGGAAATTGGTTTTGTAGCACGGCATTACAGAGAAGGCCTGTTTTCAGTAAAGGATGGCTGGCGCCGTCTCGGCATCGGTATGTCCGTGAGAATGAGAAGATACAGAATCGCGGCGGCAGTGTCGGCTGTGGTGGTTTTGTCAGCCTCGGCGGCGATAATATACCATGAATATCGTGCGGAGTCAGTTCCGGAAAAGACTGAGACAATGCAAACCGTAAATCCTATGGCTGAAGTCAAGGTGATTGACTTCGAGAAGGCTCCATTGCCGGAAGTCATTGGTAAAATAGAAACGGTTTACGGAGTCAGGGTTGAGGGTATACCTGAATCGCCCGAGCATTATGAACTGTCCCTGCATTATGAAGGTACGCCGACGGATCTTATATCGACCATCAACGAGATTTTAGGAACACAAATGACCGTAACCGAGAAATGAGACTCCGGGTATTATTCATATTGATGTGCGTCAGTGCGGTATGTGCCGCGAAGAACGTTACAATCAGAGCTGTAAACCAGCCGGCGGCAGAAGTGTTCCGCAGCATTGTTGAGCAGACGGGGAAGAATTTCGTGTATTCGTCCGATCTGCTGACCAATATGCGCGTCACCGTCAATGTCAATGACAAATCGTTGAAATACACTCTTTCGGCCATATTCGACGACACGAACATCGAGTACAAGATAAAGGGAAAGAACATCATCCTTAAAAGGCGACCCAAACCGAAGGTAAAACACAAGGTTCCCAAACTGACGCCAAAGGTTTCAGTTCCGACAATTCCGACAGAAGTTGATATCGAGCCTACCACGCTGAAGGAAGTTGTGGTTGTATCGCGTCTTGAGGCTCCGTCAGTAGAGACTGCGGAGATAGGCGCCAAGAAACTGACGGCAAAGGAAATATTAAGCACACCTACACTGTTCGGCGAAAGCGACGTTATCAAGGCGTTGATGATGCAGCCGGGCGTGACGGAAAGCACGGAGGCTATGGCCGGCATGAACGTGCATGGTGGAAATGCCGACGAAAACCTGTATATGCTTGACAATGTGCCGTTATATCAGGTCAATCATTTCGGAGGCCTGTTCTCTGCCTTTAATGTCGAGACTATCAAATATATAGATTTCTTCAAGTCGTCGATTCCTGCGAAATATGACGGGCGTCTGTCGTCATATCTTGACGTTCGCACTAAGAGCGGTTCGCAGTCAGGCCATCACGGAACGGTGAGAGTCGGACTGACATCCGGAGCTTTCAATATTGACGGACCGATCGGCAAAAAGACTACATACAGCGTAGCCCTGCGTAATTCATGGTTCGACATGTTGACTGTGCCTATTCTTGCAATAGGCAATGCCGCTAACGATGATAAGGTTAGATTCAGGTATTCTTTCTGTGACCTTAACGGCAAGGTGACCCATCGATTCAACAGCAGTGCTTCGGGATTCCTGAGCGTATATTTCGGCAATGACAATCTTATAACCGGCTGGAAATATGGCAATAAGAAGGAATATGATTATGAGAATACAAATGTAAATATGAATTGGGGCAATTTAGTTGCTCAGACCGGATTCAATTATCGGTTCACTCCGCAGATGTCGGCGGAGTTTACGGCTGCATACACAAGATTCTTCTCGACTATCAATAATAAAGATCATTATATAGACCGTATTGGCAATAACACGGAAGAACTGAAGTCGAAGGAGAAAAGCTCAAACAACATCAATGACTGGATAATCCGTGGAGATTTCGACTGGAATCCTAATGACAGTCACCACGTGCGATTCGGTGCGGGATATACGTTGCATTCCTTTCTGCCGGGACACAATTACAGCCGTTATGATAACGGCATCTCTAAAGTGATATTGCAGGACACCACCCGTTCATTGATTGCCAATGAAGCCAACTTATATATAGAAGATGATTTCCTTATGTCTGAACATTTCCGAATGAATGCCGGAATACATGGGTCCCTGTTCAATATTAAGGGAAAGACTCATTTCGGCATCGGCCCTCGTCTGTCGGTAAGTTACAGGCCTACGGATAACTGGTCTGTCAAGGCGGCGTACAGCCGGACTAACCAGTATGTGCATCAGTTATGCCAGACATATATGTCATTGCCAACCGACCGCTGGGTGCCGATAACCGGGGAACTCAAGCCCGCAGTTGCCGACAAAGTAGCAGTGGGAGGCTATTGGCAATCAGCAGATGGTATGTTTACTGTTTCGGTAGAAGGGTATTACAAATGGATGCGCAATCTGGTGGATTACCGCGATGAATATTATCTTTATTCCGTAGAGGATGCTTGGAATTCACGATTGTGTAACGGGAAAGGCACAGCCAAAGGCGTAGATATTAAATTCGAAAAAGTATCGGGGCGTCTGACCGGGCATATCTCCTATTCATTGGCTTGGGCGGACCGGACATTCCCGGACAAGAACGGTGGACGTACTTTCCCGGCACGCTTCGACCAACGGCATACCATCAACATTATGCTTAACTGGAACATAAATGATAAGGTATCGCTTAACGCAGCATGGACAGGACATTCCGGCAACCGGTTCACGTTGTTGCCGCAGGTATGGGAATCTCCTGACTTCATTTCATTACCGTATAATGATGGTGACAATGACCCACTGAAGGAACATATCAATAATTATCGGTTGCCATTCTACCATCGTCTTGACTTGTCGTGTACGGTTCGCAACAAGCGCGGTTACTGGAGTTTCGGACTGTATAACGCATATTGTCACATGAACACGGTTGCGATACGCCGTACGTACAACCGTAAAGGTATTCCTGTGTTCCAGAAAGTTAAATTCTTACCGATCATCCCCTCAATTTCATACACATGGCAATTCTAAAACAAATATTCATCATAATATTCGCACTGCTGATGGCAGGTTGCACGGAAACCTTTGAACCGAAGATTGACACAGAGCCCGTGCTTTGTATCAATTCATTAATAACAGCCGGCCAGCCAATCGAGGTACAGGTGACGCATACATGGATGTTCAATGACATCAAAGGAGACAGCGTTCACGATGTGAAGGATGCACAGGTATACATATATGCCAATGGTGAACAGGTAATGGATGATTATATCCCACAGGAGGGTGACAGTATCCGGATTGTGGCCCAAAGCAAGAAATATGGAGAAGCAGAAGCTTCGGTCTCCGTACCGCGCGCTGTGCCGATATCCTTGGTTGAATTCACGCCTGAAATGACGTATAGGTATAAAGATTCTACTGAGGGAATGTCAGAAAGTGTGGATTTTAATTTGAATGTTTTGTTGAAAATCGAAGATGTATATAGTACCGATGACTTGTTCCATTTAGGATTCAATTATATATTCCCTCCAGGGGTTATAGCTGGGGATGGTGTTTATGATTGGTGGGATGAGACTGACCAACCACATGTAGCATTATCTTTATGGAATTTAAAAGGAAATGCCGAGCCGTTGTTCAAAGAATGCCTAAGCCTGTCGGATTATACAGTAGGTGCTGACGATGAAGACCTCCCGCTGGTGTTTTCCGATCGGCAATTCTCGTTAAATGAATATACGCTGACCCTACAGTTCGGATCCGGCAGATATAGAGTGGAGGCACCGGAATTTGACTCGAATTTGTATGATTGCAAAGTGGAATTTTCTATTTCCACTATTTCGCGCAGTTTTTATGACCGTGCCATATATGTATGGCAGAGGGATGCCGGATGGATTGGAGATTTATCGGACATCGGCTTTGCCGAACCAATGTGGGGCTACAGCAACGTCTCAACCGGTGCCGGAGTGGTGGCTGCCTGTGCCACATCTAAAATCACTATAAGTTTCAAGGATTTCCTTGAGTAGACGTTACATGCCGATAGACCAGGCGGGAAATGTCGGCGATGATGGCCGAGGCTTCGGCTTCGGTGCCGGCGAAGTCGCGGATCAGTACCGCAATGGCATAGCTGCGGCCATCCCGCAGACGGAAATAGCCGACGTCGTTATGCGCCATCAGTTCTCCGGCTTCGTTACGGAAGCCGCTGCCTGTCTTGTGGGCGAACAGCATGACGTCGGAGCCTTCGACAACGCTTCCGAGACGATCCTGTCCTGTCGTGACAGTAGACAGATATTGACGTATCGAGTCTTGATAATTCTTTCCGACAACCGGTTCTTCCATCACCTGTTTTATCAACAGTGCCGCGGAAAGGGGAGAGGTGTAGTTGCAGTAACTTAATGCGTGGTCGGCTTTCATCTCGGCCTCGGAATATTGTATGCGGAATGTGGTGTCCTTGGCAATGGACCGGATATATGCGTCAGTTTCCGTAGGAGATACGATATGCCTGAACAGCAGGTTGCTGGCGTTGTTGTCACTCTTGGTGACGGCATACTCCATCAGCCTGCTGACAGGAACGGTAAAGCGTTCGGCGGTATATTCCTTCAGCATCGGACTCCAGGTGTCGAGGTCGAGATCAACTCGATTGATCGACAGTATCGTGTCAAGCGAAATGCCGGACCTTTCCAAAGTATTCGCCACGGCCAATGCTTCGTGCATCTTGAACACACTCATCATCGGATAGTGTGCGCCATTGTTTACTGTAACGGTATCCCCTTCGCTTACAAACGCCACGCCTACAGTGCCGGACAAGGAGTCTATGAACGCATATAAATCCTCCTGTAATGACACTCCCGAAGACCGGGAAGTGCGATTGCAAGAGACACCGATAATCAGACAGATAACGGATATAAGCCAAATATGATATTTCATATTCAAATAGAGGCAATGGTGATAATCTGGGTTGAGGGTACGGAATCATTGGAATTTTCAGTGGAGGATGTGCAGCGGATAGGGGCGCTGAGTTCCAGAAGCTCCATGATTTCTTTGATGTTCTCGCCCCGGAGTGTCATGCAGTATTTTGAAGCGGCTACCTTCGGGTCGGTAATATCGAAACGGACATCATATATCTGCTCCAGACGATCGCATATTTCCTGAAGCGTGTCATCGTCGAACAGCAGGACGCCGTTACGCCATGAGCAGTATTTTTCGGTGTCGCATCCCTTCCTGATATTTACTTTCCCGTCGTGAAGTTTCAGGTAATCGCCGGGAACCATTTCATAATGCTTGCCGTTGCCGTCGATGCCTACGTTGACATTGCCGTTTACCAAAGTAACGGACGTGGTCCCCGTGCCGTATGAGTTTACATTGAATTCGGTGCCGGTCGCCCGGACATCGAGTCCCGAGGCATGCACTATGAAAGGATGCTTGGCGTCGGAGTGAACGTCAAAATATGCTTCGCCCTTAAGGTCAACGTCACGGTGTTTGGCCTCGAATTCCGCCGGATACTTCAGCGTGCTGTTTGCGTTGAGCCATACTACCGAGCCGTCAGGCAGCGTAGTCTTCATCGAGCAGCCGTATGTGGTGGATATCTCGCGCATGGCATCCGGCCGGTTGCCGGATACGACATACTTGTATACCACCAGCAGAATCAACGGCAGCAGCAGAACAGCGGCGATGCGCGACCACAGTTTCATGAATCCTTTGATCCATGACGAACTCTTTTTGCGAAGTCCGGATTTGACAAGTATTTTCTCCTCCGCATCCTGCAAATCTATATCAAGGGCCTCAAACGACGGATTCAGACCGTGCCAGATATCCTGAAGCTCAAAGAAATATTTCCGGTTGTCATCGGATTCCTTGATCCATTCTATCAGATAGGCGATTTCCGGATCGGAGGCTTCCCCGGAGAAATACCGGGCTATCAGAGTGTCTATGTCTATCGGGTTATTATTGTCTGTCATAATTTCGGGGATGTTTATAGGGAATCTTGGAAAAGGAGAAACAGAGGTATCAGATATTTAAAGTCGCGCAAATTGTTTCTCAGGAATTTCATGGCCTTGCTGATACGGTTTTCGACCGTCCGGACCGATACGTTGAGTCTCCCGGCTATTTCGGAATGTTTAAGCTTTTCATCGCGGCTCAGCAACAGGGTCTCCCTGAGCACGGGATCCATTCGCGCAAGAGCGCTGTCGAAAGCATCGTTCAGTTCGGAGTAGAAGATATGTTCTTCCGGCGACAGCGACAGGAGCGCCATCTGGAGTTCGGACTGATACCTGGCCTTGACCTTGTTATGCCTCAGATGGTTCAGGCATTGGTTCTGAACCTGAACCGTCAGGAACGAACGTAACGAGGAATGAACCTCCAGCTGCCGGCGTTCCTGCCATAGCTTAAGGTACACGTTCTGTACTATATCCTCGCATGTCAGCCGATCGGGGATGAACTGACCGGCGAACAAAACAAGATTGCTGTAATATTGTCGGAATATTCTGATGAAGGCCTCGTGACTGTCCAGTCGCAGGGCAGCCACAAGTAATTTCTCATCTTTATATTCTTCACCTGGAATAGACATGGTATGTGGAATGTTGGGTAAATCCTCTGGATTCGCCGCGAAGTTATAAAATAAAATCCTATCACACAACACATTCGGATAAAATTTTAAAGAAATTAAAAAAATATTAAAAAAGGTGTGTGGGAAATCGGGCCGATGGTGTCATTAAAATGTAGGCATATTCCTACAGACTGATTTTGTACCATGTAAAGACGCACGAAAGGTATAATGCCATGTAAGGACGCACGCCTGGTTCAAATCGAGACCAACAATAACAATAATAATAAGTATGGACGAACTAACAAAACGAACGCCCCGTCGGGAATTGCGTTACGGCATCAAGGCTCTTATATTGAGTTTCGTGATGCTGATGATAGCGTTTCCGTCGTATGCGAGAAATGGCAACATCACCATCAATGTAAGCGGTGTGCCGATGCAGACTGTCTTGAAAAAAATCGAGCAGCAGACCGATTACAGGTTCTTCTACAGCAAGGACGCCGTGAACGTCAACTCCAAGGTGAGCCTGAACGTCACGAACGAGCCGCTGACGGCTGTGCTTGACAAACTTTTCGACAGCAGCGGCATCAGCTATCGCATTAACAAGAAGCAGATAGTACTGACCAAAGGAGGCAAAGCCGAGCCGAAAGCGGGCGGCGCCACCGAAGCGAAGAACAAGAAGAAAGGCGAGACGGTGCGTGTGACCGGATATGTGCGTGATGAGGCCGGAGAGCCGCTGATCGGAGTTACGGTAATGGACAAGGGAACCATGAAAGGAGCTGCCACAGATGTTGACGGCAAGTATGAGATTGACGTTCCGGTCGGATCCAGTCTGAAATATTCGTACGTAGGCTATGATCCGGTTTCAAAAAAGGTGAACGGAGCCGGCGAGCTGGACGTCACCATGAGTGAAGGTGCCAATGTCCTTAACGAAGTGGTGGTGATCGGCTACGGCACGATGGACAAGAAGGAACTGACCTCCGCCATAAGCCATGTCGGAGAAAAGGACTTCCTGTCAGTAAGTTCTCTTGATCCCAAGATGCTGATACAAGGCAAGGTGCCGGGCGTATCCATTACCAACACGGGTGCGGGTGACCCGAATAACCAGGCCAGTATTCAGATTCGCGGCGTCTCCTCACGTTCAGCGGGTCTTGGACCGTTGATTGTCATCGACGGAGTGCCTGGCGGAGACCTTACGAACGTCAGTCCCAACGACATCGCATCGTTTGACATTCTGAAAGACGGCGCCGCATCGGCCATATATGGAACGCGTGGATCCAATGGAGTCGTTGTGGTTACGACCAAGAAAGGAGCGCGCGACGGAAAGACGCACACATCGTATTCCTGTACACTGTCATGGGATGTGATGAAGAAAGAACTGGACATGATGAGCGCGCAGGATTTCCGCGAGATCCGTCTTGGCTGGGGAGACCCCGGAGTGGACATCGGCGGAAATGTCGACTGGCTTGACGCCGTGTCGCGCACGGGATTCATCATGAAACATACGCTCTCGGTAAGCGGCGGTAATGAAAGAAGCAATTACCGGGTAAGTGCCGACTATCGCGATGCGAACGGAATAGACCTGCGGTCGGGCAGACGCGAGTATGGAGCGCGTGCGTCGGTGCATCATTCCACCAAGGGAGATCTGTTCACAATAGACCTCAATGTGGCGCCACGCGTCATATCGCGCGACAATGCCGACTGGGGAGTGTTCAAGGACGCCATTGAGGCCAATCCGACCACCCCTCTGATGGATCCGAAGAATCCCGCTCAATATTATAATTTTTTCGGGCAGATAGCCGGCAGCAATCCTGTGGAGAGACAGAAGCTGGAGAAAAGCCATGGCGACGACAGACTGCTGGACATGGACGGATCGCTGAAACTTAACCTGCTTCCGTTGTTTTACAGGAACGAGACGACCGGACAGAATCTGTCCACCCAGATTATGTTTGCGAGTCATCATTACAGCAACGACAACACTTCGTTCGTACCGTCGACCAGCACGGCATGTCTGAACAGCGGACACGAGGGTGTCGCTTCGCGCTCATACAACAAAAGTCATCAGTACATTCTGGAATGGCTTACAAATTACAGCGCATGTTTTGCGGACAAACACAATCTGAAGGCCATGATAGGATATTCCTATCAGTATGCCCAGACTTCCGGCTTTAATGCCGAGAACCGGGATTTCCCCAACGATGGTCTCGGTGCTGACAATCTTGGATCCGGACTATGGGCCAAGGAGGAAGGCGAGGTGCTGATGGGCAGCTATAAGAACGATTCGAAACTTATCTCCTTCTTCGGCCGATTGAGCTATGATTACGACGGTAAATATCTTGTCACCGCGTCCCTGCGTCATGAAGGTTCCTCGAAATTCGGTATGAATCATAAATGGGGTAATTTCCCCGCCGTTTCCGTGGGATGGCGCATCTCGCAGGAGGAATTCATGAAAGACATCACATGGATAAACGACCTGAAGCTAAGGGCCGACTATGGAGTCACCGGCAATCAGGATTTCGGCAGCTATCTGTCGATAAACACCATGAGCGGATTCGGATACTATTACTACAACGGAAAATATATACAGGTATGGGGACCCGGCAAGAACGTGAATCCCGACCTCCATTGGGAAAAGGGAAAGAACTGGAATATCGGTCTTGATTTCTCATTGCTCGACAATCGAATCTACGGCTCGCTGAACTATTTCAACCGCAGGCAGCAGGATCTGCTCGGCAATTACACGGTGTCGGTGCCGCCGAACATCCATGGCGAGACATTCGTGAATGTGGGAACGATGAAAAACACCGGATTTGAATTCGACCTTAACTTCAATGTGGTGGAGACCGGGAATTTCTCATACAATTTCAGTGTGATCGGAAGCACGATGAGCAATAAGTTCGTGAAATTCAGTAATTCGGAATATGTCGGACAGGATTATTACAGCGTCTGCGAGACAGTGAATCCGTATCCGTACTATTACCTGCAGCGCATCGAGAAGGGGAAGCCGATAGGCAATTTCTACATGTGGAAATATGCCGGCGTCGACCGCAACGGCGACTGGGTGGTATATGATAAGAACGGAGAAATGATCAGTGCGTCGATGGCCACTGAAGAAGACCGTCGTGTGGTTGGAAACGGAATGCCGAAATTCACCATGTCGACGACACATAACTTCCGTTACCGCAATTTCGATTTATCGCTGTTCTTCCGTGGAGCTTTCGGTTTCCAGATTTTCAACATTCATGATTTTTATTACGGCACCCGCAACTTCAACGGTAATATGCTGACAAAAGCATACGGCAAGAATTTCGACGTATCGCCATACTCCGCTCCGGTAGTGAGTGACTATTTCCTTGAAAACGGCGACTATTTCAAGCTTGACATGATAACGCTTGGTTATACGCTGCGCCTGCCCCAATGCCGCTTCATAGACAAGGTGAGGGTCTACGGCACCGTCAACAATGTGTTCACGCTCACAAAATTCACCGGAGTCGATCCATCCACCTATCAGGTCAACGGCCTGCAGCCCGGAGCGCAAGGCGACCGGAGTTATTACCCCTCGACGCGTCAGTTCATCGTGGGTCTTCAGGTTGATTTCTAACAGCAAAAACAACTTAGACATGAAATTTCTGAAACATATCGTGATAGCCACTGCGTCAGTGCTGGTCCTGGGAGGTTGCACCAACCTCGACGAGACTCTCTACGACCAGGTGGGTTCGGAAAACTATTATAATACCAAGATGGATGTGATCCGGGCCGTGTTCCGACCCTTCGAACACGCATACTGGAGTATATGCAACCGTCATATACTGAACGAGCTTCCCGCAGACCAGCTCATCACGCCTACCCGCGACGGCTGGTTTTATGACGGAGGATGCTGGGAACGCCTGCATTATCATACATGGACCGTAGACGACTTCGTCGAGGCCAGGGATGAATGGAACGGCTGTTTCCAGGGAGTCATGCAGTGTAATCTGGTAATCGAGGATTTGAGCCGGTTCACACCCGAGCAATTCGGTTTCAGCGAGGCTGAGTTCCACAATCTGACGGCTCAATGCCGCATACTCCGTGCGTGGTTCTACATAAGGCTGCTCGACGAGTTCCGCAATGTGCCGCTGGTCACGACCTTTAGTGACCGACCCAATAATCCCCAGGCCGCTCCTGAAGAAACATTCAAGTTCATAGAGAGTGAGCTTAAGGACAATATCGGGCTGCTTATAAAGAAAAACGGGCTGGGCACCAACGCCCAGATACAGGGACAATGGACACAGGCCGCCGCCGCGTCTCTGCTGGTGCGTCTGTATCTGAATGCCGAAGTATATACGGGACAGCCCCGATATGAGGATTGCGCGAAGGTGGCCCAGGATATCCTTGACAACAAGTATGGCGACTATGCCTTGGCCGACCGTTGGGATGCCGCATTCGATTATGACAACGACAATTGCGACGAAGTGATCTTCGGATTCCCGGGTGCGAAGGGATATTCGCACTGGCATTACGATTACAACACCTACGGCTGGACGGTTCCAGCCAATGCGGCGTGGTTCCTGGACGACAACAAGTCAGGCATCCATCATAACTGCAAGTATGCCGCTTCGCCAAGCTATGACCTGGACGGCAATCTGTATGATTACGAGCTCGGAATGCCCGTACAGAACTTCAGGAAATATCCGGGCGACGAGCGTATGAAGTTCTATACCAATACCGGCGACAGCCGCCGCGAGGGTATGTTCCTCTACGGATATCTTGAATATAAGGACAACTCCGGCAACATTACGCGTCTGCGTGCTCCCGAGCTTCCCTACGACCTGTATATCCGCGATGCCGTCGGCAAGTTCCAGGGACTTGATCCCGACAAATGGCCGGGCGACAAGACCAGTACGTTGCGTAACGGCGACCACAATTCCGGCTGGCATTTCGTGAAGTATCCTTTGTTGAGTGATGACGATCCGAATCAGGTGGAGAGCGATTATACGGAGATCCGCCTTCCGGAGATCATCTATTCGCTGGCCGAATGCAAGATGCGTGCGGGCGACAAGACAGGAGCCGCGCAGCTGCTGAATTCCGTAAGACGTCGCAATTATCCGGCCGAGAACCTCGATAACGTGCTGTACGCTCCCGAAGGAAAGGTGAAATTCGACGAGAACGAGATGCTGGCCGAATGGGGCAGGGAATTCTTTGCCGAAAGCCGGCGACGGATAGACCTGGTGCGTTTCGGAAAATTCAATACGGGACGCTGGTGGGACAAGACCCCGGATGCCGACAATCACACGGCGATATTCCCCATAGTCCGCTCCATTCTCAACTCCAACTCCCTGCTGGAGCAGAATCCGGGATACGGCAGATAGTCGCGCCGGGCAGGTCTCCCGGAATGACGGGAGACCTGCCTGAAACAACTTCTCACTAATTAATCTATAAAGACTTATGAAGTTAAAGAATATATTCAGTTTACTGTCCTTCCTCCTGCTCCTGACGCTCGGGGGCTGCGAGGGGGCGAAAGATCTGGTGATAATAGAAGAAGACCTTCCTATAAAGACATCGGTGCTTTATATGGTCGGGGATGCCACGCCCAAGGGATGGGACATAAATTCCCCGACACCCCTTGTGGCATCGGACGAGGACCCTCTTGTGTTTACGTGGGAGGGCAACATGAATGTCGGAGAAATGAAACTCTGCATCACTACCGGCAGCTGGAACGACCCGTTCATTCGTCCTCTGACGGGAGGAACGGAAATAGGCAAAGAGCCGATCAACGACGCGCCGTTCAAGATGACCGCCGGGGACCCGGACGACAAATGGAACATAGTGGAAGCCGGTGTGTACAGACTTGAGTTCGACATGCGTCACCGTACCATGAGCACAGAGTATCTGCGTGAACCCGACGGACCCGAGATCACGCCCATCGAGACTGAAAACCTGTATCTTATCGGAGACGCGACACCTTCATGGTGGAACATAGACACGCCTACGCCTTGCGAAAGAATCTCGGACTTCATATTCGTTTATGAGGGCGGTCTTAACGAAGGAGCGCTGCAGGCACTGCTTACACCCGGCGACTGGGCTCCGGCTTTCATACTTCCGATTGAAGCCGACAGCAAGATCGGCAAGTCGGGGAAAGACAAGGAAACCTTCAATTATTCCATCAACCACAACAACATGTGGCAGGTAGAGGATGCCGGACGTTACCGTCTGACCTTCGACCTCGAGCACTGGACCATATCTGCCGAATATCTGGGAGCATACGCTCCGGAGAAACTTTATATCGTGGGTTCTGCCACGGCGGGTGGCTGGAGTCTCGACAATGCCACGGAGCTGACTCCGGTAGATGGAATCGAAGGAGAATATACCTGGACCGGATATCTTTCCAAGGGAACGTTCAAGGCCACGACGGTCAAGGACTTCGGCGCGCCGTTCTATCGGCCTTCGTCGCCTGATTGCCAGATTTCCGAAAACGGCATAACCGCGACCGATGTAGTACTGACATCCGAACCGGACGACCAGTGGAATGTGGTAACAGCCGGCAACTACAAGATAGACATCAACACCAAGAAGATGACAATCTCGGCGGAATATCTGGGAGATCCCGGAAAGAGACCCATTGAAACGTCAACGCTTTATATCCTGGGTGACGCCACTCCCAACAGCTGGGACATCGGTGCTCCGACGCCCCTTGTGATGAAATCGGAATATGTATTCGTATATGAGGGAAAACTCTTCAAGGGTGCCCTTCAGGCCACGGCGATGGCCGGAGACTGGAACGTTCCGTTCATTCTGCCTGTGGCTAATGGCTGCAAGATAAGCAAGACAGGTGTGGAAAGCGACGAGTTCGATTATCTCGTAGACCATACAAATATGTGGCAGGTGGAGGACCCGGGCAATTACCGTCTGACATTCGACCTCGAAAACTGGACCATAAACGCCGAATACCTCGGCGAATGATACGTAAGTGAATGCGACTTTGTTCGCATTCACTTAAACATCAGTCTTTTTGAAAAATCAACTCAGAAAACAAATTGAAATGAAAATAAAATTAGGAATTATGAGCTTACTTGCATCCACGCTCGCCGCCGTGGCATTGACAGGGTGCGTCGAGAACATCGAGATGCGGCGTCCTCAGAAGTTTGAGTTGCCGGACCTGCCTCCCATCGAGGAGATACACAACTTCAAGGCTCCGCTGTACTGGAGCGTCTATGAATACTGCCACACCCAGTCGCAGAGTGGAGTGAAGAACGAGGACATGGACATCACCGCCGCTCAATGGGAACAGATCACTGACTGGCTGGCCCGCGACCTGAAGCCTTACGGTTACGATATGGTATGCACCGACGGCTTCATATCGCAGAACTGTAAGGACGGGTCGCCGTATATGACGCATTACGGATCTATGTCCATAAAGGAACTTGTGGAGATGTGTAAGAAGAAGGGCCTGAAGGTCGGAATCTATGACAATCCGCTGTGGGTACACGCTCCGTGGGACACCAAGGTGCCGGATTCGGAATATACCGTAGGCGACCTGCTCTGGGACCATAAGAGCGAGGTGCTGAATCCCGGTACGGAGGATATGTGGGGATTCCAGTGGGTCGTGGCCAGTTATCCCGGCGCCAAGGAATACATAGACGGATTCTTCAAGCATTACGCTGAACTCGGAATCGACTACATCCGTGTCGATTTCCTGTCATGGTACGAGGACGGAAAAGACAGGAACATGGGTCCGATAGGCCGTGGCTACGGGCGTGAGTCGTATGTTCGCGCATTGTCCTACATCGCGGAGAATGCGAAGAAATACGGTATATTCATTTCGCTTGTGATGCCTCATCTGTATTATGATGCCGAAATAGAGAAACTGTGCGGCAACATGGTGCGTATCGTGCAGGATACGGGCAACGGCGGCTGGTGGCACTATTCCGATTGCGAGAGAGGAAAATCGTGGACCACATGGCCGAACTGCATGAATATGTTTGACGGATTCGTGTATTGGTCCCATATCTCAGGGCGTGGCAAGGTGTTGCTGGACGGCGACTTCATCCGTCTCAACACTTTCAACACCGATGCGGAGAAGGAATCGGTGGTGTCGCTTCAGCTTATGGCCGGAGGACCCGTCACGATAGCCGACCAGTACAATACCATCGGCGACAATACCCGATTCTATACCAATACTGAAATGCTGGCCCTGAATACCGACGGCTTTGTAGGCAAACCATTGAGCGACGAACTGAACAGCAAGGAGAGCCAGATCTGGTACGGGCAGTTGTCAGACGGCAACTATGTGATAGGCCTGTTCAACCGCGATGACAACGCCATGTCGGTCAGCGTGGATTTCAAGACACTCGGCATCGACGGCGAATGGAAAGTCCGTGACTTGTGGAAGCATGCTGATGAAGGTGTGGCAAAATCGTTGTCGGTCACACTTGCTCCTCATGGATGTAAAATAGTAAAACTCACCAAATAAATACATATAGCTATGAAAAAAACTATCTTATCAATCATCATGGCCGTTGCAGGAAGCGCCATGGCCCTGGCTGAGAACCCCGCGGAACTGTATATGATCGGAGGGGCTACCGAGGGTGGATGGTCCTGGAACGACGTGACAGTAATGAATCCCGTAGAGGGACAGACCGGTGTCTACTCCTATACAGGCGCGCTGAAAGCCTTCGATTTCAAGATTTATCCCGAAAGAGATGATAACTGGAGTGGCAAACCCGCTTACCATCCGGAGACGGAAAACTGCGAGATCTCGAAAACCGGCGTGGCAAGCGATAAAATGGTGCTCGCCAGTGAGCCGGACTACAAATGGCTGGTAAAGGATGCAGGCGTGTATACGATAACCGTCAACATCGATGCAATGACAATCTCCGCGACTTATGTCGGAGAAAGTGAGCAGCCCAAGACATTATATCTGATTGGTGATGTGTGCGGATGGAGTATAGATAATCCGACGCTTTGTGAGTCAGAGGGAGACAACGTATTTGTATACACCGGCGAATTTCAGGCAGGTTGGATTTTCCAGGCTATGCGCGAGAAGGGAAATTGGATGGCGGATTTTATCGTCCCGACAGAGGCTACGACTCTTGAAGCCCCGATCGGCAGTGTAACGGCGATAGTTAATATCCCTGAAGCGGGCCTGGAGAATAATGCATGCCAATCTTCATCGGACCACACCAAAGCCTGGATCGTGGAGAAGGCAGGAACCTATACCCTGAAGTTCAATCTCAATGACTGGACGCTGAATGTCACGCCGACCGGTTCGACGGGCGCCGTAGAAATCTTGACCGATGCGAATGCTCCGGCTGAGTACTACAACTTGCAGGGTGTGCGCGTATATGATCCCGCCGGCGGATTGTATCTGGTACGTAAAGGTGGAAAAGTCTCGAAGGTCATGATTAAATAATCCGGAATGAGATTACTGACGATAATCGGGTTCTGTGCGTTAAACGTATGTCTGTGCGCACAGACCCATGCAAACAAACTTGAACACACCGCTCCGCTGGGCGGTGTGTCAAGTTATAAGACATCTGCGGGTTCCATCGAACTGCCGAGGATTTATACCGACAACATGGTGCTGCAGCGCAATTCCGTGGTGACGATTCCCGGCATCGCCGCACCCGGGTCGAAGGTCGTACTGAAGGCGGACTGGCTGAGTGCTCCGGTTTCAGCCGTGACTGACGGAAACGGGAAATTCACGATGAAACTTCACACTCCGGACTGCGGGGGGCCATACACCATCGTTCTGAATGACGGCCATGGCGAGAAGGTATTGCAGAATATCCTGATAGGCGAAGTGTGGCTCTGCTCGGGACAGTCGAACATGGAGTTTCCGGTACGCGGCGACTGGGCCCGCTTGGCGGATGCCGACAGGGTGGTGGCCGACATGGGGCGTCCGGCTTTAAGACTGCTTCAGATAAAGAACACTACATCGCTCACTCCTCTTGATGACGCAAGTGTGGAATATGGATGGGTGGAGTCTTCGCCGGCGGCCGAATCATTTTCCGCAATCGGTTATATGTACGGCCGAATGCTTCAGGATTCTCTCGATGTGCCGGTAGGCGTGATTGACGCCACTTGGGGCGGTACGACCGTCGAGGCGTGGACTCCGCGCGAGGCTCTCAAGGGTGTGCCGGGATTTGAATATTATTATGAGCTGTCGGGAGGCAAGGACCGGGAGACCGCGCTGTCGGAGACGGAGGTAAGGCGGACTTATGAAGCCACGGGTGGCAAAAGGCTGGCTTATCCGTTCGACAAGTCAAGGATGCAGACCGGAAAGACCTGGGGAAAGATGCCTGTGCCTTCTTTGTGGGAAGACAATGCGTTGCCCGGATTCGACGGAATCGTGGCGATGCAGTTTGAGCTCGATCTGCCTCAGGACGCGGCAGGGAAAGACCTTTTGCTTTGTCTGGGAGCCGTAGACGATATGGACAGGACGTATTTCAACGGAATTCCCGTAGGAAGTTGCCATATACATGACCTTGCGCGGGAATATAAGGTGGACGGCAGTCTGGTGAAGGCAGGAGGGAATGTCATTACGGTGGAAGTGGTGGACAATGGCGGGGGAGGCGGCATCTGGCGGTCTTCTTATGCCGTTGTTGACGGTAAGAGATATACTCTTGACGGAGAATGGAATTATACGGTGCTGTCCGATTTTTCGAAAACGGGAATGTCGTATGTGTGGCCTGAGTCGAACAATCATCCTATGGTGTTGTATAACGCCATGATCAATCCGTTGACCACATTGCCTTTAGCCGGAGTCATCTGGTACCAGGGCTGTCAGAACGTAGGGCGTGATGCTCAATACGAGGTTTGTTTCAAGAACATGATACAAGGCTGGCGAAAGGCGTTTGATGATCCGGATATGCCGTTTTATTTCGTGCAGCTTGCCGGATTCCTTCAACCGGTAGCGGTTCAGCCGGATTCAAAATGGGCCCTCCTGAGACATGCTCAGTCGAAGGCCCTTGAACTTCCGAATACGGCCATGGCGACCGCCGTTGATATAGGCAATCCCGTAGACATCCATCCGGTGAACAAGGCTGAGGTGGCAAGAAGACTTGCAATCATTGCATTGGACAGGGTATATGGCATGAAACAGATATGCGAGGCTCCTGCATGCACGTCTGTGGTCAACGACGGAAAGAGCGTGACATTGACCTTCAGCAGTCCTGTCAAGGCCGCGGGTGGAGTGGCTACCGGTTTCATAATCGGTGACGGGAAAGGGAAGTGGGTATCGGCCGGCGCCCGAATGATCGACGACAGAACCATTCGTATTTCATCGCCATTGATAGCCGATCCGGTTGCAGTCCGCTATGATTGGGCGGATTATCCCGGAGGCAATCTCTACGGCGCTAACAATCTGCCCGTATTGCCGTTTGCAACCGATAAATAATTAAATTCTACAACTACAACCATGATGTTAAAAATCAGGACAATAATCCTTCTCTCGTGTTTCTGTTGCATGCCGATGGCGAATGCGGGCAAAACGAATGTAAAGTCTCCCGACGGCCGCATTTCGGTGGGATTCAGTCTGGACAGGAAAGGACGTCCCTGCTATTCGGTATCATACGGCGACAAGGAGATAATCCGTCCGTCGTGCATGGGATTCGAATTGTCGGACGGCACGTCGCTGTCAGATGGATTTCGCATCAAAAAGATAACCCGCGAGCGGTGTGACAGCCTTTGGGCTCCCGTATGGGGAGAAAACGACTCGATACGCGAGAATTACAATGGAATGACCGTATCTCTTTCGAAGAACAAGACCCGGATGGACATAGAGTTCAGGGTGTTCAACGATGGCATGGGCTTCCGCTATGTGTTTCGTGAATATCCGTGTCCGGTGTTGGTGCTGAAAGAGGAGGTGACGGAATTCGCCATGACCGGGAATCACACGGCATGGTGGATTCCTGAAGACTACGATTCCCAGGAATTCGAGTACACGGAAAGCCTGTTGGACGAGATTGACGCACCCGGTGTACAGACCTCGCTGATGATGAAAGCCGACGACGGGATATATCTCAACCTTCACGAAGCGGCGCTTGTGGATTTCCCGGCCATGCATCTTCGGATAGATAAACCGTCGAAGGTGTTTCGGGCTCATCTTACGCCGCGCCCCGGCGGAACCGCAGCGGAGGTGACACTTCCGTTCCGCACGCCCTGGCGCACTGTGACCGTCAGCGACAAAGCTACCGACATCCTCGCCTCGAACCTTACGCTGAACCTTAACGAACCGTGCAAGATAACGGATACTTCCTGGATCAAGCCCGTGAAATTCATGGGAGTGTGGTGGGAGATGATTACGGGCAAAAGCAAATGGAGCTATACCGACGCCAAAGACTTCGACCTGGCTACATTCGACTATGCGTCGGCCACACCCCACGGTCAGCACGGAGCAAACAACGGGAACGTGAGAAGATACATAGACTTCGCCTCGCGTCATGGATTCGACCAGCTTCTGGTGGAAGGATGGAATGTGGGATGGGAGGACTGGTACGGGAAGGAGAAGGATTTCGTGTTCGACTTCCTGACGCCATATCCTGATTTCGACATCGCGGGTCTGAACGACTATGCCCATAAGAAAGGTATCAGGCTCATGATGCATCACGAGACTTCCGGATCGGTAGCCAATTACGAGCGGCATCTCGACGCTGCCTACGACCTGATGCGGAAGTATGGTTACAACACGGTGAAAAGCGGATATGTCGGCAACATCCTGCCGAAAGGGGAATATCATTATAGTCAGAATATTGTGAACCATTATCTGAACGCGGTGAAGAAAGCCGCCGACCGGAGGATTATGGTGAACGCCCACGAGGCCGTTCGCCCTACGGGACTATGCCGCACGTGGCCCAACCTGATGGCTAATGAAAGCGCGATGGGGCAGGAATATGCCGAGATGTCGCCCCGGCATGTCACGATACTTCCCTTCACACGTCTTAAGGGAGGTCCGATGGACTTCACGCCCGGCATATTCCGTATGGACATCACATCTTTCGCCCCCGGTTATCAGGGAAAGAAGAAGCGGGCCACTATATCGAACCAGCTGGCGCTCTACCTGACGATGTACTCTCCGGTGCAGATGGCGGGAGACCTGCCGGAGCATTATGAACGGCACATGGACGCCTTTCAGTTCATTAAGGATGTGCCCGTGGACTGGAGCAGAAGTGTCTATCTCGATGCCGAGCCGGGTGATTTCATCGTCGTGGCGCGCAAGGACAGGAATAGCTCCGACTGGTATGTGGGTGGAGTCACGAACGAGGATGCCCGTGAATACAGACTCGACTTCGGATTCCTTCCGGAAGGCGAGGTGTATGAATGTACTGTATATCGTGATGCGTCGGACAGCGATGGATTCACGAATCCGGAACGATATGAGATATTCAATACTCGGGTGACGTCCGCTTCGGAATTGCCTTTGCGTATGGCTCGGGCGGGTGGATTCGCAGTGAGACTGCATCAAAAGTGAACTGCACTCCAAAGTATTATATCTAAATTTTAGGTGCGGTTCTTTTCAACACAGCCCATCTCCTTACGGACTGCATCAATGTTCAACGAGGACATCGCCCGGCGGCGCTGGATAACCAGCCAATATCGCCGGGCGTGTCATTCTTTTATTGTGTCCTGATAGCAGGTTAATCGCCGTATTATATAACGAAGCCGTCGCAAGGATAAGGCCGCTGTGCCGACACTGAAGCCGGGCATGTATATTCAGGCTGTATGATTGCGGCGATACTCTCGTTATGGATTAATTTGAACATCTACATACATGAAAAAGACCGTTTGTTTTGTTATGTCAGTCCTTATGGTTGCCGGTTCGGCGTATGCTGAAAGGGCTGTCACGATAGAGGGTTATGTAGGAGATAGAATCAACTCCTGCATCGAGAATAGGGTGAAATGTCAGAGTACCGCGCTTCTCGTAGAGCCTTTTCGTCATCTGACCGAGGGCACGAGGTGGCAGACCGAGTTCATAGGCAAGTGGATGCTCGGGGCTATTGCGTCATACAGATACACCAATGACGATGAGCTTCTTGATAAAATAAAGGAAGCCGCGTCAGATTTGATGTCGACGCGGAGGGAGGATGGATACATCGGAAACTACAAGGACACGGACCGTCTTACGAACTGGGATATATGGGGACGTAAATACACTTCGCTGGCTCTGTTGGATTATTATAGCCTGACCGGAGACAAGAAAGCTCTGAAATCCGTGGGGAGGCTGATTGACGGACTGATTGACGAACTTAAGACGCGTAACGTCGACATCGCCAAAACCGGGCTATATAGGGGTATGGCGAGTTGTTCGATTCTTGAACCGGTCATGTATCTGTACCGATATACAAGTAATCGGAAATATCTCGATTTTGCAACAGAAATCGTGTCCGCAATCGAGAAACCGGGAAGTACCCGTCTTATCACGAATGCACTTGAAAACGTGCCTGTGGCCCATCGGTTTGATTTTCCGAAGAAATGGTGGAGCTACGAGAACGGCCATAAGGCTTACGAAATGATGTCATGTTATGTAGGGCTGATAGAATATGGTAAAGCAGTAGGCGACAGCAAATATCTTGCGGCGGCTCAAGCGGCGGCGCAAAACATCCTCGATACGGAGATAAACGTGGCTGGGTCAGGTGCCGCATTCGAATGCTGGTACGGTGGGAAGGAACGTCAGACCATACCGGCCTATCATACTATGGAGACATGTGTTACGTTTACCTGGATGCAACTGCTTGACAGGCTCTGGCAGCAGACAGGTGATTCGAAGTATGCCGATGAGTTTGAGCGGACTATGTACAATGCGCTGATGGCTTCGCTGCGCAACGACGGAAAGGAGATTTCCAAATACAGTCCGTTAGAGGGCCGCAGACAACATGGGGAGGAACAGTGCGGTCTTCCTATCAACTGTTGCAATGCAAACGGACCGCGCGGATTCGCGATGATTCCTGATTTTGCACTGCGTACCGGTAAGGATACGCTGTTTGTGAATCTATATATGCCTCTTGAAGCCGGTTTGGATGTAGGCAAATCCAGATTAAATATTAAGATCAGCAACGATTTTCCAAAAACGGGCAATAACAAAATCGAAATATCCCGACAAGGAAAGGACGATGTCGTGCTGGCGTTTAGAATTCCGGAATGGTGCGATGGGAAGTATAGCGTAAGTGTTGACGGATGCTTCATTGACCGGTCGCCTGTCAAAGGATATGTAACTGTTCCTGTCGAGAGGGGAACGACTGCAATCACAGCCGATTTCTATTTAGCCGGCAAGATTGAGCGTCTTAACGGAATGCAGGCTTTGACACGCGGGCCGCTGGTATTTGCGCGCGACAACAGATATAATGACGGCGATGTGGATGAATGCGGTGTAATAAAAGAGAACGAGAATGGCGAGGTAGATATGAAATTCCTCTCTGATGGTAATGAGTTCGCATGGTGTACCGTGGAAGTCCCGATGATTTTAGGTACGGACTTAGAAGATCCGGGAAACTCCGCGGGTCGTAAGGTGAAATTCTGCGATTTCGGATCTGCCGGCAATGACTGGAGCCGTGACGGACGCTATCGCGTATGGATTGTCGCCCCGATACATGCCATGTCGCAACCCTATCACAAATATTGATATAAAAGAGATAATTGAAGATCTATAAACAAAACTAAAATGACAGTTATAACTGTCATTTTGTTTATATTACTTGTCCCGGGAGGATGGTTGAAGCCCAGTTTGGAAGCTCATCGACATAGCGTTTCATAAGCTCTCCGTCGCTTAGTCGAAATAAAAGCCGAGCTTCCGCATCTTCTATTGAGTTGTCATAGACATATAGACGGTCAACTATCGCGGATAGGATTTTGCAATTGGCAATGGACTTGTCGTATCGGGATATGATTTTGGGAATAGGGACATCATGTCCTCCATCCAACACACGTTGAGCTACACGCTTCGCATTGATTGTCGGGGATTCAGTGGAAACGAAAAATAGACGGATGAAGAATCTTTGAAGTCACGGAAGTCTTGCCCGACCCATTAGGCCCGGCAATCACAATCAGAACAGGGCGATGATTACTTGCTGCCATTTTTTATCCTGGTTATGGCATCGCCCCATTTCTCTTGAGCCGCCTGCGAAGCAGCCTCAATCCCGGCGGCCACACGCTCTGCTGCCCGGCGGGTACTTTCGCGTGCGTCCTCGGCAACCTCACGCATAATCTGAGCCATGCGCTCGTCGCCCGGCTCCTCCATCGACGTGAGTCGATAACTATTCATCTGCTCTTCCGACATAATATAATCTTTTCTTATTCAACGCTAAAGTTACGAAAAAAGTCTGAACCGGCTGCCCATTTGTGATATACGATCTTCTTGCGTATGTTTCATCGTGGTACATCACCTGCACTCCTGATTCTTTTCCTTCAATCTGAAAAATTAGGAACTCCGCCGTGCTATTTCGTATCTCAAACTTCTTCGCCATACATTAGAAAGGCACTACCATTTCAACGATATCAGATAATGCTGTTTCAGTCGAATCGTTTTTATAATTGACTTTCGTAGATTGTTCCAATATTTTCATTGCGACCTCTCGCGTCATAACTCCACCGCCAGCGGCAGCTATATTTATTGCCATTAAGAGCCTATAATATAGGATGCGAAGTTTGCGAGGCGTTAATGTCTCACTGTAATTAATAATAAATTCATTAAGAATACCTTCTATAACAGTATCGTTAAATTCTTTTTCTTCTTCAGATGCTGATACCGGTATAAGCGATGCATTCTGTCTATATGTACTATACGGAGTTTCAGTTTCATTAGGGGACGACACTGTTGACTCTTTACCGTGATTTATTATCGAACGTACGAACAGAATTTGTTGGGTTGTATCCAGCTCTGGCAACTTGATTCCAAATAGGAATAATTTTTCCAAATGTTCCCTTGCCATAGTTGCCAGTCCATCATTTTCTGAAGAATAAATACTTTGGTTAAGATGGATAAAACCTGATATTATCTTATTCTCATCAAGGCTGCAAAGTACAACCAGTCGTTTCCTGATTTCCTCATTTTCAAGGATAACGCGTAAAGAATCAATAACATCAATCATTTTTATGGCACTGCATCTATCAATGTCATCCACATAAAGAAGAATTCGTTTCTTATCCGGATTCGGAACCATCAATTTTAATAATGATACGAGATGTTGCTCCACTTTGTTTTGTATTCCAAGTTCAGAGGCGAAAGATTTTCTTCCTGAGTACTTTTTGATTAAGCTTAAAGCTGTGGTTGGATTATTGATAAAACTATAAACGGTTACTGACAAAATTCCAGTCCAGGCTATAGGAAGAGATAAGTCTTTAAATAAAGAGATGACTCTCTGGCTCAGATTAGGAATCTTCGCAAAAAAGAGACTTAGTAGCCACGCTAAAACAAATAAAATTGTTATTTTTAAGGCTCCCTGCCGATTATTTTTTAGAAACAATTTAGTTTTAACCCACCATGATGAATGTCTATAAATGGTTTCATATAAATAGGCCCAGATTGCTGGTACATCTCGGTGTTTCCATGCGTTAAACTCAATGAACTCGAATTTTGTGTTATGGCTTTTGATAAAGTAGGCCTTTATACGGGAATAAAAATAAGTTTTACCACGCCCCCATGGACCAAAGATTCCTATCATTGGGACTGCATCAACAGAGCTTTCGGAAATTTTTTCAATTTGTTTGGCGTAGCACTCAGCTAAGGAGTCAACTCCAAAACAAGGCCTCGCATCTTTATCTACGACCTTCCGATAATTGGATTTTGCTCGAAAATATTGGTTACTTGTTGACGAGTACGAATCAGAATGTACATGCTCGGGAGATGTGTTATCTCCATCTCCTATATCGACTATAGTTCCGTTTTTTATAGCGGCTTCTGTATCTTTTAATCCATCTAAAACTTGCTCTTCTATAGTCAATAAATTTTCCTCAACATATTCTATGCCATTAGCCGTAAGCCCCATTATCAGGCCGTCCCCATCTGTAAAAAATGTCACTTTAATGAGACCAATATCCTTTAAATTATGTGCTGCAGATGATAACTGAGACATTGAGTCATATATCACTCCATTTTCTTTGCATAACTCCGTAAGCTGGATTGCTCCAACTTTATTATCTTTATATCTTGCGTATAACGATCTTAATAGATTGTTTTTTAATTCCTTAATGGTCATATTGGCTATATTGTTACGGTTCAGCAGCTAAAGATGTCGGATTATTGGGTGCAATCGTATATTGCCGGGATGCAAGATAGTCTACGTTCTCAATGGCTGCATGAACGAGGTCTGCAAAGTCATGGCGGAACGTTTCGTCGGCGCGGAACTGACGATAGAGCGACAGGTCGGCGTTGCGTTGCTGTGCCATAGCACGGTTGAGAATTTCTTGGAACATTCTCTCCGCAGCTTCGGTGTCTGGATTGCCCACTACTGTATTCTGATATTGTGCCTGCTGTGTGACAATTTGAGCGATGCGCACAACCTTTGTGCGTTGCTCCTCTGGCGTGACGCCCCAACCGTTCATGTGTCGCTCGTTGAAGTGTTCGAGGATGATGTCAAAGGCTGTACGGTCATCCTCCGTACCACCGGCATTTACCATTTTCGGAGCCAATGGGTCAAGGCGTGTTTCATCAGCATCAAGTTCTATGTGCTCGTTGAGTGCGGTACGGCTCAGCGCGTAGGTGTTGAGGTCTGTGTTGTCGAGCAAATCAGAAATATCGATACCTCCGTTCTCTGGTACTTTGAGCTGTGGAATTAACAGACGCAAATACCAGTACATCTTTTCCCATGCCGGAGCATCAAACACCATAAGGGCGGCAATTCGGGAATAGACTTTTACAAATTGCTTGCACTTCATCTTGAAGTCTGCTTGTCCGTTTTCCGGCCATTCAATTTTATTGTCGTAACGGTTCTGTGCAGCATCAAGGATTGGAGAAAGCTCGTCTTGCTCCGCGCCGCGATGGAACAGTTCGTTGAACTGATTAATCTCATCCTCCGTGAATACGCCGAGATCAAGCAATGTACTTCGGAGTTCGCTCAATACGTTCGGGTCGGTCGCTTGGTCGAGCGTGGTTGAAGTATAGAAATCGTCGAAGGCCGTTTTTATATCGTCAATCGTGTTGAAGAAGTCTAGCACAAAGATATCCTCGTTGCGCTTGTTGTTCTCCGGCGAGATGCGGTTCAGACGAGAGAGAGTCTGCACGGCAAGCACTCCGCCGAGAGGCTTGTCGATATACATTGTAGAGAGAAGGTCCTGGTCGAAACCTGTAAGATACTTGTTGGCAACAACAAGTATGCGGTTCTCGGGTTTCTCAAATTCCTCCGGGGTCTTGGAATCGGGGAAACCGTTAAGGGCGGCCTCGGTGTGCTCTACGCCGTCAACTTCCTTAGTGCCGGAAAAGGCTACAAGGATATTGTAAGGCAGATGCCTTTCCTCGGCGAGTTTGCGCAAAGCGAAGTAATAGCGTATGGCACATTCTATGTCTTTGGTAACAACCATCGCTTTAGCTTTCCCTGCGAGTTTACGCGAGCGAAATACCTTTGCGTCGAAGTGGCTCAACATCACGTCGGCTTTAGCCTCAATGGTGTGCGGTTCGCGTTCAACCATCTTGCGCAGCAGTTTTTGAGCGCGGGCCTCGTCGTATTCCGGGTTTTCCTCGGTACGTTTAGCCACTTCATAGAAGCTATGATAAGTGGTATAATTCGTGAGTACATCGCGGATAAAGCCTTCCTCAATGGCCTGTTTCATCGAATAGAGATGGAACGGTCGGTAGCTGCCGTCGGGCATTTCGATACCGAAACGTTCCAAAGTTTCGCGTTTGGGTGTGGCAGTAAAAGCGAAATACGATGCGTTTGCGCTCATCTTTCGCTCTTGGATAAGACGGTCGATAAGTTCGTCGATGTCACCGCCGTTCTGGTCCTCATCTCGTCCGAGCGAGGCGTTGAGTTTGTCGGCAGCGATGCCGCTCTGACTGCTGTGTGCCTCGTCGATTATGACGGCGAAGCTGCTGTTTTTCATATCGGCAATGTCGCCGACAATATAGGGGAACTTCTGTATGGTGGTGAGGATAATGCGCTTACCGGCCTCAATAGCCTCTTTGAGCTGCTTCGATGTATCGGCATGGGCCACAATGTCTTTGCCGGGCGAAAATGCCTTGACATTAGCAGTAAGCTGCGAGTCGAGTACTTTTCGGTCGGTAACAATGATAACCGTCTGAAAAAGCTGTCGGTCGAGGGCGACGGCTCTCACTGCATCCATAGTTTTGGGCGTAGCCTTGATAAGTTTGAAGGCGAGCCACGAAATTGAGTTTGTCTTGCCGGAACCGGCAGAGTGCTGTATCAGATAGTGGCCGCCCACACCCTTTGTTCCGACTTCATCGAGCAGACGGTTGACAACGTCGAGCTGGTGGAAACGAGGGAAAATAAGTTTCTTGGCGTTGCGAAGGATGTGCGGAACAGCCTGTTTCTTTTTGGCTTCGCCATAGTCCATCATGGCGAAGTTGGAAATAAGGTCGGCAATAACATCCTTGCGTAGAATACGCTCCCAAAGGAATGATGTTTTATGTCCGTTGGGGTTTACCGGGTTACCTGCGCCCTGACCGTTAAGCAAGCCCTGGTTAAAGGGCATGAAAAACGACTTTTTGCCTTCAAGACGGGTGCAGAAATAAATCTCGTCCTTATCAACGGCGAAATGTGCAAGGCAGCGCCCGAACATAAGCATAGGGTCGCGCGGGTCGCGATTTTCGCGATACTGCTTTATGGCGTCGTATTTGGCGGTCTGACCCGTCCACGGATTCTTAAGCTCGAAAGTAAGAATTGGCAGACCATTGACATAGATAACCATGTCGAGTTCGTTGCCCGGGCGCAGTTTGGAATATGTGGCCTGACGGGTAACGGAGAACTGGTTCATGCTATATAGGATGTGGCTTTCGTCAGAGTCAGCCTGGCTGGGACGCGGATAGAATAGGCGCAGGCGTTTATCGCCTTGCAGATTGTCAACCTCCAATCCTTTGCGGAGCACTTCGAGCGATCCGACAGTTTCGATCTTTCGTTTCAGCTCCTTTTCGATGCGTTCGTGCATATCACCACGACCTCGCCACTTGTCGAGCAAATTACGCTGTGTGGCTTCGAGAAACGACCACAGCCGCCGGGAGTCAACGGCAACGTCCTTCTTGAAGTCATTGGGCAAGCCCCAATAGAATTTGTCGTCGGGTGTCTGACGGTCGGCAAATTCGACTGTCATAGGTATGCCCTGACTGCGGCGTTCTTCGATAGTAGAACCGACAAGGGCGCGTTCTATAAGTTGTTCAAACCCGGCTTCGCGGGTATTTGTATGTGTCATATCACTTTCTTTTTGCCGGTTACTACTTCGTTAATTATAATTTGCTTCCGCTCCTGAAGCAGGGCGAGTCGCCTGACTGCTGTTTCAATGGATTTATTGATAGCCTCGGTTGACTTCTCAATTAGTGCGACTATCTTGGCCTGTTCTTCTATATCAGGCATAGGAATGGGGTATCTTTTCATAGCTGCCATATCCACATATTGAAAGCATGTAGAGTTGGCATTGTCACGGCAGAATTGACCCACCACGAATAAATAGTAGAATAAAAAAAGCGGATTGTATTTGTCAATCAGCGATTTATGAACCTTAAGGTTCATAAATTGCTGATTCGCAAGCGAATCAGCAATTAGCATCGCGTGCTCTCCGATTGATGCAGTGCAGATAGCCATGATGTAGGAACCGGCCTTGAAAGTCCCTTTGGCTTTTACCGCCCGCCGAGTGACTTTTTGAATTGATTCATTAAGGAAGCGTCCGCTTTTTCGGATATCCTCCATGCGATACCAGGGAATAGTGCCGTTCTCCCATAAAGTGGGGTCGGCTTTGGACGGTGTATATCCATTCCGCAATTCAAATACAAAACGCAGCGGATAACATTTCCAATAATCCATGCCACGGGTTACGGCGCGAGTGATGATGATTTGTTTTCGCTCGTTGAGTGCATCAATCATCTTCTGCTGCGCCTCGATAGCACGGTCAATCTCCCCCGTAACCTTATCCAGGTATGCCACAATCGCCTCCTGTTCTACGAGAGGAACCATAGGAAGAAGCTTGTGCTTTAATTCTTTGAAAGATAAGGTTGACCTTATGCCAGTGCCAAAACCGTGAAATACCTTTTTCGCGTCCATAGCTTTCAGCATATATTCATAAAACTCTGGTGAAAGACCGCTGTTAGGACGCATCGCTATGTATGCCGACGTTATTACACCGCTCTCATTGACCTTTCCTACACGAAAAGAAATAAAGTCATAGTTTAAGTTGAGACCGTTGATAATTATATCGCCGGGATTTACGACGGTATATTTGGATATAGTTTTGAGGACAGTTTCATCGATACCACTATCGGGCTTTGGTACGATAGTTCCGTACTTAAACTGAAGCTGATTACGAACTTTTAATGCAGAATTAATATCGCATACCTCAGAAAAGAAAGCACGAAGTTTCTTGACTTCCCAATGGCTCGGTATTTGTCCGAGCCACTTTACTCCGCTGTCTTTATAACTCTCGTAGGTTGCCATTAGTCAGCAAGGTTTAGGAGTGAACGAATCAAGCCTTGACTTTCTGCATCGAGAGCAAGAATGTCGGCCTCGTTTTCTTCGAGCGAGCGAAGCGGTTTAGGCTCGTAGAAATATTTGTTGAACGAAATCTCGCAGCCTATTTTGGTGGCAGGGAGATTTATCCAAGCATCGGGAGCGTAAGGTTTAACTTCCCGAATGAAGTATTCGTGAATGTCTTCGCCGACGGGAATCTTTTCGGAGTCTCGCAGTTCTGAGTCGCTTTCATAGATAATCAGTTCTTTGCCCTTAGCCGTGGGATATAGGCCATAGTCTGCGAAGTCGGCGGCTTCCACCCCGAAAATATCGACAAGCGAAGTAACATCTTTTGCAGTCCGCTTAACCGTTTTGGATATGACGGGAGCGGCTTCGGGGTCGGTAACTGCCATTACGCGACAGATTTTCTTATCGAGGTCGGTTTTGCTGATTTTGAGGCCGAGGCGTTTTGCGGCTTCGACAGCAAGGTCGAAAAACTTGTTGTAGTCCATGAACACGCCGGAGCCAATTTCGCGGGCAAGCAGATTGGCTATGTGTTGAAGTTCCCTACGCTCTTTCCATGCCGCCGGGTCTATGAGCTTACGGAAATTCTTGTCGGTGATTTTGATTTCCTGGTCTTGTAGATACTCGCGTATGTCCTGAACCTCGGAAGTGAGGTCGGAGAATACACGGTCGCCGTATTTGCCATAGAGCCAGCGTGTCAGCTCGTCTTGTTTAGAGTCAAACAGCATATCGTCGATAGCCTGAGCGCTGAACTGGGCGCGAAGGCGCAACGGCCGCTCAATAGTTACAGAGTGATAGCGGAACTCGTCGACCGGGAATATTTTCGCGGCGATGGGTGAATCCTGGGTGGCGTCACATTCGATAAAGAAATGATAGACATCGTAGATGGCCTGACGGAACGGCTCGATGGTGCAGTTGCGGTTGCCCTGGTTCTTGCGCAACTTTTCGTAGGCTTGCGAAGCGTCGATAAGTTGTATCTTTCCGCGACGACGTTCTTCCTTATTGTTGGTTATAATCCAGCAATAGGTGGAAATACCTGTATTATAGAAGATGTTGTTGGGAAGTTGGATGATAGCCTCGACAAGGTCATTCTCCAGCAGAAAACGGCGTATATTGCTCTCGGCTTGACCGGCATCGCCCGTAAAGAGCGACGAGCCATTATGAATAGAAGCGATGCGAGTGCCCTGCGGCTGCACGTCGAGCTGCTTCATTCGGTCAATCATTTCCAACACGAAAAGGAGCTGACCGTCTGAGGTTCGCGGACAGCAGTCAAGCTGCTCAACTTCACCGGCGAAGTTGACGAGCGATTTGCGGAAGCGCTCGTCAAGCAGTTCTTTTTCGTGATATATGAGCTTTTTATGCTCTTTCCACGACTTGCCGTAAGGCGGGTTGGTTATCATATAGCCGAAAGTGCGGTCGGCGAAATGGTTCTCGGTGATGGTGTTGCCGCAATAAATGCCGTCGGGGTTGACGCTTTTGATAATGAGGTCCGACTTGCAGATAGCGTAGGTTTCGGGGTTTATCTCCGTACCGGCGATAACTATAGAATTTTGGTCAACACCTTTAGAAATCAGGTATTCGCTCGACTCGGTGAGCATACCGCCCGAACGCAAGCCGGGTCATAAATCTGTACCACCGGCGGCAGATTGTCAATGACAGGGTCAAACACAATCTGAGAAAGAAGGTGGATCACATCACGGGGAGTGAAGTGTTCACCGGCTTCCTCGTTGTTTTCTTCATTGAATCGGCGAAGAAGTTCCTCAAAGATTGTACCCATATCGAAGTTTGAGACAGCGGGGAGCGGCAGACCGTTGGGGTCTTTGGCGGGCTTGTCGGTAAGGTTGATATATGGGTCGGTAATCTTTTCAATTAGCGAGAGCAGGCAGTCGAGGTCGGCAAGTTTGCGGGCTTTGGTAAAGAACTCAAACTTGTTAAGTACATCCTGGACGTTATGACTGAAACCTAGCAAATATTCTGTAAAATTGTCCAGGAGTATCTCATTATCTCCTGTGGCCTGGCTTTTCAGGCGTGACAGAGTCCAGCGGCTTGTATTGTAAAAAGAAAGGCCGGTGATTTCGTTGATGGCGTATTCATCGGGATCAAGGCCAAGTTCCTTATCCTGGGCCACCTGCGCATCAACAGCTTCTTTAGTCGGTTCGAGAAGTGCATCGAGGCGACGAAGAACGACCATAGGGAGAATTACATCGCGGTACTGGCCGCGAACAAAGACATCGCGCAACACATCGTCGGCAATGTTCCATATTAGTGATACAGTTTGACTGTGAACGTTATCCATATACAAAAACGGGACTCAAATATAGCATCTGAAGGCTGGCCAAAGCCTGTAATGACTATGTTGAGTTCCAAAGTTGTCGGCTTTCGCCATTTTTTGCAATAATTATTTGGCCGTTTTCAGATTGGCATTACTATCCACATTTACAAAATTACAAATAATTTTTGATGTATCAATGGAATGCGTGCTATAATCAAGCCAAAACACTATCTGCTTTTGGGCATTTATACACTATTAGATGGCTATCAAATATAAAAATCATGGCGGTTAAGTCTTTCGACCTCATCGCCATGATAATAGATGTGAAGACATTCGCTGGCATTTCTCTATCCAAAAGCAAAGAAAGGGAAGCTCTTTTTAAGCATGAACTTACGACGTTTTTTGCTTTTCTTGCCTTTGTCTAGCCTATTCTCAGTCGGGAGCCATTCTATACGATTGTCTGTTATGAAATAATGCGATTTGCAGGGAAGATCATAATTCCCGATGGAAGGTCGAAGAGTTACTTTTCCATTGAAATAAAGTATCCAACCATGAGAGTTCAACGGTGTAACCACTTCTTCTCCACACCCGCAAGGGCATAGATGAACGCATGTGCCGTAGAGCATTGACACATAGAGTTTGCCTTCTTGTAAAGAAGATGGCATAAACTCAACATATACAGGCTCAAGCTTTTCCATTTCCATAACTAAGATACAGTTTGTCCGGTTCTATTGCATAGATCTCCTCAAGGATTGTTGAGTAACTACTCGCATAGAAACCCAACATTCGCTTCCACTGCATAAGCATTTTAATTGCGGCGAGACAGTTCAACTCAGCTATTTGGATGTTTGAGGCATAGACATTATCCTCTTCAATATCCTCTTTGCCAAAGCTAGTTGATAAATGGCTTTCATTGGTGCCATCATAAATTGTCACTCTTATCTGACCTGCAAGTCGACTATTCCGCAAATCAACACCAAGACCCGAGTCTATGAATTTCACACGGTTATCTATTAAGTGACGAGATATGAAATTACGAGACTTCACGCTGTCTACACAGATGAAGACCATATCCAGACCGTATAGTTCCTCGATATTTTGATCGTCGATTCGGTTGGCGTGAGCAACTATTTTTCTGTGCATTGCCGAATAGATGCCATTCAGGTACTCAACTTTTGACGGAGCTGCTTCAAGTTGTTCAAGTGTAGGAGCGCCTGGTGCCCTGAATGCATTATGAGAACAGAATGTGTCATCGTCGTATATATGAATTTCGGAAACAGGAGTTTTGGCGAGAAAATCCAGTAGGTAGCTTCCAGTCCCGCCAAGTCCTACAATGGCGATTTTCTGATTAGCTAATTTGCTAGATATGCCGCAAATACCGGCTCTTGACGAATTTGTATCATCGTAATTAAACACGCTTTCATACGACTGATGAGTGTTTCGTTTGCGAATGCGACGGCAAGCATCCTTATCCTTGTTCTCTGCATGGCCCGATATCGTGGTAAAATATGTCGTTATCTTGGTGTAAAAATCTAGATAACGACCATCGGGATAGGGCTTAAGCGACAAATAAAAGGCGATTTCGTGGCCGTTCCATCCATTCTGTTGCTGGTTTATTAACGACGGCACTTCATCTCCAAATTGCGTACATGGTTTTTCTCCAATCCAATAGGCAGTGTGATCTTTTGGAGAACGGAGGGTATCACCATTCGCATCATATACAAATGCAAGACAACCGGATTTAACTTCGTGCTTTTGATTAAGGAAAGGTACATGGTGGATGTATATAACTCCACCACGTACTTCCAAATCATAGCCTTCCGACTGCAGTTTCTGCAAATCGGGATTATGATTTATGAGTAGCTGTGACATCGAAACACATATGATGTTTAGTTGCTACTTGAGCACCCATAACGAGAATGCCCTCCTCGTTGATGCTGGGCCCGTTGTGATAAGTCACGGTATATCCCACATTGGGATTAAACTCTGCATTTGGGAATGCATATCTAACGACCTGTTCGTAACTTACAGAAGTTGCAGGGTTAGAGTGAGATTGCGGTTTACCATTTACGATAATGGTTATTCCACTACCGTGTGCTCGACTTACGAATCTTTCAACACCTGGACGTGCAAGATTGACATCCTTTTCGTTCGTAATTAGTTCATCGGCATAACCCGGCACAACGAGATACAAGTCGTCGGATTCTGGCACTCCTGCGAGTTCCTTGATTTTGAGGCCAGTCAGAAATTGCTCAGTCACCTCGAGTTCGGTGGAATTCACCGAGAATTTTAAAGTTTTCTCCATTTAATTAGTTTTTAAGGAGTTAAACGTGAAAAAATATTAATAAACTCGGCGACCCTTTGCTTTTGTGGTATGCAAAGACTATCTTTGCAAGATAAATCAGATTGGTCTGCATGAGAGTTTCCTAGGCCATCATGCTTTCCTAGCATCTGCAAATCTAATTTATGGGAGCAATGTCGGTCGCAAGCTGCATTGCTCCTACCGTTTTTAAATTATCAAGTCATGTTCTTCTAATGATTTTTTCATGCCGCAAAAGTAGTAAAAGAATTTGGACCGTGCAAATGTTCGGCGGTAATTTTATTGACATTTTTATTAGCAAAAAAGATAATCAAATATTTGTCCGAATTATTTGCATGGTATGATTATTTATGGTAATTTTGCAGCAAAATTCAGAGTAAGAACTTCTCTTACATATAATCTCAGATGAGCGATAAAGATTTAAGAAACTCAGTATCAGCCACTCATCCTGGAGAAATACTAAAAGACATCCTCCTCGGTCATGGTATGTCTCAAAAAGAATTGGCTGCAGCCATAGGGAAAACGACCTCTGTGGTAAATGATATTTTGTCTAAGAAGAGAGATATCAATGTAGAAATAGCAGTTCTTCTTGAAGCTGTATTTGAGCAACCAACAGCCTCCGATTGGCTACAATACCAATACACATTTGATATTGAACTGACCCGGCTCACAGACAAAGTGAAAGAACTGGAACGGTCGATTAAAGATTGGAAAGGATTATCTGATTGTTTGAATCTGCATGCAATAAAAAAACGCGCCAATTTAGGGGACTCAGTTGTGCGAGATTTATCTTTCATTTGTCAACTATATGGCGTGAATTCATCCGAAGAACTAAAATTGGGGATGGAGAGTACTTATTCAACAGCTTGCTTCAAAAAATCACAGACTTTACAAGTCGATAGGCGGAACATTAATACATGGATTCTTCTCACTCGCATTGCAAACTCCAATATAAGTTTGTCAACACGTTTTGATATTTCCAGAATCAACAGCCTCATTAATCGGCTAAATGATATTTTTTATGCTAACCTTGATACGATTAATCGATTATCTGAGACTTTAAAAGAATTTGGAATAAAATTTTTTGTAGAAAAGAAGCTAGATAAAGTCCCCGTAGATGGTTATTCTTTTTGGCAAGGAGACAATCCAACGATTGTTGTAACTACAAGATATTGTTGGCTTGACAATTTGGCATTCACAGTATTTCATGAACTTGGCCATATCGTTAAGCATCTTTATAATAATCGAAATGTCGATTTCCTTGACGCAGTAGAAGGCAATACTACACTAAATAACAAAAACGCAGAAAAAGAAGCCAATGACTTTGCGAAATATGCTATATGGGGTGATTTCGATTTTGCAGGGGCATTTTCTAAAATCTTAAACCCTTTCAGTGCGAATCCATTTTTAAAACGGATTTCATCTCGTTATCAGATAAACGAGGGCATAGTGGCTGGTCAATATCAACACTACTGCGCGGAAGTTCTCCATCACCCATCCGCTTATATATTTGGATCAAAATTAAAGCAGAAGATAAAATAATCTTTATAACCAATTAGGATACGTTATAAAAAGAGGCTGTCTAACAACCAAAGTTAGGCAGTCTCTATTTTATACACAAAATCAGA
>CAJKBH010000011.1 GCA_905198125.1 uncultured Porphyromonadaceae bacterium
ATTAAGTATCCCGAGCATTATCATAAGTACGGCGCGTTGGCCGCCGCGCGCACCGGCGATTATGTCAATCCCGAGCGCCGCAGCAGCGGAAGCCAGTTCTATATAGTGACCGGCCAGAAATATACCCCCGAGCAGCTCGGCATGATGCAGCAGCGTCGTCCCGGGATGCCGATGCCGGAAAATGTAATGACGGACTACACCACAATCGGAGGCACACCGCATCTGGACGGACAGTACACCGTGTTCGGCGAGGTGGTGTCGGGCATGGACACCGTCGAGAAGATTCAGAAAGCGGAGACCGACCGTCGCGACCGCCCGGTGGAGGACATACGCATCATAAGCGCTAAAATCGCAGAGAAATAACCTTACAGACAAAATAATAGGCTTTAAATTTTGTCAAAACGGATAAAACGATTAAATTTACAGCCAAAATGAAATTCGGCTGACATCCGGACCAAAACGGAGACGGAGAGGCCGGGAACAAACAGACAATGGACGAACTTGAAAAGAAGGTACCCGAAGTGGAGGTGACTGAGGTTGAGGCTAAGGAAGTCGAGACCCCGGAACTCGAGGCAGCGGCCGGCGAGCCCACTGAAGGCGCATGTGTAGCAGAGACAGAGGAGGCTCCGGCCCGCAACGTGCACACGATGAGCAAAGAAGAACTCGTAGCGGCGATGAAGGAGATTCTGGAGAATGACAAGATGGAAAGCCATCGGGAAGTGACGGCGATGAAGCAGGCGTTTTTCAGTCTGCGCAGCCGCGAACGGCTGGAGGAACTGAACGCTTTCGTGGAAGCCGGCAACGAACCGGCCGCCTTTGCGGCCAAGCCCGACGAGCTTGAGAATGAATTCAATACGCTCTACGCTACATTCAAGGAAAAACGTCAGGAATACATAGCCGCCGACGAGGCGCGCCGCCAGGCCAATCTGGAGCAGAAGCTCGAGTTGCTGGAGAAGATGAACGCCATAGCGTCGGACATTGACACTGTGAACGTCAAGTTCCAGGAATTCCAGCAGCTTCAAGCCGACTTCCGCGCCATCAAGGATGTGCCGCCGGCAGCCGAAAGCGAGATCTGGAAGAACTTCCAGACAGTAGGCGAGCAGTTCTACGACCATCTGAAAATGAACAAGGAGCTCCGCGACCTTGATTTCCGCAAGAATCTTGAGGCCAAGCGCGCATTAGTGGACGAAGCCCGCGCGCTCAGCGAGGTGAACGATCCGGTGCAGGCGTTCCGCAAGCTGCAGGAACTGCACGAGGAATGGCGCAACATCGGCCCCGTGGCCAAGGAACTTCGCGAGTCGCTGTGGGAGGAATTCCGCGAGGCATCGACGGTGGTGAACAAACGCCATCAGGAATATTTCGAACAGCGCAAGGCTTCCGAGCAGATCAACGAGGCCGCCAAGGAGGAACTCTGCAAGCAGATAGAGGAGCTGAATCCCAGCGAGAACACCACATTCGCGCAGTGGAACACAATGACCGACCAGATTATCAACCTGCAGAAGAAGTGGAAGGAATACGGCTATGCGTCGAAGAAAGCCAATACCGCGCTCTATACACGCTTCCGTCGCGCCTGCGACAACTTCTTCGAGGCCAAGACCGAATACTTCCGTCGCACACGCGAGGGATTCAACGAGAACCTGGCGAAGAAGATAGCCCTGTGCGAGAAGGCCGAGAAACTGAAGGAGAATCCGGACGTGAAGAATCCTACAGACGAGATAGTACGTCTGCAGGCCGAATGGAAGACCATCGGGGCCGTTCCGCGCAAGCAGAGCGACGAGGTATGGAAGCGCTTCACGGACGCATGCAATTACTTCTTCGACGAGCGCAAGCGTCAGACCCGCGAGCGCCGCAAGGAGGAGAACGAGAACCTGGACGCCAAGAAGGCCATCATAGCCAAGCTGAAGGAACTGCCGCTGGACGGCGACCGCCGCGAGGTGATAGGTCAGGTGAAGGAACTTCAGGCCGAATGGAACAAGATCGGCTTCGTCCCTTTCAAGGTGAAGGACAGCATCTTCAAGGAATACCGCGAGATATGCGACACGCTGTATAATACATACACCGAGCGCGAGAACAGCCGCCGCATGAACAACTGGCAGGAGAAGATGGGCCGTATGCGCGGCGACGGCAACAAGGTGAGCAGCGAGCGCGAGAAACTGGTGCGCGCCCTGGAGGCTCGCAAGAGCGACCTGCTGACCTACGAGAACAATCTCGGATTCTTCAACGTCAAGTCGTCGGCCGGCAACTCGATGCTGAAGGAAATGGAACGCAAGATAGCGCGCCTCAAGGAGGAGATAGAGGAAATCAAGCAGAAGATCCGCATGGTTGACAATCCCGAGGCCGCCAAACCCGCAGCAGCCGAGGAACCCAAGGCTGAAGCGAACGAAGAACCCAAGGCTGAGGAAAAGGCAGAAGATTAATCATTAACCGAGACATACATGGATACGGCACTCAATTCTGGGCGCCGTATTCTTTACAAATATAGATGAAAGTAAACGGAAGCATGATAGCGGCCGCTATGGCAGGTATGGCGGCATTTGGATTGCAGGCACAATACGTAGACATAACCAATGCGTTGTACCCGGAGAGGTACGAGCAGAACGACACGACGCACAATCCGGGCGACGACATCATCATCAAGAGCCCGACGGTGCTGAAATATGTGGAGCAGCGCGACAGCCTTGCCGAAGCGGCCGAACAGACAGTAAAGGTGGAAGTTCCCGCAACCTCCGTAGCCAAGACCAAAGCGAGCGTTCCCGCATCGGGCGCAACTGTAGCCAAAGGTGCGAAACCCCGGAAATCCTATCGACCGGACGATGAAGCCGAATCGGCAGGCAAAGCTCCTGTATATGCCATATCCGAATCCGACAAAAGTAGTGTCAAGGCCGGTGACTACACCGCCAATATGGCCCAGGCCCGTCAGGGTGATGCCCCGGCGCAATATGTGATAGGTATGTGCTACCTTGCCGGGGCCGGCGTGGAGCAAAACGTCAGCGAGGCATGGAAATGGCTGGCGCGGTCGGCCGAACAGGGCAATGAGAACGCCCAGTTCGAGATTGGCAAGATGTATGACGCCGGCATAGGCGTGAGCCGCAGCGACAAGGAGGCGGCATACTGGTACCGCCGCGCCGCGCGCAACGGCCATGTCGAGGCATTATTGGCTACAGCCAAGGAGTTCGAGCTGGGCCGCGGTGTGCTGCAGGACAAGCGTGTGGCAGCTGAAAACTATTGGCGTGCCGCAGAACGCGGAAGCGCGCAGGGTGCCTACAATTTCGCCATCATGCTGCGTGACGGTGTCGGTGTGCAGCAGGACCTGCCCCGCGCCCTGAAATATTTCATGCAGGCGGCCGAAAGCTCATATTCCGACGCCGCCGGACAGGTGAGCATGCTTCAGTCCAACGGCGTGAAGCTGCGCCCGACCAAGACCGGCGCGACCAGGAAGAAAACGGGTGTGGCGGCATCGTCCAAGAGCCGCAGCCACAAGGCCGTTGCCAAATCCGGACACAAGTCGAAAAGAAGATAACGGACCCCACACCGATACACACTATAAACCGAGAACACCGTGAGTAAAAACGAAAAGGAAGCGCACCGCGAGCTGATACTGATAAACATATCCGGGCCGGACCGGGCCGGCATCACGGCCCAGCTGACCGGCATACTGGCCGACCATGACGCCACGATACTGGACATAGGCCAGGCCGACATACACCACACCCTTGCGATGGGTATGCTGGTGATGACCGACAGCACACGCAGCGGCGACATACTGAAGGAACTGCTGTTCGCCACCAACGAGATGCACGTGCAGGTGCAGTTCAGCATCGTGCCCGAGGATGAATACCAGTCGTGGGTAGCCGCCCAGGGCAAGAACCGCTACATCCTGACGCTGTTGGGACGGCACATCACGGCGCGGCATATATCGGAGATTTCGAAGATAATAGCCAACCAGGGCCTGAACATCGACACTATAACGCGTCTGACCGGACGTATGCCCTTAGACGCCAACACCGAGATGGCCACCAAGGCATGCATCGAGTTCTCGGTGCGTGGTAATCCGAAAGATAAGACCAAGATGCAGAGTGACATACTGCGCCTTACGTCGGAACTGAACTTCGACGTCTCGATGCAGGAGGACACCATGTACCGCCGCTGCCGCCGACTGATATGCTTCGACATGGATTCCACATTGATACGCACCGAGGTGATAGACGAGCTGGCCGACCGTGCCGGAGTGGGGCCGCAGGTGCGCGCCATCACGGAGAGCGCGATGCGCGGCGAGATAGACTTCTGCGAAAGTTTTACGCGAAGGGTGGCGCTGCTCAAGGGCCTGGACGTGTCGGTGATGAAGGAAATAGCCGACAACCTCCCCATCACAGAGGGCGTGGAGAAACTGATGTCGGTGTTGAAACGCTCCGGCTATAAGACCGCGATATTGTCGGGCGGTTTTACCTATTTCGGACAGAGTCTCAAGAACCGATTCGGCTTCGATTACGTTTATGCTAATGAACTGGAGATTGGTCCTGACGGAAAGTTGACAGGGCGCTATGTAGGCGACATAGTCGACGGCAAGCGCAAGCGCGAGTTGCTGAAGCTGCTGGCGCAGGTGGAGAACATCGACATAGCGCAGACCATAGCCGTAGGCGACGGCGCCAACGACCTGCCGATGCTATCTGAAGCCGGCCTGGGCATAGCGTTCCACGCCAAGCCCAAGGTAAAGGCCGAAGCCTCGCAGAGCATTTCGACCATAGGTCTTGACGGCGTGCTCTACTTCCTGGGATTCAAGGACTCCTACATGAAGCTATAAACGCGCGGCTTCGGCCGCATATCTCAGTCGGCTTTGAGCCGCAAACATGATGAGCGGGACAAGGAATATTGCGAAAAGGTTATGCGCGGCGGTATGTGTCATATCCGCTGCCTTGGGTGTGAACGCCACAGGCTCGTCGGCCATGCCTGATTCAGTGATACGCACGCCTCACAACGACAGCATCGCCAGACCTGACCGGCAGACGGTCGGACTGGTGCTGAGCGGCGGCGGTGCCAAGGGCATAGCCCATGTGGGTGTGATCAAGGCTCTGGAGGAAAACAATATCCCGATAGATTATGTGACCGGCACATCAATGGGCGCTATCGTCGGCTCGCTCTATTCATGCGGATGGAGCCCGGAGCGTATGCTGCAGTTCTTCACCAGCTCCGACTTCGGATACTGGAGCACCGGCACGATTCCGCCCGAACGGGTCTATTACTACATCCAGCCGGCCCCCACACCGAAATGGCTTGAAGTGAACATCAACTTCAAGTCCGGCGGCAAGAAGATGCTGAACGAGGTGCTGCCCACATCGCTGATCAGCCCGTTGCCCATGAACATCGAGTTCCTGAACCTGTACGGGCCATACAGCGAGCAATGCGGCGAAAACTTCAACAACCTGTTCGTGCCGTTCAGGTGCGTGACATCCGATGTCTACCACAAGCATAAGATAGTGCTGTCGCGCGGATCGCTCGGCGACGCCGTGCGCGCGTCGATGAGTTTTCCGCTCGTGTTCCGACCCATCAAGCTGGACGGCGTGCTGGTATATGACGGCGGCATATACGACAACTTCCCGGTGAACGTGATGGAGAAGGACTTCCATCCCGATTTCATGATAGGCGTGCAGGTGGCCGGCGCCGACAAGGCCCCGATGCGCGGAGACCTCTACTCGCAGCTGGAGGACATGATAATCCAGAACAACGACTACTCCATGCCGAGCGCCGATGGAATCAAGATTAAGGTTCCGGTGTCGAATTTTGCCGTGCTGCAGTTCGACAAGGCCAAGGAAATATACGAGATTGGCTATAAATCGGGACTGGCCATGATAGACAGCATCAAGAAGCGCGTCACGGCCCGGCGCACGCCGGAAGATCTGAATGCAAGCCGTGCGAAATTCGCCGCCGGGACACCCGATCTGAAATTCGATTCGATAGCCGTGACAGGAGCCACGCCCGATCAGGCGCGATACCTGCGTTTCCTCTTTTTCGGAGGGCGTTCCCACTCCATCGGAATGCCAGGCGTGATCAATTCCTATTACCGCGCCGTAACCGACGGCACGCTTAACAACTTAGTGCCCAACGCCGAGTTCGGCAAGGACGGCCACAATACGCTGTTGCTGCAGGCCAGTCAGAAACGTCCGTGGAACATCGGAGTGGGAGGATGGATATCGTCGTCGACCAACTCAATGCTGTATCTGAAGTTCGGATACCACTCCATGAGCTTCAACTCGCTGGATGTGTCGGTCAGCGGCTGGGTAGGACAGAGTTACTATGCCGGATTGCTGTCGGCAAGGTTTACGTTTCCGAGCGCCCGTCCCTCGCTGGTGCAGCTGGACGGACTGATGAGCCGACAGAAATATTACGACTCGGAGGTGCTGTTCTATCAGACCGGTTCGCCGGCATTCATCACCGAGGATGAGAATTATCTGCGCGGCAGCTACATCTGGGCGGCCAGCCGCAAGGTAAAGGGATGGGTGTCGGCCGCGTGGGGATACATGAACGACAGATACTTCCCCGACAGCGAGGGCTCGTATCACGACCGTTCGCGCGACCGCACCAAATATTGGCTCGGGGTGCTGAGAGTGGGATTTGAGAAGAACACGCTGAACAACAAACTGTATCCCAGCGAGGGCGTGCATTGGAACTTTGAATTCCGGGGTGCGTTCGAAAAGAGTTCGTTCTATCCGGAAAACGTGATGAAGACCACCGAGCGCGACAACTGGAATGCCGCGTTATGGGCATACTACAAACATTTCTTTCCGGTGCACCAGAACATTAAACTCGGGGTGATGGGCAACGCCATGGGCAATTACAAGAAGCTGAAACAGAACTACACTTCGACCTTGGTGCATTCGGCGGAGTTCGCACCCACGCCGTCGACCCAGAACTATTTCAACGAGGCGTTCCGTTCGGACAATTTTGTCGCGGTCGGACTGATACCCGTGTGGACGCCGTCGCGCGGATTCCAGATCAGAGGTGATTTCTACGGATACTCAAAGGTGCGCGGACTCAAGAACCTCGGACCCTCTGTGACCGAGTATGGCAAATGGTTTCCCAAGGTGGAGTTCATCGGCGAGGTGGCGGCAGTCTATAATTTCCCGTTCGCCAGCCTCAGCCTGTATGTCAATTATCTCAGCTCGCCCAAGAATAACTGGAATTTCGGTATAAACTTCGGCTTGTTCTTCCAAGCCCCAAAACTGATTCATTGATGCATAGGAATATAATCGGAATATTAACCGCTGCCGCAGGCGTCATATCCCTTCTTTCAGGAGGATGCGGCCGCTCCGGTAACGGAGATTCGCGGGAATATCAGAACGCAGAGGGAATGATATGGAACACCACGTATCACGTCACGTATAACGGAGCCCCCGAACTGAAAGACTCGATAATGCAGGTACTGAACAAGGTGGGAACGTCTCTTAACGTGTTTGACGAGAAATCGCTTGTGAGCCGGGTCAACGTCAGCGACAGCACGGCCGTAGACACCGATTTCATCAGGGTATACGTGGAGTCGGTGAAGGTGAACCGGCTCACGGAGGGTGCCTTTGACCCGACATTGGGTCCGCTGATCGAAGCATGGGGCTTCGGCAAGGGGCATAAGGCTACGGCCGACACAGCCCGTATAGATTCATTGATGAAATTCGTGGGGATTGACAAGACGCGTCTCACCATGGACACGCTGGTTAAGGATGACAGCCGCATACGGTTTAATTTCTCGGCAATAGCCAAGGGCTACGGCTGCGACTGCGTGGGCGAGATGCTGCAGCGCAACGGCGTGGAGGATTGGCTGATAGAGATTGGAGGCGAGATCTCGTGCCGGGGCATGAGCCCCGAGGGAGGCAAATGGCGGGTGTCTATAGACCGTCCGGTGTTGCAGAAGGACCGCATACTTCACGACTCGCAATGCGTGGTGGAGGTGACGGATGCCGGAATCGCCACGTCGGGCAATTACCGCAACCTGCAGAGTGACGACAAGGGCCGGTATTACGGACACACCATTTCGGCCCGGACGGGACGGCCGGCGCGCACGGACGTGATAAGCGCCACGGTGATAGGACGCACGGCAATGGAAGCCGATGCGCTGGCCACCGCGTTCATGGCTATGGGCGCCGATGATGTGAAACGCCTCAACAAGTCCACGAGGCTCCCAGTCATGCTCGTTTTGGCCGATTCGACGGTGTGGTGCTCCGGCCAATTTGAGAAATTAATGATACGTTAGCAAACTTTTAGCATACTTTGGGGAACTTGATTTGTTTATTACAGAAATATTGATTAAGTTTGCATATTCGCAAGATGCAGAGAATACAATAACATTAACGTTCTTAAAACAGCTTTACAAACAAAGAAAGAACCTAAAACTTATATAACTATGAAAGAGGCATACGTATTTTTGGCAGAGGGGTTTGAAGAAGTAGAAGCATTAACGCCGGCAGACGTGCTGCGTCGCGCCGGACTGCCGGTAAAGACGGTATCGATTACCGATGACCATGAGGTGACGGGTGCACACGGCATCACTGTCCGCGCTGACGTGTTGCTTCGTGACACGGATTTCAACGGAGCCGCATGGCTGATACTGCCCGGCGGACTTCCCGGAGCCACGAACCTGTACGATTGCGAGGCATTGCGCGAATTGCTGAAGGCGCAGTACGCGAGCGCCGACGGACGCATCGCCGCCATCTGCGCGTCGCCGGGCGTGGTGTTAGGTCAGCTCGGACTGCTGAAAGGACGCAAGGCCACGTGCTATCCCGGCTTCCAGAAATATATGGAGGGCGCCGACTATCAGGACCGCCGCGTGACGGTGGACGAGAAGTTCGTGCTGGGCAACGGCCCGAGCAGCGCGTTGCCGTGGGCGCTGGCTATCGTGACGGCATGGGCAGGCGAGGAGAAGATGAACTCAACCGCCAACGCCATGCTGCTGTACCCCAACGGCCAGGAGACGCTGGATAATTTCTTCGGATAATTCCGAAACTCTAACACACTGAATGGACAGATACTATACGATACAGGGAGCCGGCTCGTCTCAATACAAGGAGAAGATGAGTCGGTTCCTTTCATTTGCGTTGCCGGCGTATACGGCCGAGGAATGCAAGGAACTGATAAAGGAATATCAGAACAGATACCACGACGCGCGGCATGTGTGCTGGGCTTATATGTTAGGGCCGGAGCGCCGGGAATGGCAACTGTCGGACAACGGCGAGCCGTCGGGCACGGCGGGCAAGCCGATATTGGGGCAGATCAACAGCATGGAGCTTACGGACGTGCTGGTGATAGTGGTGCGCTACTTCGGCGGAATCAAGCTCGGGACGTCGGGACTGATACAGGCCTACCGCGAGGCGGCGCGCGAGGCGCTGGAGGATGCGGGCGTCAAGGAGATGCGGCAGATGGTGAGGCTGCGTCTGGAAGTGCCGTATGCCAAGGCCGAAGGGGTGATGAGGATAGTGAAACAACCCGATATAAGAATAGTGAACCAGACATTCGACAACCGGTGCGGACTGGAGATAGAATTCCCGCTGGATATGGAAAGAGAACTGCGCGGACGGCTGGGAAGCGCGGACGAGTGCAGGATTCTCGAATAACGGCATATTTAAGAAAAAAGCGTAAAAATCTAAGAAAAAACGCTTTAAATGATTGCCGAATGAAAAAAAATTACGATATTTGCAGTGCGAAAAAAATGAGCACCCCCTGAATTGAGGCCAAAAAGCGGTCCAAAGCGGTGTTGTTCAGGCAATTGGGTGTTTGACGGACACTCAATTGTGCGTAAATGTGAGAGTCAAAAGCAGAGAATAGAAATTTCATAACGAAATATAATAACTCATACACAATGACAAAAGCAGATATAGTAACAGAGATCTCGCGCAAGACCGGCCTGGAGAAGGCAGCAGTGCTGACCGTTGTTGAAGAGTTCATGACTACAGTAAAGGAAAGCATGGGCGCCGGCAATAACGTATACCTGAGAGGCTTCGGCAGTTTCGTGGTTAAGACCCGCAAGGAGAAGACCGCACGCAACATCTCGAAGAACACGGCAATCAAGATTCCGGAGCACAAGGTTCCGACCTTCAAGCCCTCGAAGGTGTTCCTGGAGGAGATCCACTAATCGGACGAGTCAGGAGAGATACGGATTCCGGACGGAATCCTGAAAATATTAGTAATACTAAAACCAAACAACGATGCCAAGCGGAAAAAAGAGAAAAGGCCATAAGATGGCCACTCACAAGCGCAAGAAAAGACTGAGAAAGAATCGTCATAAGAAGAAGTAATCAGGTTCCGCAAGGACCTGAGACCCGCAAGGGCTCTTCGCATACGACAATCTTGCGAAATAAAGGACAAACGGGACCCCGCCCCTCGGGATGGGGCTTCGTTTTGTTCTTTTTTATTTAAGCGCGTACCATATTGCGCAATTTAATGTAGAAATGAAAAGCGAATTAGTAGTAGATGTAAGCCGCGAGGAAGTGTCGATAGCGCTTCTCGAGGATTCGCGTCTGGTGTCGCTTCAGAAGGAGAGCCGCAACATAGCGTATGCCGTGGGCGACCTCTATCTGGCCAAGGTCAAGAAGCTGATGCCGGGACTGAACGCCGCATTTGTCGATGTCGGCTACGAAAAGGACGCTTTTCTTCATTATCTTGATTTGGGACCTCAGTTCAACACCTACATACGCTATGTGCGCGAGGCGTTGGACGACAAGCGAAAAGTCCCCAGTGTGTCGAAACTGAAATTCGACCAGGACATTCCGAAACAGGGCACCATACAGGACGTGCTGAAGCCCGGCGACCAGCTGCTGGTGCAGGTGGCCAAGGAGCCGATCTCGACCAAGGGACCCCGCCTCACCACCGAAATATCCTTTACGGGACGGTTTATGGTGCTGATGCCGTTCGGCGACAAGATCTCCATATCGCAGAAAATCAAAAGCACGGAGGAGAAGATACGCCTGCGTCAGCTGATAGGCAGCATCAAGCCCAAGGGATTCAGCGTGATAGTACGCACGTCGGCCGAAAACAAGCGCGTCGCGGAGCTTAACAACGAGATGCGCACACTGCTCAAGAGCTGGGAGGACGCCATAGCCAAGATGCAGCGCGCCAAGGCCCCGGCACTTGTGTATCAGGAGGACTCGCGTACGCTGAGCATGATACGCGACCTGTTCGCACCCACGTTCGAGAATATCCATGTCAACGACAAGGAGTCGTACGAGCAGATACGCAAGTATGTGTCCCTGATCGCACCGGAAAAGGACAGCATCGTGCAGCTGTACGACAGCGAAGTGCCTATCTTCGACCATTACAACATCACCCGTCAGATCAAGAGCAGCTTCGGCAAGACGGTATCGTTCCGCAGCGGGGCATACTTGATCATAGAGCACACCGAGGCGCTGCACGTCATAGACGTGAACTCGGGCAACCGCAGCAAGTCGACGCCCGACCAGGAATCGAACGCCCTGGATGTTAACCTCAAGGCCGCCGACGAGATAGCGCGCCAGCTGCGTCTGCGCGACATGGGCGGCATCATAGTGGTGGACTTCATAGACATGGCCAAGCAGGAGCACCGTCAGGAACTGTACGACCACATGCGCGAGATCATGGCCAACGACCGCGCGCGCCACAACATCCTGCCGCTGTCCAAGTTCGGCCTGATGCAGATCACGCGCCAGCGCGTGCGTCCGGCCCTGGACATCGCCACCGCCGAAACCTGCCCCTCGTGCTTCGGAAAGGGCTATGTGCAGAGCTCGCTGCTGTTCACCGACAAACTCGAGGAGAAGATAGAATACCTCACCGAGCACCTTAAGGTGAAGAAATTCATAATGTACGTTCATCCATACGTTGAATCGTACATCAAGAAGGGACTGTTCTCGCTCTATTCCAGGTGGCGTCGCCGCTACGGACGCGGAGTGAAGGTGGTGGCCGACGAGTCATTGGCTTTCCTGCAGTATAAGGTACTGGACCAGAACAAGGTCGAGATAGACCTGCAGGAAGAAAGCGACATGAACTCGAGCCAGACCAAGAACGGCCAGAAAGTGAACACGCGCAACGACGTGAACACCGCCGACGAGACCGCTGAAGCCCAGCCTGCAAAGAACAAATCCAAGAAGAACAAGCAGAAGCAGGCTCAGCAGCAGCCTCAGCCCAAGCAGGAACCCAAGCCGAAGGAGGCACCGAAGCCGAAACCCGAGCCGAAACAGAAGCCAAAGCAGGAGACGGACGTTCAGCAGGAGGCAAAGCCTGAGACTGACGGCGAGCCGAAACCTCAGCAGGAACAGAAACCCAAGCCGGCGCCCAAGCCGCGCAGGAAACCACAACCAAAAAAAGATAATGAAGAAAAGAAGGCTGTGAAGGAAACGGGACTTATGGTTATAGAACCATCGACCCCCACACAGCAACCGGAGTAAAACAAAGGGCGAGCAGATCCAGTCTGCCCGCCTTTTTTTTCTAACGGTTAGCTTAGCTATTGTAAGTTCCAAGGAAATCCGCCACGATGAAAGTAGAACCTCCGATGAACAGGATGTCGTCGGGAGCGGCGTCGGCAAGCGCGGCTTCGTATGCCTCGCGGACCGTGGGCCATGCGGTGGCGTTGTAGCCCAGTCCCGTAACGCGATTGTGCAGTTCCCGGTAATCGAGGGCGCGGGGTATCTGCGCCTGTGTCAGATAATAGGTTGCGTCCTTGGGGAACAGCGGCAGGATGTGGTCAAGGTCCTTATCGGCCACGAATCCCATGACTATGCGCAGGCGAGACGTGCCGTCGCCTTTCCGTACACGCTCTGACAACAGGCGGTGCAGCTGAGCCGCGTTGCTGCGGATCCCGGCCTCGTTGTGGCCGGTGTCGCAGATGGTAAGGGGAGTGTCTGAAATCACTTCCCAGCGGCCGCGCAGTCCCGTCTGAGACATGACGCGGGCAAAACCGTCAAGGATGCTGCTGTATGAAATCTCCACGCCGCGATTGCGCAGCTCCCGCAATGCTACCCGTGCCGTGTTGATGTTCTTGTGCTGATAGTCGCCATGCAGCGGGCATACGCCCTCTAACTCGGCGTTGGCCTGCATGTCTATCTGATTGTATGCTTCGATGATGGGAGAACCCGTTTCGGCGGCGTATGTGCGGAACACCCGCTCTATGTCGCCCTCGGCCTCGCCGATCACAACCGGTACGCCCGGCTTCATGATGCCGGCCTTCTCTCCGGCGATTTTCGGCAGCGTATCGCCTAAAAATTGCGCGTGATCCCACGATATGTTGGTGATGACACTCAGCAGGGGCGTGATGATGTTGGTGGAGTCCAGACGGCCACCCATCCCGGTCTCGATCACCGCATAGTCCACCTGCTCGTCGGCAAACCATGTGAAGGCCATCATCATGGTCAGTTCAAAGAACGAAGGTTTGTCGGGATATTCGTCGGCCATGGCGCGCCATTGGTCTATGAAGCGTTCCACCGCATCCTTGGGAATCATGGCGCCGTTGACGCGCATACGCTCGCGGAAATCCACCAGGTGAGGGGAGGTGTAGAGTCCGACCTTATAGCCCTGGCTCTGGAGCGTGGATGCGATAAGGTGCGACACTGAACCTTTGCCGTTGGTGCCGGCAATATGAATCGAAGGCCATTTGTCCTGCGGATTGCCGAAATGACGGGCCAACGCCCAGGAACGTTCCAGTCCGGGCTTGTAGGCGGCCTGCCCCACGCGCGAAAACATGGGCAGCTGCCGGAACAGCCAGTCAAGTTTTTCTTCGTAGCTCATATCTGGTTGATGTCGGTCGGAAAGATTAATAGTAAAGGATTAATCCGAGGATTCCGGCCAGAATTATGATAAGTATCGGGTGTATTTTGATTTTCTTTCCTTTCCAGGGGATGGGGAACCAGGCGAGGCAGAAAGCCCCGGCACAGATGGCTATGTTTACCCATAGCTGCCAGTCGATGCCGTTGGGGTTGAAGTTCGGGGCGTTCATCAGCATGATTGCCGCCGAGGCAATCAGCCCGACCACGACAGGACGCAGCCCTGAGAACACCGCCTTGACGGCCCCCGATTCCTGATGCCTGCGGATGAAGTGCTCGGCATACAGCACGAGGAAATAGGATGGAAGCGTCACGGCCAGCGTACACAGCACCGACCCGAGTATGCCCCACATAAAGCCTGTAAGTTCAGGATTGACCGTGCCGGGCGCGATATAACCTATGTATGTGGCGGAATTGATGCCGATGGGTCCGGGCGTCATCTGCGATATTGCCACAATGTCGGTGAACATCTGCTCCGAAATCCATCCGGGATTAACCACAGACTGTTCCACCAGCGACAGCATGGCGTAACCGCCGCCGAAGCCGAAAATGCCTATCTTGATGTAGGCCCATATCAGTTTCCAGTATATGCTCATGACTTCTTAAGCTGTTTGCGGTGGGGATACCACCAGATGTGGAAACCGAACAGGCCTCCGAGCACGATGTACAGTATAGGGGAGGAGACCGCGCCGAGGTCAAGCGAAATCATCAGCGCCACGACGCAGGGAATCCACACCGTCTTCCATTTCAGTTTGGCGGCCTTGGCCGACGACAGCACCGGCGCGATGATCAGAGCCACCACACACGGGCGTATGCCCATGAATATGGCAGAAATCACACGGTTGTTCTTGATGGTTTCAGGCGTCAGGAATATGGCGAAGCACAGGATGATGATGAACGACGGCAGGATCGTGCCCAACGCCGCTACTATCGAGCCACGGGTGCGCAGTATCTTGTCGCCCACCGCCACGGCGATGTTGACGGCTAAAATTCCCGGAAGCGACTGGGCCACGGCCAGCAGATCCAGGAATTCGTCACGTTCTATCCAATGGTGTCGGTCCACAATCTCGCGCTCTATGATGGAGATCATGGCCCAGCCTCCCCCGAAGGTAAAGGCGCCAATCTTAAAGAAGGTTATAAACAGTGTCCAGTACATACAAATTAAAACGGGGATTCCATTACGGAATCCCCATGAATGGTTGTCATTTGTCCATCTTTCGCCAGACGTAGGCAATATATGCCAGTACGAAAGGAATGACGATGGAAACGTAGCTCATGGCCTTCAGGGTATATTCCGAAGACGATGCGTTGCGGATGGTCAGCGAACTTGCCGGATCGACCAGCGAGGGGAGGAACGGCGTGTTGTTGAATCCGGCGCACCAGAACAGTGCTACGACAGCCAAGAACGTGCCGATGCCGGTGAACCATACCGCCCCACGGAATTTCTTGTCGAAACATCCGCGGAACCATCCGTAGATCACCAACACCGCGCCCGCTACGAGCATCAGACCGATCCACCAGTCCTGGATGAAGTTGTGGAAATACTTGTAGGGCACTTCCTGGATGTCGGTGGTCAGGCCGTCTGTCTCGGTGATGGTGTAGCCCGTCGCGAGGCAAACCAACGTGACGAACAGCACGAAGAACACCAGGAAGATGCCGCCGTTGATGAAAGCTGCCTTGCGCAGCTGCGCGTCGTAACGGGTGTCGTCCTTGAGGCGGTTTATCATATAGAATGAAGCCTGCATGCGTGCCAGGAAGAACACTGCCACTCCGAGCACGAGGTTGCGTGCGTTGAATATCGCCTCGAATCCGTGAGCGTTGCCCCACTGCGAGATTACTGGAGCGCCCGTGGTCAGCAGGTTGCCCCGGCGTACCGTGAAGTCTGCGCCGAAGAAGAACATCGAGACAGCCACGCCTAACAGCACGCAGCCGACCAGGCCATTGACGAACAGGAAGGCGTCGTAGGTGTTGTGGCCGTAGACATTCCCTTTCTTTTTGCGGTATTCGTAGCTGACGGCCTGAAGCACGAAGCTGAACAGGATCAGGATCCAGAGCCAGTACGCGCCGCCGAAGCATGTGGAGTAGAACAGGGGGAAGCTGGCGAAGAACGCGCCGCCGAACACTACAAGTGTAGTATATGTAAGTTCCCACTTCGAACCCATTCCCTGCAGCAGGACGTCGCGCTGCTCGGGCTTGCGTCCGAAGGTATATATCATGGATTGTCCGCCCTGTACGAACAGGAGGAACACGAGGATGCCGCCGAGAACGGAGATAAGCACCCACCAATAATTCTGAAGATATTCCAGTGTCATAATTGTAGATGTATTAGAGGGTGATTATTTTTGATTGTCGGAAAGAATATTGACTGCGGATTTCTTCCCCACATACTTCACCATGATGCTGACTTCGGCCACGAGCAGCAGGGTGAAGACGGCTGCGAACGCCCAGAACGTGACGACAACCGATGAGGCGGGGATGTCGGAGATGGCCGCTACGGTAGGCAGCAGGTCCTGGATGGTCCAGGGCTGGCGTCCCACTTCGGCCACGCACCATCCGGCCTCCGAGCACAGCCACATGAACGGTGTGGAGATCATGGCCACCCACCAGAACCACTTGGCGCGGTCCATCAGGTTCTTGCGGTAGACCAGGAACAGTGCCACCACATAGAACAGCAGGAAGAACGATCCGAGATAGACCATGACGCGGAACATGGTGAAGGTAAGTCCTACGGGCGGAATGGCCTCGTCCACGCTCTTGAAGTATGAATAACCGAAGAACTCATAGTTCTTGTCAAGCTCGGCTTTGGCCAGCGCCATGGCCTGCTTGTCGTTGGCCTTGCGGGCGGCATCGTAGTCGGCAAGGGCCTGACGGGCTGCCAGTCCGCGCGCTATGCGTTCCTGATAGGAAACGGTGTTGACGGTGTCGCCGTTTTCATTGATTGTATATCCGTTGATGATGTCGGAGATACCGGGTACGAAGGCGTTCCACGTGTGGGTTGCCAGCACGGAGAGGGCGTGAGGCATGGCGATGTGGCCCAAGTATTCCGGCTCGTCGTTGTCCCAGGTCTTGTCGGGGTTCACGATACCGATAAGAGTGAGTCCCTGGCCCTGGGAACCGTGATAGAGACCCTCCATCGCAGCCAGTTTCATGGGCTGATGCCTGGCAACCTGCACAGCCGAGCCGTCGCCCGTGTACATGGTAAGCAGCAGACCGGCCAATCCGACCCAGCCGCCGACCTTGATCGAGATGATGGCGAACTCGCGGTTGTGTTTCTTAAGCAGGAGGAAGCAGCTTACGGCGATTACGAACACGCCTGCCAGCGCCCAGCCGCTGAACACCGCATGGAAGAACTTGTTGACCGCTATGCCCGAGAACAGCGCCCAGAAATCGGTCATGACGTTGCGCATCTGGTCGGGGTCGAACTCCATGCCCACGGGATACTGCATCCAGGCGTTGGCCACGAGTATCCAGAGTGCGGAAATGGAGGCACCGATGGCCGTAAGCCAGGTGGAAGCGAGGTGGAACTTCGGGCTGACCTTGTTCCAGCCGAAGAACATGACGGCACCGAAAGTGGCCTCAAGGAAGAATGCCAGCAGACCCTCGATGGCGAGCGGAGCGCCGAATATGTCGCCCACGAACCATGAGTAATTGCTCCAGTTGGTGCCGAATTCAAATTCCAGAATCAGGCCGGTGGCTACGCCGATGGCGAAGTTGATACCGAACAGGGTCATCCAGAACTTAGTGATCGGCAGCCACTTTTCGTTCTTGGTTTTCAGATAGGCCGATTCCATGATGGCCACGATGACCGACAGACCGAGTGTCAGCGGCACGAACAGCCAGTGATAGATGGCTGTCAGTGCGAACTGCAGTCGCGACCAGTCAACAAGAGTGCTAAGGTCTTCCATAGTCGTGTATGGTGTTTAGAGTTTATAGTTTCCGTTTTGGGTTTATAGTCTATTAAACAGAGCAAAGTTAACAATTATTTAGAAAAATACCCAACATGAACGGGATTGTTTTTTGAATAATGGTTTGTGAAGTGGAAATAAATGATTAATTTTGCAATGCGAGGGCGTATTGCGGTGCGGGGACAACACCCGCAAGCCGCATGAAACCCGAATTTTTAAGGTATAAACTTAAGGAAAGGATAATAATACAATGGCATTGTGGTTTGAATGCAAGGTAAGATATGACAAGATGACGGAAAACGGTCAGGTGAAGAAGGTGAACGAGCCGTATCTTGTAGACGCATTGACATTTACGGAGGCCGAGGCCCGCATCATCGAGGAAATGACCCCCTTCATCAGCGGCGAGTATTCGCTGGCGTCGGAAAAGAAGACCAAGATTTCGGAAGTGTTTTTCAAGGAGGGTGGCGACCGCTGGTATCTGGTGAAAGTGAATTTCATCACTCTTGACGAGAAGACCGGCGTGGAAAAGAAGACCACAAGCCAGATACTGGTGCAGGCATCGGATTTCGACAGTGCCGTAAGCAATTTCAAGGAGGGAATGCAGGGTACGATGGCCGATTACGAGATCGGTTCCGTGGCCGAGACCCTCATAATGGACGTATATCCCGCCAATTTGGGCGCCAAGACAGCCGAATAATCACGTAGCGATGGTTGATGTCCAAGCGAACATAAATCGTGTGCTGAGTGAAATGCCGGAGGGCGTCAGGCTTGTGGCCGTATCGAAGTTCCACCCGGTGGAGAAGCTGATGGCGGCTTACGAAGCCGGCCAGCGTCGTTTCGGCGAGAGCCGCGTGCAGGAACTCCTGGCCAAGGAGCCGCAGATGCCGGCTGACGTGGAATGGCACTTCATCGGACACCTGCAGACCAACAAGGTGAAGCAGCTGGTGGGCAAGGCATCGCTGATAGAAAGCATAGATTCCGAGCGACTGCTGGACATGGTCGACCGGGAATCGCGCAAGGCCGGAGTGACGACCCGCGTACTGATGCAGGTGCATGTGGCCCGCGAGGAAACCAAGTTCGGATTCTGGCCCGAGGAACTGCTCGACTATTTCCGCGCACGCAAGTTCGAGAACCTGACCAACACGCATATATGCGGCGTGATGGGGATGGCCTCAAATACCGATAACGCGGAGCGTGTAAGTCAGGATTTCGCTGCCATAGCCGAAGTCTATAAGGAAATTCTGAGGCTTTGTCCGGACCTGCGCGGATTCGACACGCTGTCGATGGGCATGAGCGGCGACTGGCCGCTGGCCGTGGAACATGGCAGCAATATGGTAAGAATCGGAACGGCAATATTCGGTGAAAGGGAATACTGACCCGATATCCCGGCAATGTATGTTAACCTGAAATTTAATAAACAACAATAACAAATAACATGAGCTCAACAAAAGCAGCAGCGGCCGCACCGAAATCGAATGGCCGCACCGTGGCGATCATCACGATGTTCTTCATGTTCGCGATGATCTCTTTCGTGACCAATATGGCGGCTCCGTTCGGAAACATCTGGAGTTTCAAGTACGAATGGGCCGGAATGGCAGGTAACCTTATGAACTTCACCGCCTACCTGTTCATGGGTATCCCGGCGGGTAACATGCTGATCAAGTACGGCTACAAGAAGACCGCGCTGATCGCGCTGGCAGTCGGCGCCATCGGTCTGGGCATCCAGCTCCTCTCGAGTGTGGTGGGCGGCAATGTCGTTGTGATCGGCGGCGAGAACCCCACTTACCTTAACCTGTTCATCTATCTGCTCGGCGCCCTGGTGTGCGGTTTCTGCGTATGTATGCTGAACACCGTGGTAAACCCGATGCTTAACCTGTTGGGCGGCGGCGGCAACAAGGGTAACCAGCTGATTCAGACCGGCGGCACGCTGAACTCGCTGTCCGGTACGCTGACCCCCCTGTTGGTCGGTATGCTGGTAGGTACGCTCACGAAGCAGACCACAATGGCGTCGGTTGCTCCGCTGGTAATCACCGGTATCGTTATCTTCGCGCTTTCGTTCGTAGTAATCTCGTTCGTCAAGATACCCGAGCCGCAGCAGAATCTGAGCAAGGTGAAGTATGAGCGCAGTCCCCTGGCTTTCCGCCATTGCACCCTCGGCATCATTGCCATCTTCTTCTATGTGGGTATCGAGATCGGTATCCCGGGCGAGATGAACGCATGGATCAGCCGCGAGAACTTCGAAGGCGCCGCCGCAGTGGCCGGTTCGCTGGCCGCACTCTATTGGCTGATGATGCTTATCGGACGTTTCCTCAGCTCAATCATCAGCGGCAAGGTATCGACACGTACCCAGATGGTGACCGTGTCAACTGTGGCTATCATCCTGATACTGCTGGCTATCTTCATCCCCGAATCGGTTACTTTCAAATCGCCTGAGATCAAGGCCCTGAACATCACCAGCGGCGAAGTGCCCATCAAGTGCCTGTTCCTTTTCCTGTGCGGTCTCTGTACGTCGGTGATGTGGGGCGGTATCTTCAACCTCGCCACCGAGGGCCTGGGCAAGTACACGGCCAAGGCTTCCGGTCTGTTCATGATGATGGTTGTCGGCGGTGGCGTCATGCCTTACATCCAGGATATGATTGCCCGTAGCGGAGTCGGTTATGTAAACAGCTACTGGCTGGTAATAGCCATGCTGGCTTACATCCTGTTCTACTCGCTGATCGGTTCCAAGAACGTGAACAAGGACATACCCGTAAGCGAGGAACCGTTCGATGCACGTGACCTCTAATAACGCGACATAACAAAAAATCCGGGAGCCCTTTGGGGATTAGCCCGGATTTTTTCGTAATATATTATAGAAATAATAAACTTTCGATAACTCAAGTTGAAGTTGAAAAAGTTAAAAGAGTTAATGAAGTTAAGAGGAATGTGAAAACTCACAAATGACGGCACTATTATCTTAACTTTTTAAACTTTATCAACTTTATCAACTTTATTGAGCAAGTTGAAAACTATGCGAAATATTAATAAAACAGATATGGATGAGAAAGTGATGCGGTCGGCCGGCAACAATCTGCGCGTGCTGATTGCAGAGATGGTAGAGAAATCGAAGTCGGGCCATCCCGGAGGCGCTCTGGGTGCGGCCGATTTCGTGAACGTGCTTTATTCGTCGTTCCTGGTATACGATCCCGAGGATCCGTCATGGTTCGCCCGCGACCGGTTCTTCCTCGATCCGGGCCACATGTCGCCGATGCTGTACAGCATCCTGGCCCTGACCGGCAAGTATTCGATGGAAGACCTGCAGCAGTTCCGTCAGTGGGGCAGCGAGACTCCCGGTCATCCCGAGGTGGATGTGGCCCGTGGCGTCGAGAATACGTCGGGCCCGTTGGGCCAGGGTCATGTCATGGCTGTCGGCAGCGCCATCGCCGAGCAGTTCCTCGAGGCCCGTTTCGGCAAGGTTGTGGCCCACAAGACATACGCTTTCATTTCCGACGGCGGCGTGCAGGAGGAGATTTCGCAGGGCGCTGGCCGCATAGCCGGCACGTTGGGACTGCACAACCTCATCATGTTCTACGATTCGAACAAGGTTCAGCTGTCCACTCTGGTGAAGGATGTGGACCAGGAGGATGTGGCCGCCAAGTATCGCGCGTGGAACTGGAACGTGCTTGAGGTGGACGGCAGCGATCCCTTGGCGATGGCCGATGTTCTGGCCAAGGCTCAGGAGGAGAAGGAGCGTCCCACCATCATCATCGGCCACACCACAATGGCCAAGGGCGTTGTGAAGGGTGACGGCGAATCGCTGGAAGGCGCCATCAACACTCACGGACAGCCCATCTCGGCTGCCGGCGCCGATGTGGCCGCAACAGTAAGAAACTACGGCGGCGATCCCGAGAATCCCTGGGTGATCCGCGAGGAAGTCAAGGAACTGTACGCAAAGCGTGCCGAGGAACTGAAGAAAATCGTTGCCGCACGCCGCGAGGAATATAACGAATGGGCCAAGGCAAATCCCGAACTGGCCAAGACTCTGGAAGACTACAAGGCGTTGGAACTGCCCGCTTTGGACTGGGATTCCATCGAGTTCAAGCCCAACATGGCGTCGCGTGCCGCATCGGCAACGGTTCTCAGCTTTCTGGCAGAGCATATAGGCAACATGATAGTGTCGAGTGCCGACCTGGCCAACAGCGACAAGACCGACGGCTTCCTGAAGAAGACGCACGCCTTTGCCAAGGGTGATTTCAGCGGCGCGTTCCTGCAGAGCGGCGTGTCGGAGCTGACCATGGCCTGCATCATGAACGGTATCGCCCTGCACGGCGGCATCTTCGCTGCCTGCGGCACATTCTTCGTGTTCAGCGACTATATGAAGCCCGCCATCCGTATGGCTGCGCTGATGAAGCTCCCCGTCAAGTTCATCTACACTCACGACTCGTTCCGTGTAGGCGAGGATGGACCGACGCACGAGCCTATCGAGCAGGAGGCTCAGATCCGTCTGATGGAGCTGGTTCACAACTTTGACGGCAAGCGTTCGGTACTGGTGCTCCGTCCCTGCGACTCTGCCGAGACCGTAGAGAGCTACAAGCTGGCTATGGAGACCAAGGACCGTCCCTCGGTATTGATTTTCTCGCGTCAGAATCTGGAGGACCTGCCCGGCGAGAACCGCCGCGACGAGGCTAAGAAGGCCGCACACGGCGGATATGTCGTTAAGGGAGTGGACGGTAAGCCCGACGTTACGCTGGTTGCCAACGGCAGCGACGTGGCCCTGCTGGTACACGCAGCCGAAGAACTGGCCAATGACGGCGTGAAGGCACAGGTGGTATCCGTACCTTCGATCGGTCTGTTCCTGGATCAGGACAAATCGTACCGCGACAGTGTGATTCCCGAGGGCGTGCCTCAGTTCGGACTCACCAGCGGACTGCCCATCACCTTGTGGCCCGTGCTGCACGGCAAGTTCGACGTAGTCGGCATGGAGCGTTTCGGCGCCTCCGCCCCCGCCAAGGTACTGGAGGAGAAGTTCGGCTACACCGTTCCCGTCGTCCTCGCCAGGATCCGCACCTTCCTCGGCAAGTAAACAGAACTTATCTCACTGAATTATACAGGGTGTGCCCGGCTCAGACGGGCACAGCCTCATAGATTATTATATAGAATGCTATTTTTTGCAGTCTTATTTTATAAATTTTCTGTCGGAGGTTTCGTTTTCCAATACGCTCATCTGGTGAATGGCAATCTGATTTAGTTTCAGCAACCGTTCAGGCTGTGATATTCCTTGTTCAATGAATACGGCATTAATATTCTCCATATTCGACAGGCAAATAAGTTCGTTTATTGTGGCATAGTCACGTATATTCCCTTTGAGAGTAGGATTTGCATCGCGCCATTGTTTGGCTGTCATGCCGAACATCGCCACATTCAGCACGTCGGCCTCATTTGCATAGATGATGTTTGCCTGTGCCTTGGTAACTTCGGCGGGAATCAGGTTATGTTTGATGGCATCAGTGTGGATTCGATAGTTTATTTTCGAAAGCTCGCGTTTGGCTGACCAACCGAGTTGCCGTTGTTCCACTTCCTTAAGTCGTTGGAACTCTTTGACAAGATATAGTTCAAACTCTACAGAGACCCAACTTGCGAACTTAAAAGCAATGTCCCGTTGGGCATAGGTGCCTCCATCTCTGCCTAACTTATTCATTATGCCGATTGCTCCTGTAAGTTCAACCCAACGGCTTGGACTCATTGTAAAGGCATTAGATCCGGCTTCCCTCAAAATGGGGTCGAATTCGACCCCTTTAAAGTCAGGATTATTCAGGGACTCCCACAAGCCAAGATATTCAAGCGTGTTTTTTGCTCTCATCCAATTTTTAACAACATCTTTTGGTTCTTCCGGATTCTTTTGGCGGGCGATATCAGTGATACAGATATAATCTATACCATCTTTTGCAAATGTTCTGATTGTGGAGTCTTTTACAACTAATTTAGCCATAGGTTTGGTGACGAAATGTTTAATTACATAGCCGATGCAGCTTCTTGGCAAAGATAATTGTTTTCGTCGGATTGAACAAAACAAAGATTATAAGTATGGACTTTTTACCTATATATTGGAAATATGCTTATTATTGATAGGTGAGGATAAATCCTCTGTTTGGTGCTTGAGGAGAAGTTTGGCTGCACCGTCCTCGCCAAGATCCGCGCCTTCCTCGGCAAGTAAACAGAACTTATTTCACTGAAATGATACAGGGTGTATCCGGCTCAGCCGGACGCACCCTTATGGATTTTATGATTATGGAATAGCGGAATAGTGAGGTATTGTAGTATTACTTTGATATTTCATTGAAAATGCGTAACTTTGACAGTAAATATACCGGTTATGAATCATCTATTCCGAATTCTTGCGATTGTAATTTATATATTGCTGCCGTGGAACATATCTTATGGCGGGGTTTTTAATACTTCCAAATCTTTCGATTTATTATGTGTGCCGCAATATATAGACCATATTAAAGATGATGCACGGTTCGCGGAACTATGTTCGGATTCCATCTTTATCGCCAATATTACAGACGTTAATTCCAATAGCAGTGCCTCAAAACTTTGCAATCTTTATTCTGAAATACACGGGGATAAAGACGATATTACAAAATGCCTGTTCACAATTCAGCATTTAGACAGCCTTGCCCGCGATGTGGAATGGGCTAAAGGCATCCTTTCGGTTCAACCTCAACTGTCGTATATCTGTCATAAATTGGTTGAACATGGGTATTCGGATTATTGGGATAATACAGTTTATCCAAAATTGAAATCGCATATTGACAACTATAATCTGAATAAGGATTTACTTAATAACATAAACCGAAACCTTATCGAGTTTTTCTTACCCGAATCTCTGTCTGACATCCAATCCAAAATATATATTCTGGATATTGAAAATGCTTTTAATCTTTCAGATGAGTCATTTTGCTGCACTCCACTTATTCTGAATCCCGAAATAGAAAAGCAGTTGAGAATAAATTTTATGAATATTTATATTCACGAAAATTTACATAATCTCCATGTTTCCCCTGAACTTATGGAGAAACTCAGCGAACTTGACTGTGACCCTTTTTATAGAAGCAAGGAGGATATTGCACAGAAACATGGAGAGGGCAGGAACGAGGCTTTTGTCGTTGCTGCCGAACTGTTCATATCCCGTAAGTTAGGGATTCGAGACAATCAAAATGTTTATGAAGAACTTTCACAATACGTTGATGGCAGTCTGGTACTGGCTCCGATAATATATGTGAATCTGTCTGACCGTATCCCTGACGAATCATATAATGATTTTCTTATTCGATTATTTGACACAGGCATTTTGAGAGCCGGAGCCATCAAGGACAGATACGATAAAGCTATGACAGCCATTCAATCTGAAATTGATAAATAAGGTGGTTGTAGGATAATTACATTTGATGCGGTGGAACGTAACGGATGTCTCTATTTGATTTACGCCTATGATAAATCTCAATATGACAATATCAATTTGTCGATTATAAAAGGAATTGTAGCCGAACTTGGAATATGATAAGTAATTTTTAGAACACGATGAATAAGTTGTTTAATAGTAAATAGACAGAGTCGTGCTTCTTATTTTAGGAGGGCGGTTAGCTGGTTGCGGGTTGCGTCGGGGAGCTTGGCGGAGAGGGTGTCGACAAGGAATTCAAAGGATTCGGAGGGCGTTCGGTCTGTCTCACGGAATGAGCGTTCAAACCATATCTCGGGCGTGGAATAAACGGCGACGCCCCAGCCGTAGCGGTCTCCTCGGGCCGTCAGTTTGTATTCGAAATCGGCTATCAACAGCCAGCCTCCCATTTGCAGACGTTGCAGGGGACCTTCGATGCTGTGGCGTTTTGGTCTGACATATTCCATCGCCTCCACAAGGTCTTCGGGTTTTCGTTTGCGCGAAGGGGTTCCGAAAATGATACGTTTGAGTTCGGTCGACGACAATCCTTCGTTTTCGCGGATTATATCAAGTATCATACGTTCGGTTGAGTCCGGATTGACGGGATAAGCCGCTCTCCGGTAATTCAGGAAGTCAGGCAGCAGGTCCAACGACACGAAGCCGGCCTTGCGATTGAAGAATTTGCCGTAAGCAGTGGTCTGTTCCTGAATCACGGGACCTTTCCACTCCCAGCACCCGTAATCGTCGCGCGTCTCGCCGAACAACATGCCGGGTGCCGCCATCTCCTGTACGGAGAATCCCGGTATTTTGTTGGCAAAGAAAGGGAGCATCCCGAAACGGAGCGCCGCCCTTTCCAGTTGCTCTTTGCTTGCTATCAAGTTTCCCATTACTACAAAATTAATCAATTATAACAATGTAAGCCTAACAAATTTGTAAACCCCTCGAATTCGGTAGGTTTAAATTGGAATGATATAAGTGAAGATATTATTGTGGAGGTTGCTTTAAGTCCCGAATCATATTCTTTATAATGGACAATTCCACGGAGGAAAAATCCGACTTGTCGTAGACATTCATCAGATATACGCGACCTTCGGATTCTGTGACGACGACTGTGTAAGTAATAATTCGGGCACCTCCGGATTTGCCTCGTCCTTTGGATGTGATAGCCATACGAATCTTGCGGATTCCCGGGCTGAGTTCGGTCCCTTGAAAAGGATTCTCCATAAGGGAAAGAACAAGTCCCTTCAGATCATTCTTGAAAGATCTGTGCCGCTTCTGAAGGGCCTTGGATTGACTCTCGAATTCGGGAGTGGTTAAAACTTCAAAGCTCATCGAGGAAAGCTAATGCTGATTTGGCCCGGATTTCACCGGCTTCCATCTGTCTGACCTGTTTTAAACTGCATTTGATGCTTTGGGTCATGGCATCAACTTTTCGTTGTTGAGCCGGTGATAGAGTCACATCTTCATTCCCGATGCTCACAAGAGCATAAAGCGAGTTTTTGCGACGAATCAATACGCGCTCACCCGCAGATGCTCTGTCAAAAGATTCCGCTAAGTTATTTCGATATTCTCTTACTGACAATGCTTCCATATTGATAATGACTTAAATACGTAAAACAATAATGCTATTATTAATCTGATGCAAATATAACAGCTTTTTATTATTAAAACAAATCTGTGTACAAAAATGTGTACACAAACATGAATTATAAGTAAAATACGACAGCCCGTTGGGAGGCGGGGACACCGCCATCCCGGTCAGTTCGGGCGGACGGAGAAGGGGTAGCTGCGGCTACCGTCGGCGCTGGTCCAGGTGCCGCTGTAGCCGGAACGGCCTAAAATGCCGTCGAAACGCCCGGTCATTTTGTCGCCTACATATTCTTCAAGCACAAGACGGTCGCCGTCATCCACACGCTGACCGCTGAGCTGTATGGGACGCTTGTTCTTGACGTACATATACTCGCCTGTGTAATATGCGCCTCCATCGGTGGTGAGCGTCATCTCTATGGCGTATTTGTTGTCGATGGATCCTTTATAATGATGCGTGTACATGTCGGCCTCCGGCTCGGATTCTTCTTGCTTCGTTTTGCTCAGACCGGATTCACGCAGGCTTTCCACAATGGAGGTCAGCTCCTCGCTGTCGTTGTCGGAATCCATTGCTTCCGTTACTGATTCCGTAGTTTCCGATTCATGAGCGGATTCTACGCGTTTTGAGCCGTCATGCGTAAGGGGCGATAGACAGAGCCATGCTCCGAGGATCATCACGGCGATGGCGCCAAGTATGGAGCAGATTATGGCGAGAGTGCTGTGGTCTGACGGATATTCGTCCATTTCCGGGTCATCGGCCGGGGCGCCGTCGTTGATCTTGCACCATCCGGCTATAAGATAGCATGTCTGAAGAATCCATAATAAGATTCCGACCAATCCGAGTAGAATCATGAATGCTATCGAGCCGCCTAATAGCGACATTATCGTACCTGCCGCATCGTCTGAAAATCCACGCATCATCCCGCCGAGACTGCTGATGGAGCCGATGGAGATAAGCGCCATGGCTAAGAAAACGATGAGTGGGAAGAAGGCCAGGATGATTCCGAACGTGTAGGAATTGCGCAATGTCCTGGCGCCTTGTCGCGCCATGTCGGTCCAACTGTCTTCGATATACAACTGATTGAATGCCGAGCGGAATTTGAACAGTGAAATCAGATTCAGCACCCAGCCCGCGAATGTGAACAGCAGTCCGAACATGCCGAGAAAGCTGCCTAAGAAAGTGCAGGCCATACCTATAAGTCCGAGCCAGCAGGCTGTGTACAGGCTGCCAGTGAGCCAGCGTCCGCGTTCGGTATGCTGAGCGTTACGGAAGCGGGACAGGCCGACCACATATACTATCCAGCCGGCTACGGTCAACGCTTCGAACAGCCGGGTGAATACCGACATCCGGTCGTGGACGGCAGAGAATTTGGCAAGCCCTTCGGCGTGGGAGCCGACACCGAACGACGAGGCTGTGTCGAGGATAGTGCCTAAATAATTGTCGACGGCATTGACGATGCCGAAGAAAAACTCAAACACGGAGGCAGCGCATCCGAATACCGTCAGGACGACGACGCCCCAGAAAATCAAGGAAGATGATGACCGCCATTCCAGGCGCAGTTCTGATTGATCCATTAATCGATAAGTTTATAGGTTAATTCTTATGAAAAGAATGCGTAAAGATACGAATAATTTCTTAAATTCCTATAATATGCGACTTTATGCGATATAAATCTTGACGGCCGGTTATTAAATTGTGTTAAAATCGGAGAAAAATCGGGTCGGAATTTGGCGGGATGGAAAAATTGTTGTAATTTTGCAGTCGCAAAAAGGAAATATCGCGAGGTGGAGCAGTGGTAGCTCGTTGGGCTCATAACCCAAAGGTCGCAGGTTCGAGTCCTGCCCTCGCCACCAAAGGAAACGAATCTTGGAGTAATTCAAGATTCGTTTTTTTGTTATATCATAATAAATAGGTAAATTTGCAAGTATGAAACTGATAGAACTGCATTTGGATCAGATTGCAGCCTTGTGCCGAAAGTACAAGGTCGCAAAACTATGGGTTTTCGGATCAATTCTTACTTCACGTTTCAACGATAAGAGCGATGTGGATTTTTCTGTGGTTTTCCATTACGATCAAATCCCGGACCTTTTTCTGACCTTTTTTGATTTTATTGATGAATTGCGTCATCTGCTCGGCCGAGAAGTGGATCTGGTAGATGAAACGGCTATAAAGAATGACATTTTCAGGAAAGAACTGGATAATACTAAACAATTGATATATGGATGAACAAATTCACAAATTGCTTAAGGATATATTAAACGGTATATCTAATATAGAATTATTCTGTTCTTCCAGGCCAAAAGAGTATCAGGCCTTTTGTGAGGATAAGTGTTTTAGAAGTGCCGTTCAATGGGAAATCGCCATAATAGGTGAGGCCATGAACAGGATATTAAAAATTAATCCGAAGATTCCAATTACGTCGGCACGTAGAATAGTTGATACCCGTAATTATCTGATTCATGGCTATGATAGCCTGAGAGATGACATAATTTGGGCTATTGTAATTCGACATCTTCCATTGTTGAAACAGGAAGTATTGCAACTGTGTGAATCGTCTGAATGACATCTATCCATATTAATATCAGGGAGAATGGAGGTAGTATACGAGGACAATCATCTGATCATAGTCGATAAGGCGGTGGGGGAGATAGTGCAGGGGGACAAGACCGGCGACAAACCGCTGTCGGAAATCGTAAAGGAATATATCAAGGAGAAATACGCCAAGCCGGGGAATGTGTTCTGCGGCGTGGTGCATCGTCTGGACCGTCCGGTGTCGGGCCTCGTGGTCCTGGCCCGCACGTCCAAGGCTCTGGAGCGGATGAACCGGATGTTCCGCGACGGCGAGGTGCACAAAACGTACTGGGCGCTCGTGCAGGGACAACCCGAACAGCCCGAGGCATTGTTGGAGGACTGGCTCGTTTCGGACGGCCGCATCAACAAGACGTTCGTGGTCAAGGAAGGGGCCCGTGATGCAAAACTGTCACGCCTTGAATACCGCACCATAGGCAGGGGCGACCGCTACACCCTGCTGGAAGTGAAACTGCTCACCGGACGCAAGCACCAGATTCGCGCGCAGCTCGCAAACATAGGCTGTCCCATCAAGGGAGACCTGAAATATGGCGCCAGGCGTTCCAACCCCGACGGCGGCATATCCCTGCAGTCGCATTCCATCGAATTCATACATCCGGTAAGCAAGGAAAAGATACAATTGGAGCTTGCTCCCACGCCCGAAATGCAGAAAATCATAGGCTGAGAAGCCAATTTTATAAATTTTTTTGTAAATTTGCACATAATATATCCGTATGTGTAAAAAATGGTAAAGAAAACACGCGATAAATTCATAGAGGTGGCCCGCAGTCTGTTCGCACGTCAAGGCGTGGAGAACACCACTATGAACGACATAGCGACGGCGTCGGACAAGGGGCGCCGTACCATCTACACATACTTCAAATCGAAGCGCGAGATATTCAACGCCGTCATAGACAGCGAGACTGAGGACCTGATACGCTCCATGCGTCTGATAGTGACGCTCCCCAACACGCCGGAGAAAAAGCTGCGGGAGTTCGTGGCCGTGCGGCTGGAGAAAATGAGCGAGATAGTGCTCAGAAACGGGTCGCTGCGGGCAGGATTCTTCCGCGACGTGCGCAAGGTGGACCGCGCGCGCTCCATCATTTCAAAGAAAGAGATAACGCTGCTGATGAGCATCCTGGAGGAGGGTGTTCACGACGGCGTGTTCAGGATAAACGACATCAAGGAAACGGCGATCATCGTCACGAACTGCATCCACGGCATGGATGTGCCTTATATCCGCAACACCCTGTCGGAATACGGCATAGGCAAGGAGAAGATTGTGGAGATGGTGACCGGCCTGATACTTAACGGAATAAAACGATAAATAAAGATAACTGATGAAATTACTTGAAGGAAAGACAGCAGTAATCACCGGCGCCGCCCGCGGCATCGGCAAGGAAATCGCACTGAAATATGCATCCGAGGGATGTAACATCGCCTTCACCGACCTGGTGATAGACGAGAACGGCAAGAAGACCGAGGAGGAGATAGCAGCCTACGGCGTTAAGTGCAAGGGCTATGCCTCGAACGCCGCCGACTTCGCCGTCACCGAGGCAGTCGTGAACGAGATCAAGAACGATTTCGGCCGTATCGACATCCTGGTGAACAACGCCGGCATCACCAAGGACGGACTGATGCTGCGCATGACCGAGCAGCAGTGGGACGCCGTGATTGCAGTGAACCTGAAATCCGCATTCAACTACATACACGCAGTTCTGCCCATCATGATGCGTCAGCGCAACGGCTCTATCATCAACATGGCATCCGTTGTCGGCGTTCACGGTAACGCAGGACAGAGCAACTACGCCGCATCGAAGGCCGGTCTGATTGCCCTGGCCAAGAGCATCGCGCAGGAGGTGGGCAGCCGCGGCATCCGCGCCAATGCAATCGCCCCCGGTTTCATCGAGACTGCAATGACCGCAGCTCTGCCCGACGAGGTACGCGAGGAATGGTGCAAGAAGATTCCGTTGCGTCGTGGCGGCAAGGTGGAGGATATCGCCAACGTGGCAACGTTCCTGGCTTCCGATATGTCGGGATATGTCACCGGTCAGGTTATCCAGGTGGACGGCGGCATGAACATGTAATCATGCATTATGCATCCGCATAAATATGCCGTGATATTAGCCGGCGGCAACGGAAGTCGCGCCGGTGGTGAAATGCCCAAACAGTTCGTTGAACTGTTGGGCATTCCCATATTATGGTGGTCGGTCCGGGCGTTCCATGCCGCCGACCCCGACACACACATCGTCATAGTGATGAACCCCTCGTTCTGGGACGACTGGGACATCATCTACAGCGAACTGCCGGAGGAGGACCGGCGAATCCCGTTGCAGCTGTTTTGCGGCGGCCGCAGCCGTACCGAATCGGTATGGAACGGTATAATGGACCTCCCGCACGACGCCGACACGCTCATTGCCGTACATGACGCGGCCCGGCCTCTGATCACAAAGGAAATGGTCGCCGGGCTTTGGAAAACGGCGGAGGAGAAAGGCTCGGCAGTGCCGTGTGTGGAGGAAGTGAACTCGCTCCGGGTAAAGGATGGCGGCGACACACGTCCCGTGGACCGTGCCGATTACTTAGTGGTGCAGACTCCGCAGGTGTTCCGTGCCGACATACTGCACGAGGCATACGTGAAGCGCACTCCGGAGGCAAAGTTTACCGACGACGCCAGCCTGGTGCAGCAGGCCGGTTACGATATAACCGTAGCACCTGGAATCCCGGACAATATCAAGGTGACGAATCCGATGGACTTCGCCGTGGCCGAGGCGATAATGCGGTATCAGACAGATAAGAAACGGGACTGAGTAAGGAGAAACAGGCGGGAAAAGAAAGCGAAAAATGAGCGTATTCTGGGAAACGGACATAGTGTATCTGAAGGGTGTGGGACCATTCCGGGCCAACACGCTGAAGAAAGAGTTCGGCATCGGCACGATGCGCGAACTGCTGTACTATTTCCCGTTCCGCTATCTCGACAAGAGCCGTTTCTACAGCATCCGCGAACTGGAAGGGGAGATGCCCGCCGTGCAGATACGCGGACGTTTCCTGCAGCTGGAACTTGAAGGCGAAGGTGCGCGTATGAGGCTACGCGGCGTATTCACCGACGGCGACAGGCTGATGGAATGCGTGTGGTTTTCCAAAGCCAAGGCGATGAAAGACTACTACCGGGTCGGCAAGGAGTACATCATCTTCGGCAAACCTCAGGAATACCGCAACGTATGGTCCATCTCGCACCCGGAGGTGACCGTTTACGATCCCGCCAAACCTCCCACGGGCTTCTGCGGAGTGTACAATCTCACGGATTCGGCACGCAAGGGCGGTTTTTCGTCCAAGTCGTTCAACACGCTGGTCAGCACCCTGTTGCAGCATCCACGGATGCACGAGGTGAAGGATACGTTGCCCGAGGAGGTGCGGCAGATGTTTCATCTGATGCCGCTTCACGACACACTGCGCGAACTGCATTTCCCGTCCTCGCCCGACCGGCTGCGCAAGGCCCGCGAACGGATGAAGTTTGAGGAGCTGTTCTATCTGCAACTCAATATATTGCGTTATTCGCGCCAGCGCAGCAAGCGGATAGCCGGCATACCGTTTCTGAAGATCGGCCCCGTGTTCAACGATTATTACCGCAAGTGCATCCCGTTCGAACTGACCGGCGCGCAGAAGCGCGTGCTGCACGAGATCCGCGATGACATGCGCACCGGACGGCAGATGAACCGTCTGTTGCAGGGAGACGTAGGCTCCGGCAAAACCATGGTGGCGTTCATGACGCTGCTGATGGCCATAGACAACGGCTGTCAGGGCGCGCTGATGGCCCCTACCGAGATACTCGCCACGCAGCATTACGAGACGCTGAAAGGATGGGGCGAACAGGTAGGCATCCGCGTTGAACTGCTGACCGGAAGCACCCGCGCCAAGAAACGCCGCGAGCTGCACGAGGCGTTGGAGAACGGCGACATAGACATATTGATAGGCACTCACGCCCTGATAGAGGATGCAGTGAAATTCAAGCGCCTCGGCGTGGCGGTGATTGACGAGCAGCACCGCTTCGGCGTGGCCCAGCGCGCCCGTATGTGGGGCAAAGGTCCGATAGCGCCGCATGTGCTGGTGATGACCGCCACCCCGATACCGCGCACATTGGCCATGACCGTGTACGGCGACCTCGACGTGTCGGTGATAGACGAGCTTCCTCCCGGCCGCAAGCCGATAGATACGCGCCTCAGATACGAGGACAACCGCATGGAGGTGTACCGGCTGCTGGAGCGCGAGCTTCGTGCCGGACGCCAGGTGTATGTGGTGTATCCGTTGGTGAAGGAAAACCAGAAGCTCGACCTCAAGAGCGTGGAGGAGGGTTACAACCGCCTTGTCGGTATTTTCAGGGACTGGAAGGTGGGGATGATACACGGCCAGATGAAGGCCGAGGCCAAGGACGCGCAGATGGATATGTTCGTCAGCCGCGAGACGCAGATACTCGTGGCCACCACCGTGATAGAGGTGGGCGTGAACGTGCCCAATGCCTCGGTGATGCTGATAGAGAACGCCGAGCGTTTCGGACTGTCGCAGCTTCACCAGTTGCGCGGACGTGTGGGACGCGGCGCCGACCACAGCTACTGCGTGCTGATGACCAAGCGCGAGATAGGGAGCGACACGCGCAAGCGGCTGGAGGTGATGACAAGCACCACCGACGGCTTCCTTGTGTCGGAGGCCGACATGAAGATGCGTGGTCCCGGCGACATGGAGGGCACGCAGCAGAGCGGCATCGCCTGGCATCTGAACGTGGCCAACCTCGCCACCGACGGCCAGATCCTCAACATAGCCCGTCAGGCAGCCGACATGGTGCTGAACGGATGTCCCGCGCTCGTGACCGACCGCAGCGGCAATCCCGACAAACCGCTGCAGAACGAATCATTGCAAATTTCGACCGAATCGGAAAATATTTTGAGGGGGGAATTGTGTTATAGATTTCAGAAGGAGTACGATTGGTCACAGATATCATGAGAGAAAAAGAATTCCTGCCGCAGATAGCGGAACGACTCGGCATAGCCGAACTTAACGATATGCAGAAACGGATGATGGCCACGGCCGGTCAGGCCAGGGACATCATATTGCTGTCGCCCACGGGCACGGGCAAGACACTTGCGTTCATACTGCCGATGCTGAAGATACTGCGTCCCGCCACGGGTCGCATCCAGGCCGTGGTGATTGCGCCGAGCCGCGAGCTCGTGATGCAGATAGCCGGCGTGTTGCAGAAGATAGGCGCCGGCATGAAGACCACGCCGCTGTACGGCGGCCATAAGTTCGAGGATGAGGAAAACTCGCTGAAGGCCGGCACGGACATCGTCGTCGCCACCCCGGGCCGACTGTTAGACCATATCAACCGCCGCACCATCGACGTGCTGCCGACCAGGATACTGGTGCTGGACGAGTTCGACAAATCGCTGGAACTCGGTTTCGAGACGGAGATGAAGAAGATAGTGAACCGTCTGAAGAACGTGAGCCATACCATACTTACCTCGGCCACACGCGCCGTTGACCTGCCGGCATTCCTGAACCTTGACAAACCGTTGACCCTCGACTTCTTAGGCGGCAATGAGGATGTGCGGAGCCGCACGCGCGTGCATCGTGTGGATTCCGACGGCAAGGACAAACTGCAGACCCTCCGCACCCTGATAGCCAACATCACCATGCCCGACGGAGAGTATTCGCGCAGCATAATATTCGTGAACCATCGCGAGAGTGCCGAGCGCGTGTATGAATACTTGCGCAAGGAGAACGTGCCGTGCGTGCTGTATCACGGCGCGCTGGACCAGCGTGACCGCGAGACGGCACTGGCGCAGTTCAACAGCGGCGTGCGTCCCGTTATGGTGTCGACCGACCTCGCCGCGCGAGGCCTCGACATAGAGGGCGTGAAGTCCATAATACATTATCATCAGCCGCTCAGCGCCGAGACTTACACCCACCGCAACGGACGTACGGCGCGCGTGCAGGCTGAAGGCGACATCTATGTGCTGGTCGGACCCGACGAGTCTGTGAAGGAATACATTGACTTCGACGATACCCGATGGCTTGACCCGGAAATCGGATTGCCCGAACGTCCCATGCAGGAGACGCTGTATTTCGGAGCAGGGAAGAAAGAGAAGCTGTCGAAGGGCGACATACTCGGCTTCCTGGTTAAGGAATGCGGATTGCAGCCCGATCAGATCGGCGTGATAGACGTGAAGGACCATTTCGCTTTGGCCGCGGTGAGGACTGACCGTATCGGCGAACTGCTGCAGAAGATGAAGGGCGCCAAAATCAAGGGAGAGCGGCGCCAGGTCTCGGTGATTAAGTGAATCGTGCCTTAAATCCGTAATGAGAAATAGGTAATGCCGGTGAGGCATAGCCGTTAGAAAACCGTTAAATAAGACTGCAAAACAAGATTAAAAATGGCAGAGAAAGTGAGATTTTGAGAAATTTTTGTTAATTTTGCAAAATTATATGGGCATAAGGTCATAAAGATTGCTACCCGTACATCGGTATTGAAGAAAAATAGTAACACAGTATATCATAACAAACACGATGAGCAAGGAAAAGAAATTTCTGACGTGCGACGGCAACCAGGCCGCGGCGCACATCAGCTACATGTTCAGCGAAGTAGCCGCCATCTATCCCATCACTCCGTCGTCGACGATGGCCGAGTATGTGGACGACTGGTCGGCGGCCGGCCGTAAGAACATCTTCGGCGAGACGGTGATGGTACAGGAGATGCAGAGCGAGGCAGGTGCCGCAGGTGCCGTGCACGGCTCGCTGCAGGCAGGCGCGCTGACCACCACCTACACCGCATCGCAGGGTCTCCTGCTGATGATCCCGAACATGTATAAGATAGCAGGCGAGCTGCTGCCCTGCGTGTTCCATGTATCGGCACGTACGCTGGCCAGCCATGCGCTGAGCATCTTCGGCGACCACCAGGATATCTACGCCACCCGTCAGACCGGCTTCGCAATGTTCTGCGAGGGTTCCGTACAGGAGGTGATGGATCTGTCAGCCGTTGCACATCTGTCGGCCATCAAGGGCCGCGTTCCCTTCGTCAACTTCTTCGACGGCTTCCGCACCAGCCACGAGATCCAGAAGATCGAGGCGCTGAGCGAGGAAGACCTGGCCCCGCTGGTGGATCAGAAGGCCCTGGCCGAGTTCCGCGAGCGCGCGCTGAATCCCGATAAGCCCGTGGCACGCGGTATGGCCGAGAACGGCGACATCTTCTTCCAGCACCGCGAGGCAAGCAACAAATATTACGACGCCATCCCCGAGATCGTGGAGGAATACATCAAGGAGATGAACAAGCTGACAGGCCGCAACTACGGACTGTTCGACTACTATGGCGATCCCGAGGCCGAGCGCGTCATTATCGCCATGGGTTCCGTGACCCAGGCCGCTCAGGAAACCGTTGACTATCTCCGCGCCAAGGGCGAGAAGGTGGGTCTGGTGAGCGTGCACCTGTATCGTCCCTTCAGCGCCAAGCATTTCCTGGCAGCCGTGCCCGCGACGGCCAAGAAGATTGCCGTGCTGGATCGCACCAAGGAGCCGGGAGCAAACGGCGAGCCCCTTTACCTCGACGTCAAGGATGTGTTCTACGGCAAGGAGAACGCCCCGGTCATCGTCGGCGGCCGCTACGGTCTGTCGTCCAAGGACACCACGCCCGCACAGCTCGTGCAGGTTTACGAGAACCTGAAGGCCGACGCTCCCCGCAACGGCTTCACCATCGGCATCGAGGATGACGTGACAAACCTGTCGCTCCCCGTCACCGCCGAAATCAACACCGGCAACAAGGGTATGTTCCAGGCCAAGTTCTTCGGCTTAGGTGCTGACGGTACCGTAGGCGCCAACAAGAACTCTGTGAAGATCATCGGTGACAATACCAACAAGTATTGCCAGGCATACTTCGCATACGACTCGAAGAAGTCGGGCGGTTTCACCTGCTCGCACCTCCGTTTCGGCGACGAGCCCATCCGCTCCACATACCTGGTGAACACGCCTAACTTCGTGGCATGCCATGTACAGGCATATCTGCACATGTACGACGTGACACGCGGTCTGCAGAAGGGCGGCACGTTCCTGCTCAACACCATCTGGGAGGGCGAGGAACTGGCCAAGAACCTGCCCAACAAGGTTAAGCGTTTCTTCGCGCAGAACGACATCACCGTATATTACATCAATGCCACCAAGATTGCACAGGAGATAGGTCTGGGCAACCGCACCAACACCATCCTGCAGTCGGCTTTCTTCCGCATCACCGAGGTTATCCCCGTAGACCTGGCCATAGAGCAGATGAAGAAATTCATCGTGAAGTCCTACGGCAAGAAGGGCGAGAACATCGTGAACATGAACTATGCGGCCGTAGACCGCGGCGGCGAGTACAAGAAGCTGGATGTGGATCCCGCATGGGCTACGCTGGCCGATGACGCTCCCACGGCTGCTCCGGCTCCCGAGTTCATCGAGACCGTGGTTCGCCCCATGAACGCCCAGGACGGCGACCTGCTGCCCGTCAGCAAGTTTGTCGACAACCCCGACGGCACATGGGAGCAGGGCACCGCAGCCTACGAGAAGCGCGGTGTTGCGGCTTTCGTTCCCGAATGGAATCCCGACAACTGTATACAGTGTAACAAGTGTTCGTACGTATGTCCTCACGCAGCCATCCGTCCGTTCGTTCTGGACGCCGAGGAGATGAAGGCAGCGCCGTTCGGCGAGGACGCCACCATCCCGGCCATCGGCAAGACATTCACCGGAATGCGCTTCCGTCAGCAGGTTGACGTGATGGACTGCCTCGGATGCGGCAACTGCGTCAACGTATGTCCCGGCAAGAAGGGCAACAAGGCTCTGAGCATGCAGCATTTCGAGTCGCAGGAGGCTCAGGATGTCAACTGGGAATGGCTGGTCAAGAACGTAAAGAGCAAAGCCGACCTGGTAGACGTGAAGCTGAACGCCAAGAACAGCCAGTTCGCACAGCCTCTGTTCGAGTTCTCGGGCGCCTGCTCCGGTTGCGGCGAGACTCCCTATGTCAAGCTGATCACCCAGCTGTTCGGTGCCAACGAGATCGTGGCCAACGCTACGGGTTGCTCGTCAATCTACTCCGGTTCCGCACCTTCCACGCCTTACACCACCGACCAGAACGGCCACGGTCCCGCATGGGCCAACTCGCTGTTCGAGGACTTCTGTGAGTATGGCCTGGGTATGTACATCGCATACGAGAAGCTTCGCAAGCGCGCAGAGGCAGTGGCAGAGGAGATCGTCGCAAAGGCAGACGCTCCCGAGGCTCTGAAGGCAGCCGCTCAGGACTGGCTCGACAACAAGGACGACCTTAAGCTGTCGCAGGTTAAGGGCGAGGTTCTGAAGGCCGAGGCCGCCAAGGGCGCCGCAGCAGGCTGCGACCTGTGCAAGACGCTGGACAGCATGGTCAACTACCTGACCAAGCGCAGCCAGTGGATCATCGGCGGTGACGGCGCAAGCTACGACATCGGCTTCGGCGGTCTGGACCACGTGATCGCATCGGGCAAGAACGTGAACATCCTGGTGCTCGACACCGAGGTTTACTCCAACACCGGCGGTCAGAGCTCGAAGTCCACGCCTATCGGCGCCATCGCCAAGTTTGCCGCCGCCGGCAAGCGCATCCGCAAGAAGGACCTCGGTCTGATCGCGACCACCTACGGTTACGTTTACGTTGCACAGGTGGCCATGGGCGCCGACAACGCACAGACTCTGAAGGCACTGCGCGAGGCCGAGGCTTACGACGGACCCTCGCTGGTTATCGCATACGCTCCCTGTATCAACCACGGCATCAAGAAGGGTATGGGGCTGAGCCAGGAGGAGGAAAGACTGGCCGTAGAATGCGGTTACTGGCATCTGTGGCGTTACAATCCCCAGGCTGAGGCCGAGGGACAGAACCCCTTCTCGCTCGACAGCAAGGAGCCTGACTGGGATAAGTTCGTGGACTTCCTGAAGGGCGAGGTTCGCTTCGCATCGCTGGCCAAGATGTATCCCGAGCAGGCCGAGGAGCTGTTCCAGGCTTGTAAGGACAACGCCCAGTGGCGTTACAACAACTACAAGCGTCTGGCCGCCCAGAACTGGGGCAAGGATCCCGAGCTGACTCCCGAGGAGGAGGCACTCCGCAAGAACTGATCGCTGATAGCGACTGAATAAAAAAATCCGTGCCGGACTCCCGGCGCGGATTTTTTTTATCTTGACTTTAAGGACTTTAAGGTCTTTAAGGACCCTAAAGTCCTTAACGACTTATCAGTCCTTCAGGTAGTACTCGATTGTGGAGACTACGCGCACATTCTTGATGTAGGGGGTGTACTGGTCGCGGTCGTCGATGCTGAACTGCCCCTGTGAAGCCGATTTGATTTTGCCCAGCTTAGACTTGGAGTCCTGGGCGAACTTCTGGGCGGCCTTGCGGGCGTTCTTGGTGGCGTCGGCCACCATGTCGGGCTTGATTTCGTTCAGACCCGTAAACTCGTACAGCGTCTGATAATTGTAATCGCCGGCCACGATGGCTATGCCCTGAGACATCAGTTCGGTCTGCTTGTTCATCAACTTGTTCACTTTCTCCACCTGGTCCGAAGTCACTACCACCACGGTGGTGACGTTATATCGGAAGGGAGCCGGGTTGCCGCCATAGTTGTCGGCCTGCATATCCTGTACTTTCGGAGCGTTGACATTGTATTCCTTCTCCGAGATGCCGTTGGCGCGCAGGAACTTCACGATGGCTGAGTCTGTTGACTGTACCTGCTGGTACAGGGCGGTCAGGTCGTTGCCCACGGCTTTGCTCACGATGGGCCATGTCACCTTGTTGGCCATTACCTCACGCTCGCTGAGACCGCGTACGGTCACCACGCGCGAATTATTGGAGATGCTTCGGATGCCGCCGCTGATGAATATGCCCAGCAGCATCAGGCCCACGCATATCAGCAGGGCAGGTACCCAGCCGAAAAAGATTCTCTTGTTTCCTTTTTCCTGTTCCATAGTTTATGTGTTTTCGATGATTAAGTTTGTATGTAAGATATTGAATCTAAAATAAAGTTTAATTTATAATTAAACAACTTCGAGGGGTAGAATATGCTCGGAATTGAAGAAAAATGATTAAATTTGCGGTGCAAAACGATAAAGAGATGTTAGAGAGGATAGAAACGCTGCGTCAGCAGCTTGCCAACGAAACGGCCGCAACGAAGGAGGCGGTCGAGGAATTGCGTATAAAGTACCTGAGCAAGAAAGGTTTGATACCGGCCCTGATGGCGGACTTCCGGACCGTGCCGGCCGAACTTAAGCGTGAGATCGGCCAGAAAATCAACGAGCTGAAGAACGAGGCCCAGGAACGCATCAACGCATTGAAGGAAAGTTTCGAAAGCAGCGACAGCGACATAGACGTGGACCTGGACCTGACGCGCACCGGCACGCCGGTGTCGTGCGGCACACGCCATCCGCTCACGCTGGTGCGCAACGAGATAATATCCATCTTCGGCTCCATGGGCTTCACCATCGCCGAGGGTCCGGAGATAGAGGACGACTGGCATGTGTTCGAAAGCCTGAACTTTCCGCCCGATCATCCTGCACGCGACATGCAGGACACATTCTTTATCGACAGGGACAAGGCCGACGTGCTGCTGCGCACGCACACCTCGTCGGTACAGACCCGCACCATGGAGCATACGCAGCCTCCCATCCGCATAGTATGTCCCGGACGCGTTTACCGCAACGAGGCAATCTCGGCGCGCGCCCACTGCTTCTTCCATCAGGTTGAGGGCCTGTATATCGACAGGAACGTGTCGATGGCCGATCTGGAGCAGGTGCTGTTGGGCTTCGCTCGCCGCATGTTCGGTCCCGACACGCGCATACGTCTGCGTCCCAGCTATTTCCCCTTCACTGAGCCTAGCGCCGAGATGGACATCAGCTGCCACATCTGCGGCGGCAAGGGCTGTGCTCTCTGCAAAGGTACGGGATGGGTCGAGATTCTCGGCTGCGGTATGGTGGACCCCAATGTGCTTAAGAACTGCGGCATAGATCCCGAGGTTTACAGCGGCTACGCATTCGGCATGGGTGTGGAGCGCATCGCCAACCTGAAATACAAGGTGAAGGACCTGCGCCTGTTCTCCGAAAACGATGTCCGGTTCCTCAAGGAATTCGAATCGGCACATTAAGTGTAGGTTATAAAGTCTAAAAAGTTTAAAAAGTTAAGATGAATGTGTAGACGTTTCAGAATCTGCACTGTTATCTTAACTTTTTCAACTTTATAAACTCTTTCAACTTATTAAACGCATGACCATAAAGGATAGATACGAAAAGGTGCTGGAGACGTTTGCGGCCACGATACCGGAGCCGCAGACGGAGTTGCATTACGACAACCCGTATCAGCTGCTGTTAGCCGTGATACTGTCCGCGCAATGCACCGACAAGCGTATCAACATGGTCACGCCGGCATTGTTCAACCGGTTTCCGACAGTTCAGGACCTGGCAGCCGCCACGCCCGAGGATGTGTATCCCTTTATTCGGTCTGTGACCTATCCCAACGCAAAGAGTAAGTCGCTGGTCAAGGTCGCGCAGCGTCTGGTCGAGGAATTCGGCGGCGAGATACCCAAGGACATAGACACGCTGGTGACATTGCCGGGAGTAGGGCGCAAGACGGCCAACGTGATGCTGGCGGTGTTGTGGAACGAAGCCGCTATGCCCGTAGACACGCACGTGTTCCGAGTCAGCAACCGCATCGGACTGACCAACAATTCCAAGACCCCGTTATCCACGGAGAAGACCCTGTGCCGGCACATAGCCCCCGAGCTGTTGCCCAAGGCGCATCACTGGCTGATACTGCATGGCCGTTACGTCTGCAAGGCCCGCACCCCCGACTGCTACGGCTGCCTCATCTCCGACTACTGCAAATCCTATCCCCGCTTCCTGAAGGAACTCGAATCGAAATCCGCCACCAAAACCAAACAGCAAAAGGGGAAATAATCACGGACATCATCGCAGCGTCATCCGCCGGCATTGATTAGTAGCGGCTATTATTACATTGACAGGTAATGGTTTTATTTGTTAATCTAAAATAAGTTTATTAACTTTGTGCAAATATGGCAGTATGGTATCATATTTGCAAAGATTGTTAAAATATATAAATTTATGAAGGGATACATTCCGCGATTACTTGAAAGTGCAGTACGCCAGTCTATTAAAGAGTATCCCGTACAGATTGTGACCGGACCGAGACAATCGGGAAAAACTACAATGTGCCGTCATCTCATGCCGGATTATAAATTCGTAAATCTTGAACGACTCACGGATCGCAGATATGCTCAGGATGATCCTGCTGCATTTTTAAAATCGTTGGGACCCAAAGCTATCATAGACGAGGTGCAGAATGTGCCCGAATTATTGTCAGAAATACAGGCGTCGGTAGATGAAGATCCCGATCTTAGTTATATATTGACAGGCAGCTGTAATTTTGCCTTGATGAATCGGGTCAGCCAGTCTCTGGCAGGCAGGGCGTCGGTTTTTACGTTGCTTCCTTTATCATTGCATGAAATCACCGGTCATTGCGATGAAATGTCAACGGATCAGATAGAATATACCGGTTTTTATCCCGGATGTATGATTGGAGGCATACGCCCCGAACGCTTCTATTCCAATTATTATCAGACTTACATAGAACGGGATGTGCGTGAATTGATGCAGATAAAGAATCTTGACAAATTCGATATCTTCATACGTCTTCTTGCCGGACGTGCCGGCACTGAATTGAATGTCAGCTCGCTTGCTGTAGAAACCGGTGTTACGGTAAAAACGGTAAACGAATGGCTGTCGATATTAAAGGCATCGTATATTGTGTTCGAGCTGCGCCCATATTTTGTTAATATCAACAAGCGACTGACAAAAACCCCTAAGATCTATTTTTACGATTCAGGACTGATGGTGCATCTGTTAGGTGTACAGTCAGAGAGTCAATTGTCCACACATCCATTACGAGGCGCCGTATTTGAAAATATGGTCATTTCGGAATTTCTGAAACAGAGATATAATCAGGCTCTTGCACCGAATATTCATTTTTATCGTGAGAATTCAGGCCGAGAGGTCGATATTGTATCGATACATCCCGAGGGACTGGATCTGTACGAAGTCAAGGCTGCGGCAACATACCGTTCTGATTTTCGACGAAACATGGAATATCTGGCAACTGTCCTTCCGAATGTGCGAAGCACACATGTCATATATGACGGAACGTCTATACCTCCGGTTATACTTAATTTTCGCCGTATATAATCGCGGCTGGGACAGCCGATGCCACTACTGGAATGACGACGTCCACGTCGTCAATGTGCGGGCGGTGGGGACACCGCCCCTCCAGTAGAGACGCTGCTTTTCCGGTCGGGATGTAGGTGCGGTTATTGGCGGCGGGAGAGGCGCCGGATAGGGAGAGAGGGGCGGAGGATGTTCTTGACGGGGCGGATGGCTGCGGGGACGCGGCAAGAGGCTGTGCCTCGGATGTCGCGGCTCGACGCGCCGACCGAAAACTTATATCGACCGGGCGCGGTGACCCATGCCGAACGGGATTCGTCGAACACGGCAAGGTCTTCCGGATCAATGTCAATGGACAGACGTTGCGACTCTCCAGACTTAAGCTCGCGGGTCTTGGCGAATCCGACCAGTTCCTTTACCGGTACCTCTATCTCTGTCGGCTTGGATACATATACCTGCACCGCTTCCTTGCCGTTGGCGCGGCCGGTGTTGGTGACTGTTACGTCTACCTTGTAACGGTTACCGTCAAATGTGACGCTGGGCTTGGAATATTTGAATTCGGTGTAACCCAGTCCGTAACCGAAGGGGTAGGACACATCTTTGTCGAAAGAATCAAAATAACGATAGCCTACATATATGTCCTCCTCGTAGACGGTATGGTCAATGTTCGGGTTCAGACGTGTCAGGGGCTTCTTGTTCGCCCCGAATATGATGCCGGTATCGGCGTCGTGCGGGAAATTGCGGTCTGAAGCCTGGTCGCGGTAATCAAGCGGGAACGTCATGGGAAGTTTGCCCGACGGATAGGACTTGCCCGACAGGACGTCGGCGATGCTGTTGCCGGCCTCCTGGCCGCACTGCCAGGTGCACAGGATGGCGTCGGGGAGGTGTTTCCACGACCCCGTGTCGATGACGCCTCCGACATTGAGCAGCACGGTCACTTTCTTGCCACGGGCATGGAAAGCGTCGCATACGTCTTTCAGCACGACGTTCAACGTGGAGTCAAGGTAGAAACTGCGCGTGGAGCGGTCGGCAAACTCGCCGGCGGCAAATCCTACCGTCACCACCGCGGCATCGTTCGACTCGGCATACCGCATGATGTCGGCGCGTGACAGGGACAATTCATCGGGTCTCATGCCGGCCGCCATGTGGAACGTCTTGTCCACTTCCTTGATGCGTTTCTTCTCTGCTGCGATATGAGCCGTATATCGGGCGTTCAGGTCCGGGTCCGACAGGTATCCGGCGTTAGCAAGTCCTTCGGGCAGCGATACGCAGTATGCTCTGTTGACGTCGCCCGAGCCGCTGCCGCCGGCTATCATGTCGTATGAACAGTTGCCGAACAGAGCAATCTTTCTGACATCGGCGGGGTAGGGGAGTGTCCGGCCATCATTCTTGAGCAGAACCATTCCTTCAGGAGTGATGTCGCGCAGCAGGGCCGCATGAGCCTTCAGGTCAGGCCGGTCGGAGTGAGGCTGTCCCCGGAAACGGGGCGTGGAGGCTATAAGTTCCAGGACTTCCTCTATGTTGCGGTCCAGAACTGCCTCGTCGAGCTCTCCCGATTCCAAAGCCGCCATAATACGGTCGTATTCGCCCGGGAATCCCGGCTGGAGCAGATTGTTGCGGGCCTTCATCTGGGCTGCCGCATCGCTGCCGCCGAACCAGTCGGAAACGACCACGCCCCTGTAGCCCCATTCGCCGCGAAGCAGCGAGTCGAGCAGTTCGACGCTTTCCGAGGTGTAATGCCCGTTCAGATAATTGTACGACGACATCACGCACCAGGGATCGGAGCGTCTGACCACCTTTTCAAATCCCTTTAGATATATCTCGCGCAGGGCCCGCTGAGACACAATCGATTCATTGTCCTTGCGGTTGGTTTCCTGATTGTTGGCCGCAAGATGCTTGACGCAGGCCCCGACGCCGCATTGCTGGATTCCGTCGACGTATGCCACGGCCATCTCGCCGCTGACCACCGGGTCCTCGGAGTAATATTCATAGTTACGGCCGCAGAGCGCGTGACGCTGTATATTTAGCGCCGGTGCCAGCATTATGTCCACGCCGTAGTCGCGCGCTTCCTCGCCGATGGCGTTGCCCGTGAGCCGGGCCACATCCCGGTTCCACGACGCGCCTATGAGCGTGGGCATGGTGAAGTGCGTGCTGAAATATGAGGCGGTGTCATTGGCCCTGTGCGTGTCTATCCTGACGCCCGCCGGAGCGTCGGCGAAAACGATGGCGGGTATTCCGAGCCTCGGCACCGGGTAGGTGGTGCCGGCCGCACCGGGCACAATCAGTTTGGTCGAGCCGATCACGGCCTTGTCGCCGTTGTCAATCCCTTCCATGCCGGTGCCGATCACGAAGCGGGCTTTCTCCTGCCGGGTCATGGCCCCGACCACATCCCTGACCGGCGACGTGCCGAACCGGGGCGATTCATTGTTGTCGGCGCTTACTGTAATTACGGCGGCAAGTGCCGCGGCTGCTATGATTGTGATGTGTTTCATCTCGATGTGACCTTAATTCTTTTGGTTCCCGTTATCCTGCCGTTTTCTTCATAGCCGTCCACCACCTCGTAATCGAGGGGAGTGGAGCGCCGGATCAGACCCAGTATCTGGTCGAGCGACGCATCTTCGAAGGTGGCGTACAGAATGGCGTTGTCAAGCCGGGAATCGACCTCGAAGCTCACGTTGAAGATCTGGCCCAGGCGTTTGTAGACGTTTTTCAGCATTTCGTTGCTGAATACCAGATCGCCGTCGCGCCATGAAATCATTTTGTCGGTGTTGCCCAGATAGAGCGACATCTTCTTCTTGTTCGCGTTGTAAACGATGGACTGTCCCGGCGAAAGCGAGGATTCGGCTGATCTGTCGTTGACCTTGACGCTCCCTTCGGTAAGTGTGACGGTTGTAATGGTATCGGTGGAATAGGAACATACGTTGAACTCGGTTCCCAACGCCTCGACATCGAGGCCGGACGGGGTATGGACGCGGAAGGGGTGCTCCGCGTCCTTGGCGACGCTGAAAAAGGCTTCGCCGCTAATGTCCACCAGTCTGGGGCTGTCGTGTTCCTGTCTGTATGTGAGGCGGCTCCCGCCGTTCAGCCATACCTCGGTACTGTCCGGAAGGAACGTATGGACCATGCTTCCCGGCATGGCCTTTATTTCCTGACACAGGACAGATCCGGCGTTCATGCCGGCATTCCCGCCGGTGTAATATAAAAAGATGGAGAGCACCAGCAACGGCAGGGCGAGTACGGCCGCCGTCTTCATGATGACGCTCATGGCTTTGCGGCGGAATCCGTCGCCTGAGCGCGAGGAGGCATAGATGCGGTCCAGGGTCCTGGACAATGATTCAAGTGTATCTATGCTGTTGACGTCATCGGGAGATGGCGTAGCGTCCCACACGTTCTTCAGTTCAAAGAACCGCTCGGCCGTTCCGGGGGAAGCGGCGATGGCCTCCCTCAGTTCGTCCATATCCCGGTTATCGGCATTTCCCGACAGACACCTTATGATAAGATCGTCTTCAATATCTTTATCTTCAATATCTTTCATTGATGGAATGCAATTACATTGTCCCGTATACAGCAGGGACATTAGGGAAATGATTTTTTAATAATCTCGCGAAGCTTTTTGATCACATTGGTGACCCTGACCTCGACAGTGCGTCGCGATACGTTCATCTTTTGGGCTATATCGTCATATTTCATGCCATCCCATCGGCTCATCCTGAACGCCTCTACCGATTTGGCGTCCAGCGAGAGCAACGCGGTCTCGATCAGCTCCTCCAATTCGTCGTAAAGGAAATAACTGTCGATGGCTGAATCGTTTAAATCGTTGGCAATCATAAAGCTCGCCGCGTACGAATCTTCTATCTTCCTGTGCTTGATGGCATCCAGACAGTCGTGACGCACGCAGCGCAGCAGAAAGCTTTTCAATGACCTTATATCCAATGTTTCCCGATTCTCCCACAACTTCACGAAGAGATTCATGACTATGTCCTCGCATTCCCTCCGGTCGGTTATAAACGAATTGCAGTACAGCAGCAGACTGCGGTAATATTTAGAAAAGATTGCGGTGAAGGCGTATGGATCGCCTTCACGCAACCTTTTCAAGAGCAGCTCGTCGCCTGATGAATCCAATTCATTCATGGGGTAACAATCAGCAAAACAATATAATATCAATCAGTCGAAAGTCTCGACATTCCAGTCTTCGATTTCACGGAGGGTGATTTCGAATCCCGGTTCGGTTACATGTAAATCGAATTTATAAAGTTTACCGCTTTCAAAACTCATGTTACCGAGTTTTCTGCGCAGGGCCGCGCCGGCCACGTTGCATCTGACTGTGAATGCGGATGATGCGGGCAGGAGCAGACACTCGGCCAGGGTCATGTCGGCGTCCGTCCGCATCGTAACGTGTGCTTCGGCTGCGGATGATGTCAGTTTACCCTCGGCCAGCGAGAACACGCCCTGGGAGGGCACCTCCTCGATGCAGGGGTTCAGAGCCTTAAGTACATCGGCCGGTATGCCGGCATCGGCGGTGATGGAGAACTGCACCATGCACGTCACGTGCTTCATCTGCACCTTGACCGGAGACAGCGAGGGATATTTGTTGCGCGCGTTGTCGGAATAAAGATAATCAGAGGCCGCGGCTTTTTCAGGCGTGGACACGTCCAGGCTCAGGGTCCGGGAGGTAGCCGCTTCGGAACTGTAGGGCGAGAAGCAGATGAAATCCACCTTGGTGGCGAGTTCGGGATAGAGCGGCATCGTTTCAGAGTCCACGGGCTGCACATCCCCCTTCTCATCAGTGCGGAGCCGGATGCATGAGGACGAGGAGAACGCGTCGTCTTCACCGCTGGCGAACATGAACATTCCCAATTCCTCGCCACCGTTCCAGCTTTCGGGCAGGTCGCGGTCGTAGGGCTGTATCGTAGCCTTCAGCTGCACCGGCAGGGGAGCATGGTGCTCCTCTCCGCCCTCGTAGATGTCCTCGCAGGACACCATGACGGAGCTGAGCGCCATGACTGCCAATATATGAATTAACTTTCGCATAAAGAACTTGTGTCGTTGTTACTGAATCTTGACGCAACGGACATTCAGACCATTCGCGGTGCTGTAGTTATTGATCTGACCCCAGTCGGTGCCACACTGGAAGGCATTGTTCTTCAGGCCGTCCATCGTGCCCGAGAACAGCATCACATTGTCCACGTTGCCGAACGTTCCGTTGAACTTGATGCGTCCTCCCTTGGGGTAGACTGTGAAGGGATCAATCAGGACGGTATTTCCGTCGAGATACATGTTCCAGGGTGAGAGTCCGTTTTTGTATGCGGGTACCATCCATCCTGCGGGCGACGGGTCGAACACACCCTTCTCGCCTGTAGCCTCCTCGGTCCAGAAGTTGGGACCGTACAGCAAGGTCGCGTTGGGGTCGTTGGTAATCCAGCTGTAAGGTTCGCCGGGAGCCGTAACGAACGTTCCGGGAGCCGTCAGTATGCGTCTTACGGACTGACCCTGATCAGCACCCCAGATATCGCCTGTGGCATATTTTATGACGTTGTTGTTGATGTCGTACATGGGCACGTCGGTCAGCTTCGCGCCGTCGGTGGGGAACTTGTCGGTGAATCCTGCGAAGGGTTCGTTGTTGCCTCCCTGATAATACATACCTACGGAGCGCGGGCTGGATACATCAGCCGTCATGGCGCCGAGGTTGCGGTCCATGAACACATAGTCGGTCGTGCCGTCGCCGTTGTTGTCCACATTCGCCGTGTTCGCATCGGGATCGAAGTCAGTGATCCAGATATGCCACGACCATACCTTGTCGCCGCCCATGGTGACGGACACGAGAGCGTTGCCGCCGTTGCCGGGGTTGGTCTTGACCGTAATGGTGCTTTGTTCGGGATTATCCGCATTCAGGTTCAGTGTCAGGCCACCGTCAGCCGGTATCAGGCTCTGGGCGTCCTGCCATACGAGTTCCACTCCCAGAGGCCCGTCATTGCGGAGATTGCCATTGCTGATGAACTTGATTGTACGCCATACCTCGTATGCCTTCAGGACAGGGAAAGTGACAGACTCGCCCGGCTTGACGATGTAGCAGTTGGGGAGGTCGGCCAGCGCGATCAGCGTGGACACGATATTGTACTTGTAGGCGGTTCCTGTTTTGAACGCGTTGTTGGCCAATGTGCTGGGAGCCTGCGACTTCTCGCCGGAGCTGATGGTGATCTTGCCCTCGGCGCCCTCCTGTGCGGGGATGTATGCGCGGAAGTGCTTGGGCGCCACCTTCTCCATATTGATGTCTGCAGCCTCGGTGGATGTTACGGTCATGACCTCGTCGGTGCCGAACTTTCCGAGATTGAAGGAAGCGGCAGGCTTGACACCGCTAAGTACGGCCGCGGATGCCGCTCCGTCGGTGACCTGAGCGTCTACCAGCGACAGCTGGTGGCTGAAGGTAAGAGTCACGGTCTCGGTGGAATTGTCCACTCCACCGGTGCGTGCCATCAGCAGGTCGCACATCGACTGCGTGGCGTCGTATGCGATAGCGGAGGGATCCACATTCTCCACATAGGGGTAATAGGCGTAGAAGTCGAGAGTCTCGCCGTCGGCGGGGAACACCACCTCACGGTCTATCTGCCATACGCCACCGGTGTAGGTGAGTTTGCGGTTGTCGGCATAATTGCCCGATGCGGCCAGAGTGCCGTCGGGATTAGCGGAACGTGACACTACGAACAGTCCGACCTGGTCGCCCTCGGTGAATGTCGTCTTGAAATTGTCGTCGGTAGTGGTGCGGGTGCCGGCCGTGGTCAGCTCGAACTTGAATCCCGCCTGGTCGCCGGTGCCGTCGGAAAAGAAATCGGTTTCCTGCGAGCAGCCTGTCAGGACCAACAAAGAGGATAAGTAATAAAGTACCTTTTTCATCAGTCGATTTTAAGGATGTTGGTTAATTATTGAGTTTTTATGAATAGACTTTTTACAATAAGGCGACCGGATCGAGGAAAGGCACATCAAATAAAAGAAAAAATTTTAGAAAAGTCCATAAATCTTTACAAAATTTAAAAAAAGGCACTTCGGGTATGTGTGCGACGGGAATTAAGTCGCCTTATTAGCAGAATTAAGTATGCGTAAATAAATCGCGCATCGCTATAGTTCCCTTAAATCAGAACCAATCAAACGGTTCCCTTAAATCAGAACTAATCAATACTGTTTCCTTAAATACAGAACTAATCAATGCGAAAAATTCAGAATCCCAAACGGGACGGCACCATCAAGAAACGGATGTTGCAGATTATCGGGGCGCTCCTGTCGGTGACGCTTCTGTTATGTGTTCCATTATCCGCAACGGCGCAGAAGAACGTCAGGATAACGCTGAACGCGGCCGACATTTCGATACCCAAGGCCCTGGAGTTGATCGAAAAGCAGAGTGGCTATCATTTCGTGTACAACAAGAACATAGTCAGTGCCAGCGACAAGGTAAGCGTCAAGGTGACCAACGCCACGATCACAAGCACTCTGGACAGGCTGTTCGCCAATCGTGGCATCAGCTATGAGATCGATGACAAATACATCATATTGAAATCAGGCCCCAAGTCCGCACCGGGCAAGACCGACAAGGCGGTGGTTCAGAAAGTCACCGGATTCGTGAGGGACAGCAGCGGAGAGCCGCTGATCGGAGCCACCGTAGCGGTGAAGGGTAAGAAGGCACGTGCCGTGGTCGGCGTGGACGGCGACTACAGCATCGAGGCGTCGAAAGGCGACGTGCTTGCCTTTTCCTATATAGGATTCAGCCCCAAGGAGGTGAAGGTAGGAGCCGGCGACAAGGTGGATGTAGTGCTTGACGAATCGGAAACGCTTCTGAACGAGGTGGTTGTGGTCGGTTACGGCACGATGAAGAAGAAGGACCTGACGGGTTCCGTAAGTTCGATAAACGGCGACGCGGTGACCGACAGGAAGGTGTCGATGCTGTCCAGCGCGCTGCAGGGAGCCATCGCCGGCGTGTCGGTGACACGTTCGGGAGGCGATCCGAGCGCCGGAGCCGACATCAAGATCCGAGGCATCACCACCATCGGCGACAGCAACCCGCTGATTATCGTGGACGGCGTTCCCGCCGACAACATCAACGACATCAACCCCCAGGACGTGAAGGAACTGACGGTGCTGAAAGACGCGGCATCGGCGGCCATTTACGGTTCAAGGGCGGCATCGGGCGTGATACTGATCACCACCAAACGCGCATCGGAAGGGAAGGTGTCGATGCAGTATCAGTACGAATACGGCTACGAAACGCCTACCACCCATCCCGACTACGTGGATGTGACCAGGTTTATGGCAATGACCAACGAGCTCCGATGGAACGACGCCGGCAACGGCCCGGACCATTTTCCCACATACATCCCGGCGATGATAAACAATTACGCCGAACTGAACGCCACGAATCCCGACGGGTATCCCGACACGGACTGGCGCGGAATGCTGCTGAAGGGACACTCCAACCGTCAGTCGCACAATTTCCGAATTTCCGGAGGCACCAAGGTGATACGCACCACCGCCTCGATAGGCTACGACATGTCGGACGGACTGTATAAGGACAAGGACTACAACCGATTCACAGTCCGCATGAACAACGACATCACCATCAACAAATACATACAAGCCGCGATTGACCTGAACGTGAAGCGCAGCACCTCGCGCAGTCCGAACTACGATCCGATGAACGCCTGCTATCTGTTCCCGGCTGTATATGCGGCCGTATGGGAAGACGGCCGCGTGGCCGACGGAAAGTCGGGCGACAACCCTTACGCCGCACTTAATTACGGCGGAACGGCCAAGAACCATTACAATCAGGTGGGCGGAAAAGCGGCAGTGTACATCACTCCCGTCGAGGGCCTGAAACTGTCGGCCATCGTATCGCCTATATGGAACGACTGGGAGAACAAGTCGTTCGTGAAACGCATAGAATACGCCGGCCCCGACACGCCCGACAACGTGATAGGCGCCATCAACGGCTTCGCATCCACCAAGCTGACCGAATCGCGAGGCAAGAGCTTCAGCATCACCAAGCAGTTCCTGGCCAACTACGACAACACGTTCGGCAAGCATTCCGTCAGCGCGTTGTTGGGATACGAGGACAACTACTACAAGACCGACAATATCTGGGCCGCACGCGATAATTTCGCGTTGACCGAGTTTCCGTATCTGGACCGTGGCAACGAGGACTATCAGACCAACGGAGGCAATGCGGCCCATACGTCCTACCGGTCGTTCTTCGGACGTGCCATGTATAATTTCGACGGACGCTATCTGCTTCAGGCCAATATGCGCTGCGACATGTCGTCGCGTTTCGACAAGAAACACCGCGCCGGATATTTCCCCTCGGTTTCGGCCGGCTGGGTGGTGACAAACGAACCCTGGTTCCGCAACTTCAACCTGCAGCCCTGGCTCAGCTATCTTAAAATCAGGGCATCATACGGTCTTTTAGGTAACGACCGCGTGGGCAATTATCCCTATCTGCCTCTGCTGAACTATGTGAACGGCTATTTCTGGGAAGGCGACAAAGGTGTGTCGCACATCACGGCCGCCCAGTGGCAATACGCCATCCGCGACATCTCGTGGGAAACCACCAAGACCTTCGGCGTGGGCATTGACCTCGCGTTCTTCAACAACCGGCTGAACATCACCGGCGACTATTATTACAAGATAACGAAGGACATGATCCTGGACATCGACATCCCGGACTATGTGGGTTATGACAATCCGCAGCAGAACACGGGCAAGATGCGCACCACCGGCTTCGAGATCGAGCTGAAATGGAGCGACCGCGTGGCTGATTTCACCTACTCGGTATCGGCCAACCTGAGCGACTTCAAGTCGAAGATGGGTTACTTGGGCGGTAATCAGTTCCTGGGCGACCAGATCAAGATGATGGGCAGCTATTTCAACGAATGGTACGGCTACCGCAGCGACGGACTGTTCCAGACTCAGGAGGAGATAGACAATTATCCGGTGATGAGCAGCAGCGTGCGTCCCGGCGATATAAAATACCTGAAGGCCGATCCGGAAGACAAGTCACCGATCTCGCCCGACAAGGACCGCGTGCTGTTGGGCAACTCGCAGCCGAGGTATCAGTACGGCCTGTCGCTTAACGGCTCGTGGCGCGGTTTCGACCTGAGCATAACGTTCCAGGGCGTGGGACGTCAGCTGAAACGCAAGACCGCGACGATGGTACAGCCGCTGCGCGACAATTTCGGAAACATCCCCAAGCTGATAGATGGCCGCTACTGGAGCAACTACAACACGCCGGAGCAGAACCTGAAGGCGGAATATCCGCGCCTCACGGCCACGCAGGCGTCGTACAACTACGCCATGTCCGATTTCTGGCTGTTCAACAGCCATTACTGCCGACTCAAGAACATATCGCTCGGATATACGCTGCCGCAGAAAATAACCAAGACATTCTTCGTGCAGGCATTGCGCTTCTACGTGGCCGGCAACGACCTGTTCTGCATCTCCAATTATCCGCGAGGCTGGGATTACGAAGGCTACGGCTCAACGGGCTATCCCATCACAAAATCGTTTATCTGCGGCGTTAACATTACATTCTAAACAATCATGAACATACTTAAGACAACAATATTCGTGGCAGCTGCACTGCTGCTTGGCTCGTGCGCCGACCTTGACCTTGATCCGCTGGACACCGGCTCGAGCGACTCCTGGTATCAGAACGAGGAGGAGATAAAGGCATCGATCAGCGGTCTGTACCGAGTCGACTTTTTCCCCATCGACGGCGTGAAATGGAACGACGACCATCAGAGCCGAGACCGCCTCAACGATTTCACCGCCGCCACTCTCAACGGCGAGACGTGGGACGTGTGCATACGCTGGCGCAACGCCTATAAGGCGATAGCGCGCTGCAACATACTGCTTGACAAACTCACCGACCCCGCGGCCATCGGCATCTCCGAGGAGAAGGCTGCACTGTACAGGGCCCAGGTGCTGTTTGTCCGCGCCACGCAATACGGACTGCTGACCAGCTGCTTTGGCGATGTGGTGTGGGTGGACAAGGAAATCACCGTCGAGGAGGCGTTCAAGATGGGACGCACGGACAAGAGCGAGATAATGGAACACGTGTACGAGGACTATGACAAGGCGGCCGAAAGCCTTCCGCTGACCTACGGCGTGGCGCAGGAATTCGCCACCAAGTCGGCGGCACTGGCCCTCAAGGCACGATACGCGCTGTACAACGAAGACTGGGACATCGCCGCACAGGCAGCCAAGGACTGCATGGATCTCGGCGCCAACCAGCTCTATCCCGATTTCTCGGAACTGTTCCTGGCCACTACGCATCACGCCAGCGAGAACATTCTGTCCTGGCCCTACTCTCTGGAACTGGACATGGTCACTGACTCCGAAGGCAACATCCAGGGCTTCTCTCCCCGTAACCGCGGCGGTTACGCCAGCGAATATCCGTCATGGGATCTGTTCGCGTCGTTCCTCTGCACTGACGGATTGCCGATAGACGAGTCCCCGCTGTTCGATCCGCACAATCCCTTCAAGAACCGTGACCCGCGCTGCGCCGCGACCATCGTGGAATTCGGCACAGAGCATTGCGGCGTGGTATACGACCCCAATCCCAACACCACCGAAGTGTATAGCTCGGTGATGGGCAAGAACATAACCAACCTCGACTGCAAGTCGGGCAGCCAATACGCGTCGTACAACGGCCTGCTGCGCAAGAAGGGCGTGGACGAGTCATGGATCAACAACGGCAGCTTCAAGGTGGCCTACGACTATGTGTTCATCCGTTACGCCGAAGTGCTGCTGACCTACGCGGAGGCCCGCATAGAGGCCGGCAAGATCGACAAGAGCGTGCTGGACGCCATCAACATGGTCCGCGCCCGCGCTTACAAGACGGATTACACCAACAGCGCGGCCTATCCGCGCGTCACCACCACCGACCGCAACGAACTGCGCCGCATCGTCAGGGTGGAACGCCGCATGGAACTGGCTTACGAGGGACAGCGTTACATGGACCTGATACGCTGGCGTCTGGCGGAGAAGGTGCTGAACCGCCCGGACTACGGGCTGCTTGACAAAGACGCCCTGGTGTCGAGAATCATCGCCAAGAACCTATGGTTCTGGCCCGAGGTGCCGCAGATAGACGAGGACGGCGTGGCCGATTTCTCACCCCTTTACGATAAGGGATACTGCAAGATCATCACCAAACGCCAGTTCGACGCCTCAAAGAATTATCTCTGGCCCATCCCGTCGCAGGAGGTGATCACGAATCCATATCTGGGACAGAACGACAATTATTGATCGATACTTATTGATAAGGAAGGCGTCTGTGCGCCTTCCGGAATCGCTACACAACACTTCAAACTGAAACAACACTATATGAGACTTTCTGTAAAATCAATTATAATCGGAGCCGGCGCGTTGATGCTGCCCTCCCTCGGAGCCTGCTCCGAGAAATACCTGACCTACAACCACACACCCGGGGAAAAGACGGAGGATCCGGAGGATCCGGACGATCCGATGCCCGAGACCATGCCCAAGGGTTCGTTCAAGCTGCTGGCCGACAAGCCCGGCCAGGTAATCAAGGGACTCGGATTCGAGATCCAGTCGGACATAAACTCTGCTCCGGACGTGAACGACGACAACGGCCCGATCGGAGTGCCTATGGACCTGGTGCCCGAGGAGCGTAAACGTCTTGCCGAGGAGATGCTGAAGGGCTTCCGCTATATGCGCGTGGGTATGGGAATATGGTTCCGCGGCCTTACACCGGACCGCAAGAACTTCACGGAACGCAAGCAGGGACAGGCCGAGACCTTAGTGCAGCTGATGAAAGACGCCGGCGTGGAGGGAATATCGATGGAATACTGGTCGCCCGCTCCATACTGGAAATCGAACGGCAGTTTCAACGACGGAACGCTGAAAAGTTTCGAGGATGATTTTCTCGAGGAGTTCGGCGACGCGATGGTGAACGATGTGAAATACATGAAAAGCCAGGGATTCAAAGTGTCGTCCTGGGGCCTGCAGAACGAAAGCCAGTACGAGAGCGTGGGTTATGCCCATTGCCACTATACCGAGGACCAGTTGGTGAAGGTGTTCGGCAAGGTGGCTCCGAAAATCAAGGCTCTTGATTCGGACATAGAGATAATCTACGACACCAACAGCGGACAGGCCGGCAGTTACGGTCCGAAACTGTGGCAGGAGAATCCGCAGCTGCTCCCGTACGTGGACGCATGGGTGTTCCACCGCATCGGCGACGATTCCGACGCCGTGATGGACAATCGCGACAACTACAGGGCCAACAGCCAGGGTAAGCCGATATATCAGAACGAGTTCGAGTATTTCAACAATCAGATGTCGGAACACACCTACGAATGGTTCATGGTCAATACCGCCCAGTCCATCATGAACTGGATGACCTTCGTGGAATCGCCGAAATGGTTCTGGCTCCATGCCCTGAAGGGAATAGACGACCACACGGACCGTGACGGTTTCGGTCTTGGAGTGTGGCGTCCCACTTACGCCAACCAGAGCCATGACTATCCCGACCTGGCGCACGGACACTGGACCTACAACTGGCAGAACTACAACGCGCTGGCCGGCTTCCTGAAATACATGGCGTGGGATTCGCGCCGCTACAACGTGCAGGAGGACGAGGAGCGTCACGACAACCGTATAATGGCATGGAAGACGCCGCAGGGCAAGCTGGTGTTCGCTCTGACCAACCGTTCGGATGATTGGTTTGAGTTTGACGTGACCATGGACGGAGCCAAGAACATGAAGGGCTTTCGATATGACAAGAAAGGGCGCGATGTGGAAGTAGGTTCCAACGGCGGTGCCGCAACGTTCAGCGCAAAACTGAAACCCTGGAGCATTGAGTTCTGGGTGGAGCAGTAATAATGCATTCTTACTAACATAGACAACATGAAATTCAAGATAGGGAACATCATCTGTGTGGCGGCGTTGCTGACCTTCACCGGAGGATGCTCTGCGGGAGCCGGAGCCAAAGGCAAGGATGAAGGCCGTCCGATGTACGGCGGCGTGTATCCTCATCTGGCGTATTACAACAACGAAGGGGAATGCGGCACAGGGGCCGTAGTGCCCTGGCAGGGAAAGCTGTGGGTGATCACATACGGCCCGCACCTTCCTTTCGGATCGAGCGACAAGCTGTATGAGATAGACGACACCCTCGGGATAACGGTACGTCCGGAAAGCGTGGGAGGCACCCCGGCCGACAGAATGATCCACCGGGAAAGCAACCAGCTCATAATCGGTCCGTACTTCATCGACAAGGACTGCAATGTCAGGTCGCTGTCGTACAGGGACGCGCAGGGGCGCTATACCGGCGTGGCCCGGCATCTGACCGACCCGGCGCACAAGGTGTACATCGCCACGATGGAGGAAGGCTTCTACGAGGTTGATGTAAACACACTGAAGCATAAGGAGCTGTATCCCGACGCCAATACGGGCGTGCACAACGACACGGGCGTGAATCCCGAGAACAACCTGTTGCCCGGAGCACACGGCAAGGGACTGTACAGCGGTCAGGGAGTGCTGGTGTTCTCCAACAACGGCGAGGCCATCCCCGAAGCGCTGGAAAAATTCAACATCCCGTCCGGCTGCCTCGCGGAATGGGACGGCAAGGACTGGAAGGTTGTACGCCGCAACCAGTTCACGGAGGTTACCGGTCCCGGCGGAATATACGGTAATCCGTCGCCGGCCACCGACCCGATATACGCGTTGGGCTGGGACTATAAGTCGGTATTGCTCGGAGTGAGGGAAAACGGAGGCTGGAGCTTCTACCGTCTGCCCAAGGCCAGCAACTCGTACGACGGCGCCCACGGATGGAACACCGAATGGCCCCGCATCCGAGAGGTGGGTACGCAGAGCGATCCATTCATGCTGATGACCATGCACGGAATGTTCTGGAAATTCCCGCAGAGATTCGGCAAGAACAATGATTCAGGCATAATGCCCCTGTCGGCATATCTGAAAGTGATAGGCGACTTTACGCGATGGAACGACCGCCTGGTGTTTGGATGCGACGATTCCGCGCAAAAGGAATTCCTGAACAAGCGCAGGATAAAGGGCGACATAGCCGGTCCGGGCCAGAGCAACTCCAACCTCTGGTTCCTGGAGCCGGGTCAGGTGTCGGAACTCGGTCCGACCAATGCGACCGGCTCCGTATGGCTTAACGAGGATATAAAGAGCGGAGAGGCGAGCGATCCCTTCCTGTTCGGACCCTGGGCCAAGCGATGCGCATGGATCCGGAACGACGGCAAGGAAGCCGTGACGTTTCAGTTCCTGACCAAAGGCACCGACGGCAAAGACAAAGTGTTGAAGACTGTCACGGTGCCTGCATTCGACTCGCGTTTCGCGGAATTCAGCGCAGCTGACAAGGGTGAATGGATCCGCGTCGTCGCTGACAAGGACACGAAGGGTAGCGTGGTTTTCAGTTTCGCATCGAAGGAGACGAGAACCGAGGAAATGTCACCGATATTCGCCGGACTGTCGAAAATAGGGGAGAAGCATGATTCCGAAGGACTGATGCTGTGCCTGAGCCAGAACCGCCGTAAACTCGGCGTGGCTGCCAACACGGCCGACGGCAGCGCGTATTATGATCTGGACGGCGACATGCTGCTGCAGAGGCGCGACAGTATGGAAAAGGCATCGTATATCCGTAAGAATCTCGCCATCCGTTCCGAAGGGATGGAAATCACCCCCGGGTCGGTACTGGTAACGGACGACAAGGGACGTCGCTGGCATCTGCCATTGGGAGCGCGGGCCTTTACGGAGCCGACACGACAGAACGCCATGCGCGTGTGTCGCGAAGTCTCGACGGAAAGGGACCTGCTGAACCTGCACGGTACGTTCTATGAGCTGCCGGCCGAGAATGCCGACGGATTCGCCAAGGTGCGCCCCATAGCGTCGCACAATCTCGGCATAAACGATTATGCGTCATATCGTGGAATGCTGCTCATGTCGGGATGCAATGCCGACAATGCGGACAATCAGCGTATCGTGACATCCGACGACGGCAAGCTTTCACTTTGGGCCGGCGTGATCGACGATTTATGGAAATTGGGTAAGCCGACGGGCAATGGCGGTCCCTGGGTGGACCGTCATGTCTCCGCCGGGGAATATTCCGAGCCATATCTGATCGGATTCTACGACCGGCGGACACTGAATCTGTCGCATAAGTCCGACCATAAGGTGAAATTCACCGTCGAGGCCGATCCTACGGGCGAAGGCGACTGGATGCATTACGCCGATTTCGAAGTGAATCCCGACGATTCATTCATATATAAATTCCCGGATTCGTTCCAGGCACGCTGGATACGGTTCAAGACCGACACTCCGTGTGTGGCCACCACATGGCTGGAGTATCGTTAATACCTCAATCTCTTATCAGGAGGCCGAATGTGTATTTTGCGCGTTCGGTCGCCTATATTATAGAAATTAACCCATAAATCAACATTATGAAAAAATTCTTTATTACTCTCCTCTTATGCTCGTCACTGTTCAGTGTCAACGCCGTAGCCGATAATGCGAATATCGACGGCGACATAGAAGACTGGGGTGTCGTAGTGGACGGCAAACTGCTGGTGAAAGTGACTCTCGACGACGCCGAGGCAGTAAAGATAATTCCGGCCGGCGAATCGTCGCCCGTGACTCTGCAGAATGGAGTGAATACAGTCAAGGTGCCCGAAACGGACCTTAAATTTACAGTGACTGCCAACGAAGGATATACCATAGTTTCGATAAAGGTAGGAGACAAGGACGTCACGGTGACCGACGGAGCCGCGACTGTGCAGTGTGTGGCCGGAAAGGAAGTGACGATCACCACGAAGAACGACACAAGCTCCGCCACGTCAATCGTTATGGACGACAATATGTCGGCTGCCCGTTATTTCGATCTCAGCGGCGCCGAGGTGGCCGTTCCGCAGAAGGGCAACATATACGTCATGCTCCGCGGAGGAAAGGCCGTCAAGATACGTAAATAAGTTTCTGTAGATGCTCCGAAAGATGTCGATCCGGACGTTGCCATACGTCCTGCTGTGTTGTGTGTTGGGTGCCGACGCCGCACAAGTGAGCGTGAACACGCCGAACACGGCGCTTGTGCTGGAGGTGAACAAGGGGGCGGAACCCGAATATCTGTACTATGGCAACACCGTGACCGGAGAGGACATGCAGTCGATTAAGACTGCGGGAATCCCGTACGCCAAAATATACAGGGCGTACGGGACCTATCCGGACGAGGAGACTCCGTTGTGGATCACTCATGCGGACGGGAACATGACGAGCCGCCTTGTGGTGACCGACGTGACCCGGGAATCTACGGACAAATCGACATTGACCACTGTCAGGACTCAGGATGACAGATACCCGGTGAACGTTGATATCCGATTCCTGAGTTATCCCGACTGTGACGTGATAGAGACATGGGCTGAGATAAGCCATCGCGAGAAAGGGGACATTACCCTGACCTGTTATGACTCGGCCTGCCTTCCGATACATATAGGGGATGTCTGGGTAAGCCACGAAGGAGGAGCGTGGGGCCAGGAAGGGCGTCTTGTGGAGGAACCGTTGCACAGCGGAACCATGCGTATCCGTAACAAGGACGGCGTAAGGAACTCGCAGACCTCACGCGCGGAGCTGATGCTGTCGCTGGACGGCAAGCCCGACGAAAGGAACGGTGCCACCATCGGCGCGGCACTGTGTTACAGCGGCAATTACGTGGTCGACATCGATACATACGGCGGTCGCTATCATAGTCTGCGGATGGGTGTCAATCCCGACAACGCCGCCTACCGGCTTAGCCCCGGCGAAACGTTCGTGACCCCCAGGGTGGCACTGTCGTACAGCACGGAGGGCAAAGGGGGAGTTAGCAGGAATTTTCACAAATGGGGGAGACTCCATTCGTTGTGTCATGGCGACAGACCGCGTAAGATATTGCTGAACAGCTGGGAAGGGGTCTATTTTGACATCAGCGAGTCAAAGATGGCGGCCATGATGAGGGACATAGCCTCTCTGGGCGGCGAACTGTTCGTGATGGACGACGGATGGTTCGGCGACAAGTATCGGCGTGACAACGAAAGTGTGGCGTTAGGCGACTGGGTGGCCGACCGGGTCAAGCTGCCCGGAGGCATCAAGGCATTGACCGACAGCGCCCGTAAAGCCGGCGTGGGATTCGGATTATGGCTCGAACCGGAGATGGCCGACATATCGAGCGAAATTTATGAAAAGCATCCCGACTGGATAGTGAAGGCCGCGGGACGCGAGCCGGTGACCGGTCGCGGAGGGGCGCAGGTGGTTCTTGATTTCTCCAATCCCCGTGTGCGCGACCATGTAGTGGCCACGGTAGACAGGATATTGAAGGAAAACCCATTGATAGAATATGTGAAATGGGACTGCAACAGCGGGATATATCAGCATGGATCACAGTATCTGCCCAAAGACAGGCAAAGCCATCTGAACATAGCGTGGCACAAGGGCCTGGAGGAAGTGCTGTCAAGAATCCGTGAGAAATATCCCGACCTGACTGTACAGGCGTGTGCCGGAGGCGGGGGCCGTGTCAACTGGGGCGTGTTGAAATACTTCGACGAGTTCTGGACCAGCGACAACACGGATGCCTTGGAGCGCATATTCATCCAGTGGGGCACGTCGCATTTCTATCCCGCCATGGCCATGGCCTCGCACATCAGCGCGTCGCCCAACCATCAGACGCTGCGGAGCATGCCTATAAAATATCGCGCGGACGTGGCGATGAGCGGACGTCTCGGCGTGGAACTTCAGCCCAAGGACATGACCGAGGAGGAATATGAAGTGTGCCGCAACGCGATATCCGATTATAAGCGGATCAGGGATATAGTGCAGTTAGGGGACCTGTACCGTCTGCGGTCGCCGTACGACGAGGGAGGCGTGGCCTCGCTGATGTATGTGTCCGAAAACAAGGACCGTGCCGTGGCATTCTGGTACCGTACGGACGTGTATGTGATGCAGATTCTCCCAGTAGTGAAAATGGACGGACTCGACACGAACGCCGTGTACAGAATCACGGAACTGAACCGGATAGACGACAGTCCGCTGCCATTCGAAGGAAAATGCTTTTCCGGGTCGTTCCTGATGAATCACGGACTCGACATACCATACCGACACGATGTGGCCAAGGAACGGAAGAACGAGTTCTCGAGCCGCGTATTGCTAATCGAAAAAATCTGAAACCGAATGATACCAAAAATGAAGGCAATGGCCGCGCTGATGTGCGTCTGTTGCTTTACGGCCGTGTGCGCCGGAAAAACAAGTGTCAAGTCGCCGGACGGCAATATCTCGGTGACGTTCAACCTCGACAGATCGGGAAAGCCTGAATACTCGGTGAGTTATAAGAACCGGGTTGTGGTGAGACCCTCGCGCATGGGATTCAATCTGGCCGACGGGACGTCGCTGGCAGATGGCTTCAAAATCAAGAAAGTGACACGTCAGGAATGCGACAGCGTATGGACGCCGGCATGGGGCGAGAATGAATCCATACGCGAACATTATAACGGCATGACCGTGAGCCTGACAAAAGCAAAGACACGCGTAGATATCGAGTTCAGGGCCTTTGACGAGGGGGTTGGATTCCGTTATGTGTTTCGGGAAAGTCCGGTATCGCCGCTGGTGATTCAGGATGAGGTGACATCGTTTGCCATGAACGGCGACCATACGGCATGGTGGATAAAGGAGGATTACGATTCACAGGAATTTGAATACACGGAAAGCCGTCTGTCGGAAATAACCGCACCGGGCGTGCAGACATCGCTGATGATGAAGACCGACGACGGCCTGTATGTCAATCTGCACGAGGCGGCCCTTGTCGATTTTCCGGCCATGCATCTGAGGCTCGACAAGACGAGCAACGCATTACGGGCGCATCTTACGCCGCGTCCCGACGGCACCGCGGCCATAACTGACGTTCCTTTCAGGACGCCGTGGCGTACGGTGACGGTAAGCGACCGGGCGACCGATATACTGGCGTCGAATCTGATTCTGAATCTTAACGATCCCTGTCAGATCAAGGATACGTCCTGGATACATCCCGTCAAATTCATGGGCGTGTGGTGGGAAATGATAACCGGCAAAAGCGGATGGAACTATACCTCGGGAGGCGATATAGACCTCGCTACATTCGATTATGCCTCGGCCAAACCTACCGGAAGACACGGCGCGAACAATGAAAACGTGCGTCGATACATAGATTTCGCGTCACGCCACGGGTTCGACCAGCTGCTGGTGGAAGGCTGGAACATCGGTTGGGAGGACTGGTTTGGCAAGGAGAAGGATTTCGTGTTCGATTTCGTGACGCCATATCCCGATTTCGATATAGCGGCGCTGAACGAGTACGCGCATTCCAAGGGCATTAAGCTGATGATGCATCACGAGACATCGGGTTCCATTGCTAATTACGAGCGTCATCTGGACGCGGCTTACGACCTGATGAACCGATACGGCTATGACATCGTAAAGAGCGGCTACGTGGGCAACATACTGCCGAAAGGGGAGTATCATTACAGCCAGGACATAGTGAGGCATTATCTCAATGCGGTCAAAAAGGGTGCGGAGAAGCATATCATGGTGAACGCGCACGAGGCCGTACGTCCCACGGGCCTGTGCAGGACATGGCCGAACCTCATGGCCAACGAAAGCGCGCTGGGTCAGGAATACGCCGAGATGTCGCCGCGTCATGTCACGGTGCTGCCGTTCACGCGTCTGCAGGGAGGGCCGATGGATTTCACCCCCGGCATATTCCGCATGAATATCACCGAATTCGCACCGGGCTATCAGGGCAAGAAGAAACGTGCCACCATCTGCAATCAGCTTGCCCTGTATCTCACCATGTATTCTCCGGTGCAGATGGCGGGCGACCTGCCGGAACATTATGAGCGGCATATCGACGCGTTTCAGTTTATCAAGGATGTTCCGGTGGATTGGAGCAGAAGCGAGTATCTGGATGCCGAGCCGGGTGATTATATCGTAGTGGCCCGCAAGGACAGGAACGGCCCGGACTGGTATGTGGGAGGAGTGACCAACGAGGAGGCCCGCGACTATACGCTGCGCTTCGGTTTTCTGCCTGAAGGGAGGGAATATGAATGTACGGTATATTGCGATGCGACGGACAGCGACGGATTCACAAATCCCGAGACATATACCATATACAGGAAAAGGGTGACGTCCGCATCCGAACTCCCTTTGAAAATGGCGCGCGCCGGAGGATTCGCAGTCAGATTGCAGCCGGTGATCAGCGCGTTGCAGCTGAATGTGTGGCAGGAATGCACCAAGGTGCCGGGAGGATTCGAGATGCTGGTGTCGGAGATAGAACGCCGGCAGCCCGATTTAGTGACACTCAGCGAGGTCAGAAACTACAACGGAGTGGATTTTACGGCGCGGCTCTGCGAATCATTGAAACAGAAAGGACTGCGGTATTATTCGCGCCGCAGCGATGACTCGGGAATCATAAGCAGGTATCCGATCAATGACTACTCGACGGTATATCCGTTGCAGGACGACTGCGGCAGCATATACTGCGCGGACGTGGATATAGACGGCATCAGGCTGGCACTGTATACGGCTCATCTTGACTGGCATCACTATTCCTGTTACAACGCCCGCGGCTACGACGGCTCGACATGGAAGGAATGCGAAAGGCCGGCCGACGCACAGACTCTTGTAGACCTGGGGCTGAAGTCAAAAAGAACGGAGGCTATCAGTCGGTTTGTGGAAAGCGCCCGTGAAAAGATGGGGCAAGGACGCCATGTGATTCTGGGAGGTGATTTCAACGAGCCGTCGTTCAGGGACTGGACTCCGGAAATGTCGTCGGAATTCGGGCATAACGGATTTACGGTGCAGTGGCCCGTCACAACGATGCTGGAACGCGATGGATTCAAGGATATGTGGCGCACGGTTTATCCGGATCCGGTGCGCAATCCCGGCATCACGTATCCGTCGGATGTGCCGTCATTGCCGGCCGATAAGATATGCTGGGCGCCCAAGGCCGATGACCGCGACAGAATCGATTTCCTGTTCGGCAGCGCGGGCGTGGAGCCGGTGGATGCGTTTGTGATAGGGCCGCGCACCTCGATGTGCCGTTCCGGCAGGGTGGTGGAAACGGATAGCGACAGCATCGCTGACGTGTCCGACAAATGGTTCAGCGACCACAAGGGGGTGATGGTGAAATTCGTGGTCTCGGGCACACCACGGCACGGTTACAGCCGGAGGTAGCTGCGGTAATCGAGGTCGTGGTGACCGCGAAGACGGCGTGAACCGCGCGCCTGCATGGCACGGCGTCTGGCGCGTCGCTTATAGTTGCGGAATATGGTCTTGCGTATGCATTGGTCCACGCTGAAGATGCCGGGGCCGAGGATGATGTATCCTAACGCCACAAACAGTAATGCGGAGGCTATGGATATAGGGAGCGTGCCCTGCAGCACCATCGGGATAAAGTACGGGAACGCGGCCACGCTGACTATGCGTGTCATAAAGCCTAACAGGATGGATGCGGCCATTACGAAGATGGACGTGGACAAAACTATGTTACCTTGCACGGAATCCAGCGCCGGCACCAACACAGCATCCGATATGGCCAGTACGGAGGGATTCATGACGGCATACGCGAAGGAAGCCATAAGTCCGGCGGTGAACAGACGGAGTAACAGAATGCGCGCGGACGCTCCCTTCATGGTCTTGGTGTCGATGCCCGTGAAGAAATTCAGGCATGCCTTGAGCCTCACAGTCGACGAGATAGTGGATACCAATTGCTTTACAACGGGATTGTAACGTTCGGCTTCCTGATGAAGCTGGCCGAGTGTCTTTTGTCCCGGATTGATGGAAATAACGTTCGGCTTGTTCATGACACATATTCTTGTTGAAACTCAACGATATAACAAAAATTTGGTTAATTTTGTTCTCAAAGTGCAAAAAAATAGTGCCGGACTATAGTGTCCGACACTGTTTTTTAATTATCATCAAACGCCCCGGGGTGTTGTGGTTGAAGAATCCCCGGCAATCCGATGGCGTCAAATATCAATGCTGGTAGAGGAAGCGTTTGATGCTGCGTTTGGGAGTCTTCTCGAACTCCTCCTCCATGATCTTGATGGTCTTGACCTTGCTGTAGGACGGCATCTCCTGGTTGAGCGCCGCCAGGTTCTGCACCATGATCTTCTCCAGTTCGTCGCGGTCGATGTTCTGTGTACGGGCCGAATCGAAATCCGGATAAACGAGCGCCTCGAGGTCGGTGCCGTTCTCCACTACCAGCGATTCGTTGACGTATGGGAGGTTGTTCAGCTTCTGCTCGATCTCCTCGGGATATATGTTCTGGCCCGAAGGACCGAGTATCATGGTCTTGCTGCGGCCGTTGATGGTGATGAATCCGTCTTCGTCGATGGTTCCCATGTCGCCGGTGTTCATCCAGCCGGACTCCTTGTCAAGCACCTCGTCGGTGGCCTTGTCGTTCTTATAGTAGCCATGCATCACGTTCACGCCCTTAACCATGATGTTTCCGGGTACGTTACGCGGATCGGGCGAGTCTATCCTGACCTCTACCCGGTCTACTGCCTTGCCGACGGTGTGAGGCTTTGAAATGGCCGACGAAGCGTATGCTATAAGCGGGCCGCACTCGGTCATGCCATATCCCACGGTGATGGGGAAGCCTATCTTGTACAGGAATTTCTCGACATCGGCGTTGAGGGGCGCACCGCCGATGATAAGTTCCTTGAGGTTACCGCCGAAGGCCTGAAGCAGATTTTCCTTGATCTTGGCCAACAGACGGTCGTCGAGATAAGGCACCTTGAGAAGCACCTTCATCAGCGGCTTTTCAAGCAGCGGGAACACCTTGTTGCGGATTATCTTCTCCACAATCAGTGGTACCGTGATGATTAGCGCCGGCTGCACGTCGGCGAAGGCCTTCAGTATGATCTTTGGGCTCGGGAGTTTTGTCAGGAAATAGCAGTGGCAGCCGTGGCAGAAGGGATTGAGCATCTCGATGGTCATGCCGTACATGTGGGCCAGTGGCAACATATTGACCATCTTGACGCCCGGCTTCAGCATGTTAAGGTTGTCCAGACAGAAGCGCACATTGCTCCAGAGGCTGCGGAAAGGCACCATCACGCCTTTGGACATGCCCGTGGAACCGGACGTATAGTTTATCATGGCCAGATCGTCGGGCTGGTCGGCGAAATACTCCACGTTCTCCGGCTCAAAACTATATGGATATTTAGCTCCGAAACACTGGTTGATGTTGTTGCGGGTTTCTGTCAGTTTCTCGCTGCGCGACAGCGGCATTCCGAACTCGCTGATGTATATGGCGCCCACTAAGTTGGGGAGCAGACGTTCGTCGAGGTTCTCCCAAATGGCGGCGTCGACGAAGAACAGTTTCGCTTCCGAATGATTCACCAGATGGTGGATGGTGTCGGGCTTGAACTCGTGCAGGATAGGCACGGCCACAACACCCGTCGTGAGGCACGACAGGAATACCACGGTCCAGTTGGACGAGTTCTTGCCGCAGATGGCCACCTTGTCGCCGCGCTTCACCCCTGCGGCATCGAACAGGATGTGCATCTTGGCGATGAGCAGTGCCACATCCTTGTACTGCAGGTTGACGCCGCCCATATCGGACAGGGCCATCAGGTTCCAGTTGCTTTTGATGGAATGCTCTATGAGAGCGTTGAGCGAATCTTTATTTTCGTTTGTCATAGAGTATCAGTGTGTTTCAGTGAATGTCAATGTGTGTCTAAGTATTGAATAATCTGATTGAGGTTGCAGCCGTTGAAGATTATCTTTCCGTCGGGCCCTATCAGCAGGTGATGGGGAATGCCTGCGAATCCGTAGGCGTCGTAAGCCGCCATGTCGGTGTTGTATAGCACGGGCCATGTTATGCCTTGCTTGGCAACGCTCTTGGCGGTGTCCTCAGGGGTATCGCGCACGGCTACGCCCACTATCTCCAGACCCTTTGAGCCGTAACGGTTCAGCAGTTCCTTCAGGTTGGGAATCTCCTTGATGCACCAGGGACACCAGCTGGCCCAGAAATCGACGAGAGTGTATTTGCCGGGTTTCACCAACGCGGCGAGGTCCGTGGGCTGTCCCTGGGCGTTCTGTCCCTTGACGTTGGCGTAAGTCATGCCGGGACGTGTGGCCACGCGGGCGGCGATGCGCTTCTCCAGCACCTTGATGTCCTCGCGGTTGCGCCACGATTCGGGCATCTCGTCCAGCACGTTCTGTGCGGTGACCGGGTCGGCGAAACGCAATGCCTGCTTGCCGAGGTAGAAGCCCACGCCGGAATCCCGGTACGTGCGGTACAGGTCTACGTTGACCTGGCCGTACAGGTTCAGATCGTCCAGGGCGTCAACGGCGTCAAGCACGTCGGCCACTTTGTTGTATAAAGCCGTGTCTTCCACTTCCTTGGGTATGCGGCGTGCCTGCGCATCAGGCGTCACGCAGCAGGCAGCAACGGTCAGAGTCAATACAATCGAGAAAAATTTCTTCATAAATTCGTGTTGTTGTGCGTTCCTATTGTGTTTCCATATAAAAACGCATAGAACGGATGGATGTTTTATAAAAAGAGCCGCAAACGGGTAGACGGTTTATTTGTCGACCATGATCTGCAGCACTTTTCTGTCGGTTTCGTCCATGGCCTCGCGGCCGATGCACGTCAGGTTGCGTATGGTTTTGTCAATATTGTTGTCCACGATACCTTCGGCGCTCGACACGCACTGGTCGTTGATGGCCATAACGGCCGACATCAGGGCGGTGTACACTCCCGAAGCGATCTTCATGGCGCACGATGGCTTGGCTCCGTCGCATATCATGCCTGTCAGATTTGCCACCATATTCTTGATGGATGCGCAAATGCGGTCGTAGTCACCGTCCATCAGATAGGTTATGCCCGCCGAGGCGGCGGTGGAGGCCACCACACAGCCGCACAGGGCGGAGAGCCGGCCCAGACTCTGTTTGATGTATATGCTGGTGAGGCTGCTGAGGGTCAGGGCGCGCACCTCCTGTTCGTGCGAGGCGTTGCAGTCGCGGGCATAAGTCAATACAGGCAGCGTGGCCGTGATTCCCTGGTTGCCGCTGCCGGAATTGGACATCACCGACACCTGTGCGCCACCCATGCGGGCGTCGCAGGCGGCCGAAGTCATGGACACTATGTGCATCAGCGGAGTGTCGCCGAAGAATTGTTTACCCTGCCGGCTCAGCAAGGCGCCGAGGCAATGGCCGTAGTTCTGTTTCAGGCCTTCCTTAGCGGCTCGGAGGTTCATCTCGCCGGCCTCGAGCATGAATTCGATTTCTTCCAACGGCGCCGTCATGGCAAACTCATAAACCTGGGCGTAGTCCAGCTTTATATGACTTTCACCGGCGGCATCAGATCCTGCCGATTTGTTCAATGATGTTTCGCCATCCTTCTCCAAATACACGAAATTGGTGTGTGCTCCGGAGATCACGGCGCATGCCGAGTGTCCGTCAGCCTCTACATGCACTTCGATGTACAGGTTGGAAGGGGCGTCGTCCTTATGCCGGATCTTGATATGGTTATCGTCCACATATCGCTTGCCGGCCTGGAGCGCGTCGGGATTGACGTCGCGCAGGACTTCGAGTCCGTATTCCGATTTGCCGCAGATGGCTCCGAGGGCCACTGCGATGGGCAGTCCGATCATGCCGGTGCCGGGGATTCCGACGCCCATGGCGTTCTTGATGATGTTGCCGCTGAGCAGCAGGGTAATGCCGTCGGGCAACGTGCCGAGCATTTCCGTAGCCTTGGCCACGCAGAGTGAAACTGCCGCCGGCTCCGTGCATCCGCACGCGGGCACCACTTCGCTCTTTATCAGCTCGATGATCTGGTCTCTGATCGGTTTGTCCATCGTATTGAGGATTAAGGTTTATACTATTCAGCAATTGGCAATTGCCAATCGCTCAGAGGGGGAGTTTGCCTTTCTCGCTCTGTTCTATGCGTTTGTTGCGCCAGCATTTGCGGCACACGGCTATATAGCGTTCGTTGCCGCCTATCTCCACCACCTCGCCTTCGGTTATGATCTCGCCGGCGCTGTTGACACGTGCGTTGACTATGGTCTTGCGGCCGCATGTGCAGGTAGATTTTATTTCATCGATAGTGTCGGCAATCTCCAGGAGGCGGCGCGATCCTTCGAACAGGTTGGTGCGGAAATCAGTGCGCAGGCCGTAGCATATCACGTTGATGCCGAAATCGTCTACGGCACGAGCCAGCTGATCGACCTGTTCGGGCGACAGGAACTGTGCCTCGTCCACCAGGATCCACCGCGGCCCGTTGCCGGTGGCCAGCATGTCGTGTATGACGGCGTAAAGGTTGGTGTCGGGATAAATCCAGCTGCACTCGCGTTCTATGCCTATGCGGCTGCGTATCACGTTCTTCTGCTCGCGGGTATCCACCACGGGCTTGAAGCATTTGTACGCCATGCCGCGTTCCTCGAAATTATAAGCCGTGGTGAGCAGCAGCGCCGTCTTGGCCGAGCCCATCGTGCCGTATCTGAAATATAGTTTGCCTATTTTGCTCATTCTGAAATTCAATCGGTATCAAATCCGGATTGTCTCCGTATCTAATCTGCATTATCTTGGTGTCAAATTTGCATTATCTTTGTATCAACTCGAAACCAGACTCCGGACACCGCCCCGTCGGCGACACCCGGAGTACAAAGTTAATATTTATTTCCTCAATTCCAAAATAGAAACCGTCATCATTCAAATCATCATTCAAACCTTAGCATATCTGCCAGCTGAACGAAATAGTCATTTGACCATATATCAAGTTCATGAGGGTTTTTAACGAATGGAAGTACGTCATTCTTTACCTGATTCATGTTTGCGGACATCAGCTTTTCTTTCAGCCGAATAATAAACGACTCCCTGTCAAGAACTTCGTTATTGAATTGCAGGGCACGCTCGGCGAGATGGTTAAAACCCAATGGCACATTGTGACGTACATACCATTCAAAGTCATACCAGTCACGCCCTTTTACGCGATTCTTCCAAGTCCGATAAACCAAAGCGTGCATTTTACCGGCAAACAAATCGGGCAGAGTAAAGCATCGCGTCATAAAAGAGTGAGGCTGAACCAGAAGTCTCTGTTCAGTTCTGAAATTCAGCGGAGGGTGAGTGTCGACCTCAATCTTTATCTTGATAGACTTGTCTGTTTGAAATGATACATCATATACATCCGTCGTATCTTTAAGAAAAGCAGACTCCACTTTTCCGAAATTCTTCTTGTCCTTCTTTGTTATCTCAACTTCCCTGCCGACAATTGCAAATTCATCAATGATAGGCTGGAAATACTTAGTGAAATCAAAATTATCATCAGGAGTCAGAAGCGAGAAATCCATATCCTCTGAGAACCGTTGAAGGCCGTGAAAGATTCTAAGGCAAGTGCCTCCGTAAAACGATGCCACATCGAAGAATCCACCGTTGTGGAGTCCGGCAAGTATCACCTGCTGGTTGACTTCGAATATCACATTCCGTTTTTGCTGATCGGTTGTCATATCGTATGCGGAAAGCATATTGTCATATATATCATTCTTCATTGCTTCAATAGTTTTAATAATGTCCGGATTGAATCCGCTTTTTTTCCGACTTTGGCGTATGCTTCCAGAATTGCGGGATTCATTTGCCTGAAATCGTTTAAATCCATTCTGATGTCTTCTTCCAGATAAATGGCCGCATCTTTTGGATAGCGAAGATTCACGCCGGGCGAGTTGGCTACAAGATCGCACAATGCCTTTTCCGGTGTTGCAATCACAAAGGCATATCCCGTTTTTCTGATGCTCGACAACCCTATGGAAAAAGCGCCTTTGGGAATATGGGTATATTCATATCGGCCAACCGGCGTATCAAAATCGCGGGAATGCTTCAGAGTCATGGATTGCATGACATATACCTGTTCCGGGATCAATCCATAATAACGCAGAGCCGATGACATTGATACATACGACGGGGTGTAGAGATGATTCGCAATCAGTTCTGTTGACAGAGGAATGCCGGTGACCTTCGGGCTACAAACATATAAGCCCCTCTTGAGCCTGATAACCTGCTTATCACGCTCAAGCAACCTAATCTTCTGATTGCCACCCTTGATATCTGGAAATAGTGATTTCAAGGCTGCAGCAGTGACCGGTATGTTTCCTATATGTTCCAACGGACCTTTCACAATGCAAATATAGTAAAAATTTGAACAGAAAAACATATCATATATGTTTTTCTGTTCAAATTTTTACTTCTAAGCATCGAAAATTGCAAAAATAAGGCATTTTGAGCATGCTACATTAATATAAAAAGGCGCACGGTGATGCGCCCTTTTAGTTGGTATTCAATGTGATGTGATAATTCAGGGTTCGATGAGTTTGTAGCTGGGGACGAGGAGCTTCATGAGGCACCAGGCGGCGAGGTAGCCGACGCCGCAGATGCAGAACACGATGAAGTAACCGGCGGGCTTGCCCTGGAAGCCAAGAAGCTGCATGTTCGTTTCCGCAGCGTAGTCGAACAGGATGCCGGAGCAGAAGTTGATCAGGAAGCACCCCAGGCCGCCTGCCATTCCTCCGATACCGATGATGGTGGCGATGGTGCTTTTGGGGAACATGTCGCCGGCTACGGAATATATGTTGGCCGACCATGCCTGGTGGGCGGCGCCGCAGATGCCTATGATGATGATGGGGTACCAGTATGAAATGGATCCGAGTGGCTGCGCGAATATCGCTAACAGCGGGAACAGCGCGAATATGAACATGGCCTTCATTCGCGCGGCGTATGGGTTAAGCCCCGTTTTTTCAATGATGATGGTAGGGAGTTTGCCACCGTATATCGAAAGCATGGTGATGGCGTAAAGCACGAATATCAGCATCTGCGACGTTCCCGTGTCGCTCGAGAATCCGTATATGTCGGATATATAGGCGGGAATCCAGAACAGGAAGAACCACCACACGCCGTCGGTAAGCAGCTTGCCGAAGAATACGGCCCACGTCTGCGGATACTTGAAACACTTGAAGAAGGGAATGGTGGGAGTGTCGGAGTCTTCCTTCACGGCTTCCTTGCGCGCGGCCTTGGCCGAAATGTCACCGGCATTGTCCGATTCTATGTATTGCAGTTCGGCGCCGTTTACGTAAGGAGATTTGGCGGGTTTCTTATAATAAACCATCCATAGTCCCATCCACACAAAACCGAGTGCGCCGATGGTGACGAAGGCCATCTCCCAGCCGTTGCCGATGCCGGCGTCCTTGAAGTAACGGGCCAGAGAGGGAATGGTAAGAGGCGCTATCAATGCGCCGACTGTTGCGCCGGCATTAAATAGCGACGTGGCGAAGGCGCGGTCGCGTTTGGGGAAATATTCGGCTGTCACCTTGATGGCGGCAGGGAAGTTGCCCGCCTCGCCCACACTCAGGATGATTCGCGCGGCTATGAAATAATAGACGGATACGATGGCGATAGCAGATGCTGCGGCACCGGTAGCGCCTACCATCTGCGACACGGAGTCGATGCCCAGTGTGTGCTCGGTGGCCCAGCCGCACAGGGCGTGCAGACAGGCGCCGGCGCTCCAGATGAATATGGCCCACAGGTAGCCTTTCTTGGTGCCCATCCAGTCTATGAACTTACCGGCGAACAGGTTGGCGACAGCGTAAACGCCCGAGAATACGCCGGTGATGATGCCGTAGTTGGTATCGGTCCAGTGGAATTCCGGAGCGATGAAATCCTTCCAGGTCAGCGACAGTACCTGACGATCCATATAGTTGACCGTGGTGGCGAGAAACAGGAGCGTGCAGATGAACCAGCGGAAATTGCTGGACTTTTCAGTAGTCTCCGTTCCGGGGCTGAGTGCTTGCGAGTTGATCATAGTCAGAACTTGAAATATTCCTTGGCGTTGCCGTACGATACTTTCTTTACTATCTCGTTGCCGATAAAATCGAATTCCGATGCGGGAAGCAGTCCGTTCTCGATGTCGTTGCCCAACAGGTTGCACAGCGTGCGGCGGAAATATTCGTGACGCGGATAGCTCAGGAACGAGCGCGAGTCGGTGAGCATCCCCACGAATCGGCTCAGCAAACCGAGGTTGCTAAGGGCGTTCATCTGGCGTTCCATGCCGTCCTTCTGGTCCATGAACCACCAGCCGGAACCGAACTGTATCTTGCCGGCGCCGGAGCGGCCGTCCTGGAAGTTGCCGATCATGGTGGCCACCAGCTCGTTGTCGCGCGGATTCAGGTTATAGATGATGGTCTTGGGCAGTTTGTTGTCGCGGGCCAGCATGTCGAGGAACTTCGACATGGTCTCGCCCACGGTATAGTCGCCGATGGAGTCGAATCCCGTGTCCGGACCGATGGCGAGCATCATGCGAGTGTTGTTGTTGCGCAACGCGCCGTAATGATACTGCTGCGTCCAGCCGGCATCGTGGTCCATCGCCCCGAACTCGTAGAGCATGGCGGTCTTGAATACGGCTATTTCCTTGGGCGTCAGTTCCTCGTTTCGGAGATACACCTTGGAGAAGATCGCCTCGACCTCGGCATCGGTGTAATCCTCGGCGTAGAATGCTCCAAGACCGTGGTCGGAGAGGCGGCAACCGACGGAAGCGAAGAAATCGTGACGAATACGCAGAGCTTCAATCAGGTCGGCGAATGAGCGGATATTCAGCTTGGCCACTTCGCCGAGTCGCCTGACGTAGTCGCGGTATTTGCCCGGATTCTCCACGGCCATTGCCATGTCGGGACGCCATGTCGGCAGCATCTTTACCTTGAAACCGTCCTCGCGGGTCTTGATGTGGTATTCCAGCGAATCGGCCGGGTCGTCGGTGGTGCATACCGTTTCCACGTTGTAATGCAACATCAGGCCGCGCGCCGACATGTCAGGCCGTTGCAGCATCTCCGAGCAGCGGTCGTAGATGCCGCGGGCCGTGACCGGGCTCAGCAGGTCGGTCACGCCGAAGGCCGTCTTGAGTTCCAGATGCGTCCAATGGTACAGCGGGTTGCGCATGGTGTAGGGCACGGTTTCGGCCCATTTCTCGAACTTCTCCCAGTCGGAGGCATCGCCGGTTATGAAATGTTCGTCCACGCCGTTGGTGCGGAGCGCGCGCCATTTGTAGTGGTCGCCCTCCAGCCAGATCCGGGACAGATTGGGGAAGACATGATTGTCGGCCACATACTCGGGCGAGAGGTGGCAGTGATAGTCTATGATGGGCAGTCCTTCCGCATAGTCATGGTATAGGCGGCGTGCGGATTCTGTCTGCAACAGAAAATCCTCGCTGATGAATTCTTTCATGATGTCAGGTTTTTAAGCACAGGGTCGGTCGTTTTTTATTAACCCGGGTGATTGTCACCGGGAAGCCCTTAAAACAAAAATAGCCGACAACCTGTGGGCTGACGGCTATATACGGGTGCGCACGATAGGACTCGAACCTACACGTCGCAAGACACCAGATCCTAAGTCTGGCGCGGCTACCAATTACGCCACGTGCGCCTTTTCAGACGCAAAGATACAACAAAAATCGGGATTAATCAAGAATAATCCCGATTAATCGAGATTAAACAGGATTAATCGGGATAAATCAGGATAATCGGGATAAATCAGGATAATCGGGATAAATCAGGATAATCTCGATAAATCCTGATTTATCCCGATTATGGTTATATTGACTTCTCGACGTTCCAGGCGAATGCGCGGAGGCCGAGCATGGGTTTGGTCTCGTCCAGCTCGTGCAGACGCTCCATGAGGAGGTCAAGCTGCTCGTCGGGCACGAATGTCATTATGGCCGATGCGAGCGATGGCCAGGCGTGGGTGCCGTAGTGCGGGTCGCCGGTCTTCGAGCCGCGTCCCTGCACCTCGCCGAAGGCCGTGAAGCCGCGGCATGAGGTGCGGTTCAGTACTTCAATCACATGCTCGTGATGTGCCTGATCGTATGCTATGAATACTCCTTTCATTTCTGTTCCAGTTTAAGTTGTTTCTTAGCCAGCATCTTGCGGTGCTTGCGGCGCTGGTTCTTGATGCCGTTGCCGGCGAATACGCAGTACAGCACGGGCACGAACAGCAGCGTAAGACAGGTAGAGAACGTAAGACCGCCGATCACGGCAGTACCCATCGGCCTCCACATCTCGGAGCCTTCGCCTGTACCCATAGCCATCGGCACCATACCGAGGATGGTGGTGAGCGTGGTCATCACCACAGGACGCAGTCGCGAGCGACCTCCGTCTATCACGGCCTTGCGGATGGACATGCCTCGTTCGCGGTTCAGGGTGATGTAGTCTATGAGCACGATACCGTTCTTCACCACGATACCGATCAGCATGATGGCGCCGATCATGGACATGATGTTGAGCGTATGTCCGGTGAGCCACAGGATCAGGAACACTCCGGAGAAAGCGAACAGTAGCGAGGTCATGATGATGCCCGGGTATGTGAACGACTCGAACTGAGCTGCCATCACGATGTACACCAGGATGATTATCAGCACGCCGAGCATCAACAGGTCGGAGAACGAATCCTGCTGGTCCTCGTAGGAACCGGCTATCTCGATCGATATGTTAGCCGGCAGGTGCATGTTGTCGATTGCCGCCTGTGCGTCGGCCACGACGTCGCCGAGGGCGCGGCCGTCCACTACCGCCGAGACTGTAACGACACGCTCGCGGTCCTTACGCTCGATGGTGGGAGGCGTGGAACGTTCCACAACCTTACCAAGCTCCTTGAGACGGACTCCCTGACCGGTACTGGAGTATATCATTATGTTCTCCAGGTCCTCGATGCGGGTACGGAACTCGGGAGCGTACATCACCTTGACGTCATATTCCTCGCCGTCCTCGCGGAACTGCGTGGAAGTGGCGCCGTTGACGCGGTTACGCAGATAGTACGCGGCCGTCGAAAGGTTGATGCCGTACATGGCCAGTTTTTCGCGGTCGAAGTCCACCTGATATTCCGGCTGATAGTCGGAACGGGAGATCGTGACGTCGGCGGTACCCTCGATGCCGGCCAGCGCGCCTTTCAGCTGCTGAGCCACGGAGTCGGTCTCCTCGAAGTCGTAGCCGTATATCTCGAAGTCTACCGTGGACTGGCCGCCCATGGACTGACCGCGTCCGCCACCCACATTAACCTGGGCCTTCTTGAACTCGGGGAACTGCGTTTCGATATCCTTACGCATGTCCTCGGCTATCTCGGTGATGGTGCGCTTACGCTCGGTGGGATTGGTGAGGCGCACGTTCATCGAGATGATGTGCGGGCCGTTGTCGGACAGCGAGGCGAACGTGTTGTCGGAGCTTGCGGGACCGACGGTGAAGTTGGACACCAGTATCTCTGGATACTTGGCTCGCCACAGTGAGTCGAGGCGCGAGGTGGATTCGTAGGCCTGTTCCACCCGCGATCCGATGGGGAGCTCGAGGCTGACGCCGATACGCGAGTTGTCGGATGTGGGGAAGAACTCAGTACCCACGAACTTCATGAGGAATATGGAGCCTATGAATATGCCGAGGCAGACCACGATGGTGACTGCGCGGTGCGAGACCACGCGGCCCAGCACGCGGGCATACCATGCGTCGAAGCTGTCAAGCGCGCGTTCGATGTATATGTACCAGTTCTTCTTGGGATTCTTCTCGGCCTTGGTCTTGGGACGCAGACGCAGCCACTGGCTGCAGAGCATAGGGGTGAGCGAAAGGGCGCAGGTGGTGGATATGATCATCATGATCGTCACCATCCATCCCAACTGACGGAACAGGACGCCGGTCATGCCGGTGACCATGGTGAGCGGGAAGAACACCGCGATAAGGGTCAGCGTAGATGCGATAACCGAGATAGCCACCTCGTTGGTGCCGTGTACGGCCGCCTGCTTCGGGTCGGATCCTCGTTCGATATGCGTGGTGACATTCTCCAGCACCACGATGGCGTCGTCCACCACCATACCGATGGATATGGACAGTGCCGAGAGCGAGACGATGTTCAGCGAGTTGCCCGTGGCAAACAGATATATGAACGAAGCGATCAGAGATACAGGGATGGTGATGACGATGATCATTGTGGCGCGCCAGCGTCCCAAGAACAGGAACACCACGATCATGACGAACAGCAGGGCGTACAGCACAGTCTCCACCAGAGAGGCGATGGTGTTGCGGATGTTGTCCGACGTGTCGACGATCACTCCGATCTTGATGTCGGAAGGAAGGTTTTTCTGCAGTCGGGGCAGCATCTCCTTGACCTTGTCGGAAATCTCCACGGAGTTCGCTCCGGACTGTTTCTGGATCACGATCATGGCGCCTTCCTTGCCGTTGTTATAGGTGTGCTGGGTGCGCTCCTCGACGGTGTCGGCTATGCGGGCCACGTCCTTGAGATAGACGGTCTTGCCCTGATACGAGCCTACCGGCAGGTCGGCCAGCTGCGACGATTCCTCGAACTCTCCCTGCACGCGCAGCGCGTAGGTATTGGAGCCGATGTCGAACGAACCGCCCGGGATATTGCGGTTCTCGTTGCCGATGATGGACGAGATCTGCTCCACCGAGAGGTTGTATGCCTCCAGACGGTTGGGGTCGATGTAGACGTGTATCTCACGTTTTGGCGCACCGGAAATGGACACTGTGCCGACACCGTCGATACGTGCCAGCGGGTTGGCCAGGTTCTCGTCCAGAATCTTGTAAAGACCGGGCATCGATTCGTTGGCCTGCACCGAAAGCAGACAGATAGGAATCATGTCGGTGGAGAATTTGAAGATGATGGGGTTCATCGCGTCGTCGGGAAGCGACGATTCCACCATGTCCAGTTTGTCGCGGACGTCGTTGGTCAGCACGTCGATGTCGTAGCCGTATTCGAACTCAAGGGTTATGACCGAAGTGTTCTCGCGGCTGGTGGATGTGACGTGTTTCAGGTGCTCCACGGAGTTCAGGGTGTTCTCCAGGGGCTTCGTCACGTTCTGCTCTATATCCTTGGCGCTGGCACCGGGGTACATGGTGATTACCATGATGGTGTTGGTGTCGATGTCGGGATACAGGTCGATAGGCAGCTTTGCCAGCGAGAACAGTCCGAGGATCAGGACCGTCACGAAGCAAAGCAGCGTGGTTATGGGGCGCTTTACAGCGGAACTGTACAGACTCATGGTTGCGATTATTTAGCTAACTTGACTTTGGCTCCGTTGGCGAGGCGGGCCTGGCCCACGGTCACTACCTGCGCGCCTGACTCCACACCCGATATAAGCTCGTAGGTGTCGCCGAGACGCTGGCCGAGTTCAACCTTATTGTACGACACGGTGCCGTCGGAATTATATACATATACGTAATGGTTGCCGGAACCGGTCTGCTTCACCACGGCCTTGTCGGGCACCACGACGCGGTCGGCTTTGCCGAGGTTGAGGCTGACGCGTCCGAACATGCCGGGCAGAATCTTGCCGTTGGCGTTGGGCATGGTCACTTCTACGCCGAACGTGCGGCTCTGGGCGTCGACGGTGGGCATCACGGTTGTGACGGTGCCCTGGAATTCCTCGTCGCCGTATGTATCGAACTTAATCAAGGCCGGCATACCCTTGCGCACCTTGGGAAGGTCGCTTTCCGAAACGTTGATCACCACCTTAAGGGGCTGGACGCGGGCAACCGTAAGGATAGGCAGCTGGGCCGTCAGGTCGCCCGGATCGTAGTTGCGTGCGGTAACGACGCCCGAGATGGGGGAGGTGAGCACGGTGTTCTCGCGCACGTTGCGTAGGGTGCGTTCGGCTGTGGTCAGCGCGTTTTTGGCATTGATCAGCTGGATTTCCATCTGGTCCACCTGCTGCTTGGTGCCTCCGCCTATCTTGAACAGCTCTACGGCACGGTCGTAGTTCAGCTGCACGTTCTTGAGGTTGGCGCGGGCGTTGTCCACCTGGGCCTCGTAGCTTACGGTGTTGACGTCGTCAAGCACCACGACACGCTGTCCGGCCGACACGCGCTGACCCTCGTCCACCAGTATCTGCTTGATGCGGGTAGGCATGGAGCTGGAGATGTTGTTGATCAGTTCCGGTTCGACGGTAGCGGTGTACTGGCCCACCTGGTCCACGATCTGTGAATGGACGGTCTCTACCTTGACTGTCGGTACTGTTTCCTGTTTGTCGGCGGCATTGTCGGCCTTCTCCTTGTTGCCGGAGCAGGACACTGCCATTACACCCGTCAGCGCGACGGCGGCTATCGATATATACTTTTTCATGTGACGTTTAGTTTGCGGATTTATAAGTGGTTATGCCCAGTGCGTCCTCCTTGCCGAGCAGGGTGTCAAGCTCGGAAGTGGAGACGAGGTAATTGTAAATGGCCTGAAGGTACGAAAGCTGGGCCGAGGTGTTGGCCACTTCCGCGTCGCGGAGGTTAAGATAAGTGGCGGCTCCGATCTCGAAGCTTTTCTGCATTATGTCGTATGCCTTCTGTGCCTGTTTCATGCCCTGTTCTGAGCTGGAGATCTGTTTCACCTGCTTGTTCAGGTTGTCCAGCGCCAGGTCTACCTGCATATTCAGGTTGTTCACCAGGTTCTCGCGCTGGAATGTCATTTCCTTCACCTGCACCTGAGCCTGCTTCACGGCGTTGAGACGACCTAATCCGTTGAAGATGGGCACCTGCAGGGCGATTCCGACGTTGCTGTATGGATTGAACTGCTGGTTTTTCAGCGCGTTGCCGCTGCTCATGGCGTTCCAGTTCATGTTGTAGCTGATGCCAAGGGTGGGAATCCACGCGAATTTCTTGGCCGTAAGGCTTTGTTTCAGCATCTTGGTCTGGATGTCGAGGGTGCGCAGCGAGGTGTTCTGCGACAGGTCGCGTTCCGTGCCGAGGTGATATCCGTACATCTCGCGCTGCATGTCTTTGAGCGAGATGTTGGGCATCACGGTCACCTCATGGTCCATGCCCATCAGTATCTTCAGCATCAGCGACGCCTGCTTCACGGCGATGTCGGCCTGCAGCAGTTCCGGCTCCACGTTCGACACCTGGACCGAGCTGCGCAGAACGTCATACTCGGAAGCCGTGCCCTGTTCGAACTGTTTCCGGTATATTTCGGCGTTCATCTTGGCGATGTCGTAGTTTGCCTTGATGACGTTGCGCGAGGCATCGGCGAGCAGGAGGGCGTAGTAAGCCTTATTGATGTTGTTCACCAGGTCGAGGCGCGATGCGCGGGCATCCTCCATTGCAGAGAGTATCTGTGTGTCGCTGATCTGGATGGCTTTCCACAGCTGGGCGTTCACCAACGGCATCGATGCCGAAAATCCGAAGTTCCAGTTGTTGTCGGTACCCATCTTGAACTGCTGGGTCTGGCCGCCCATGTTCATGGATACGGTCTGGAGCTTGATGGTGCGCTGGTATGCGCCTGAAAAATCGATGTTGGGGAATACGCTTGCAAGTGTCTCGCGCTTGCTGTAATCCATGCGTTTCACTTCCAGGTCGGCCACCCGGATGGTGGGATTGTCCTGCAGGGCAATCGACACGCATTCCTGGCGCGACAGCCTGACGGTGTCGTTGGCCGTGCCCGGTAGCGAGCATGCAAACATTAACAAGGGTAATGCTGCCAGTCTGCTGATTTTCATAAATATCGGTTAAATAGTTGTTATTCTTTGTTTTGTTCACATTTTCAGGATTCCGTCCAGACGGTGCGAACTGCCTATTTCCTCCAGAATCTCGAGTCCCTTTGGGGTGGCGATGCTGCGCAGCAGCGCGGTGCTGGCCGTCTCGTAAGCCTCCAGCAAGGTGACGTCGGGCGGAAAATTCTCCTCCATCCGTTTCAGTGATTCCATCTGAATCATGAACAGACGGATTATGATGCGGTAGTCGATATTCGGGCGGAACACACCCTCCTCCACTCCTTTCAGGAATCCGTTCAGCATGTCTTCCTGCGACCTATGGATGTTCTTTTCGAAATAGGGGCGAATCTGCGAGTAGCTCTCGTCCATGGCCTTGAAGAATTCCGTCCCGAACTCGCGCATGGCTTCCTGATGGAGGCGGAGCGCTATGGCCATTGTCTCCATCATGTTCCCGGCATTGTGCGTCAGCTCGAACAGCCGTTTGGCAAAGTCATCGTGTATCAGGGTCAGGGCTTCGCACAGCAGCTGTTCCTTGCTGCCGAATATCTCGTACAGGGTGCGTTTGGATATGGAGAGGCTTTTGGCCACGTAGTCCATGGTCATGTTCTTGGCTCCCTTTTTTATCAGCACGGGATAAATGCGATGCAACAGATGTGTCCTGTATTCCTCGGTTGTCATTGGTTATGGGAAGACGTTTGTTAGTCCGGGCAGAATATGGCATGCCCAAAGCAGTACAAAATTAAGTAAAAAACCCGAAACCGCAAAACGGTTTCGGGTTTTATAATGTATTGGTATATCTATTAACAGATATTAACGGTTAATAGCCTGTTTATAGGTGCCTTTGTCGGTAACGATGATGTAAATACCGCCGGGCAGGGCGTTGATGTCCTCGGCCGTCGCGTTGTCAAGCACGCGGATGCCCTGGGTGGTGTAGACCGCGCGGATTACGCTGTCAAGACCGGGCGTGTTGATGCCGGAGGGATCGGGATCCGGGTCGGGTTCGGAGGCATTCAGGACAGTCACCTCGCAGATGCCGTAATGTCCGTTGGGCGAGCAGCCTATCACCTTGGCCGTTCCCTCGCTCATGCCGGTCACCTTACCATTGGCGTCTACGGTTACGACATCCGGATTTAAGCTGGTCCACATCAGTTCGGTGACGGCTGTAGCGGGTGTGACCGTGTATTTGATGGATTTGGTTTTGCCCATCGGTACTTTGCACGATTCGTTTACCGACAGGGTTTCCACTATCGACCGTATGACCACAGGGAAAGGCTTGCAGGCATCATATTCCTTGCCAAAGACATCGGTTCCGCCTAAAGCGGACTGTGCCTTGACCGACATCATGTAGGTGCCTGTGCCGAAATTGGGAATAAAATTCGACACACCAGCCCTGTATGTTGCGGTAGTAGGAAGTTTGCCCGTCCCACTGTTTGTCGTGAATTTTACATTGCCCTGTGCGTCGGTCAGCTTACAGGTGAATTTAAATGAAGTGTTCGAGTCGATGGTGGGATTTCGTTTCCAGTACAAATCGAAATACTGAGCCTGTTCAGACGGTTCGAACTCTACGGGAGACATGCCGGTCATCTGGAAGTCGGGATTGAAGTCGCCCGATGTTCCTTCGGTCACGGTTATATGATAGGTGCCGGTAAGTTTACGGTTATAGTCGTCCTTGAAATAGATATCGTAATCGCCGGCAGCGAGCGACAGCGTGAGGTTGCCCGACGAAGGGACACACACCTGAGCCGGAAGGCTCTGCGGAATCGTCATGATTTCCGTTTCGTTGCCCTTGGAATCACAGGCCATCATCCGCAGGTTGCCGTCATAATCCAAGTCGGAGACATTGAGGAATGACATGTTGCATAATACGGGGGAGTTCTGAATGGCATTGCCCTTGACTGAGAAATATGGAGCCATCAGATCAGCCAGTGTCGACGGGTCGATTTCCGGTTTTTTCACGGTGGTGATGATTCCGTTGCTGATTGTTACGTACAGGTAGTTGGTAAACCCGTTGGGTGCATTCATAATATCCCAATCGGATGCGCCGGCTTTGAGATATGCCGGATACACCTTGTATTCTCCGTCGGGCATATCTTCCGGCACTTCTACGTAAATGTAAGAGAAACCATATCCGGCTGGTAATGGTTCGTCTTCCGGAAAGTCGCCGAATACCGCCGGATATTGCAGTGTGGAACCGGTTTCTTCGAATATCATGCCTATCGTGCCGGCGAAATTTCTGACTCCGGCGTTATAGAATGCAGCGAAACCGTTGTCGTTTGCAGGATAAAATACTTTTATGTCATCTTCAGATTCGGGATATATGCCGTATGTCAGGTTGCCGTTGCACACCACTGACGCTTCCGATGCAGGTAATACCTGAGGTGTGCCCTGACCCTCGGGGAAGATGTTGAATATCACATCCTGGTCGTAATTGAAACCGCCGGCGCCACCGCCTATGCCGAGAGAGCCGGGATTAAGAGCGCAGAACAGAAAATAGCCGTCGCTCATGCCTCCCCATCCCCAGTTGAAATGGAAATAGTGATCGCCTTCGAATCCATCGCACACGAAGGCATGGCCGCCTCGGCTGCCGTATCCGTCCACCTGAACGGGGCGCGATTGGGCCAATTCGTTATATATCAATTGCTCCCATTCGGAGTTATTGAACATATTCCTGGTTGCGTACGAAATCGACGGGTCGTATTTAAAGTATTCGTTCAAAGCTGTGGCTACATTTCGCGAAGGAGCGCCGCTCTCGTTCTGCGTGTATTTCATTTCCACTGACACTCCGCAGGCATGCATCAGCACCGCAACCGCCTTGGCCTGTTTAGAGTTGTATTCGCCGGAAATATATTGTGGCAGCATATTCGTCCAGTCGAATGTGGTTTTCGAAAAATCCATAGATTCGATGAATTCCTGCGCATCGGGCGGAGTGACCTTATATGAGTGCGAGCCTCGTCCGGTGGCAGGATAATTCCAATAGCGCATCAGTTGTGCCATGGCGGTGGCGACGCATCCCGTTACAGCACGTCCCAGCTCGTTGCCGTATGTATCATATATCATGGGGCAATCGTCGTTGTACGGTTCACTCTGATTGTATTTGGTTTGAAGCAACGGAACTATCGGCTCACGGGGTGCCATGACGCGGGTGTTTTTGATGCTATTGCCGAATGCCGCGACGTTCTGCCGTCCGTTTCCGTCGGCCAAGCCATGCTGGATGGCGTAGTCCATCTCGCGGGCGTATTCCGAAAGCCACCACTGCATCTGCGGCGGGATGTTGTCGGCGTCGATGCGGCCGGTGTCGCTGTAACCCAACAGGGCCGGGAAGCGGTCGTCAGCCGGAGACACAAGATAACCCTTGTCGCCGGGCGCCGAGAATACGTACACGGCGGCCTGCGCGGGATTCTGTGTGTAGTTCATTACGTAGCTGAGCTTGTGGGCCTGTCCCGGTTTCCGGTTCAATGTCAGGCTCTTGGTTGAAGCGTCGCGGGACGCGGCGTCCATGGCGCGCTGCAGGGCTTGTTCCGGACTGATTTCGGCGGCTCCGGCCATAAGCGCGACCGTCATGCCCAGCGTCAATAGCAAGTCTCTTTTCATAGATATTATTGTTTATAAAAAAACAGGAACTGTCTGAATTTACTGTTGAGTGAATTCAAACAGTTCCTTGAATTTGTCGTTATGACGGGAATGTCAGCCCAAGAGCTTGACGCGTAAGTTCTTGATCATGTCCTGCGACATTGCGTCCAGGTCAAATTCCGGCTTCCAGTCCCATTCGGTGCGGGCGCAGGAGTCGTCGAGCGAGTCGGGCCATGAGTCGGCTATGGACTGGCGCAGCGGGTCGAGTTCGTACTCCATCCTGAAGTCGGGAATGTATTCCTTGATCTTGTTGTAGATTATCTCCGGATCGAAGCTCATGGAGGCGATGTTGAACGAGTTTCGGTGTACCAGGCGCGACGGATCGGCTTCCATGATTTCCACAGCGGCGCGCAGGGCGTCGGGCATATACATCATGTCCATGAACGTGCCGGGCTTGAGGGGGCATTTGAAAGTCTCGCCCTTGACGGCTGAATAGTAGATGTCAACGGCATAGTCCGTGGTGCCGCCGCCGGGAGGTGTAGTGTAGGAAATAAGGCCCGGGAAACGTACCGAGCGCGTGTCGACGCCGAAACGCTTGGCATAGTAGTCGGACAGGAGTTCGCCGGTCACCTTGGTCACGCCGTAGATGGTCTGGGGACGCTGCACGGTGTCCTGCGGAGTCTTGACGTGGGGTGTGGAGAGACCGAACGATCCGATGGAACTGGGAGTGAACAAGGCGCAGTTGTGTTCGCGCGACACCTCGAGGGCATTGTACAGGCCGTTGACACCGATGTTCCAGGCCAGCTGCGGACGGGCCTCGGCCACGGCCGAAAGCAAAGCCGCCAGGTTATAGATGCTGTCGATGTCGTGCTTTTTCACAACATCGGCTATCTGTCGCGCATCGGTTATGTCTACGATTTCCGCGGGTCCGCTTTCCAGCAGTTCGCCTTTTGGAGCCGCATTGGGAATATATCCGCACACCACATGGCCGTCGCCATATATTCCGCGTAATTTCATCGTGAGTTCAGAGCCTATCTGCCCCGTGCCTCCAATCACAAGAATGTTCTTCATCCTTTGTCGTATTAGATATACTGCTATGTCTTTTCATGCATGAAACCCCTCGCGGATTTCACAATGCAAAAATAATCAAAAAAAATTAGATACAATCAAAAAATATTTAGTAATTTTGAAAGTGCACTGCGAATCAACGGCGCGGCGCAGAACAACAAGAACCAAACAACCAAATACTGATATCATGTACACAGGATTCAAGAAGCATCTTGAGCAGGAGCTTGCCGGCATCAAAGAGGCAGGTCTCTACAAGAACGAGCGGATCATCGTGACTCCGCAGAGCAGTGACATTGAAGTCGAGACAGCCGAAGGCAAGGGAGAAGTGCTGAACTTCTGCGCCAACAACTACCTGGGTCTGTCGGATAACAGCCGTCTGATAGAGGCTGCGAAAAAGGCGATGGACGCCCGCGGCTACGGCATGAGCTCCGTACGCTTTATCTGCGGCACGCAGGACCTTCACAAGGAGCTTGAGGCTGCTATCAGCCGTTACTTCAAGACCGAGGACACCATACTGTATGCGGCATGTTTCGATGCCAACGGCGGTCTGTTCGAACCGTTGTTCACCGAGGAGGACGCCATCATCAGCGACGCGCTGAACCACGCCTCCATCATCGACGGCGTACGTCTGTGCAAGGCCAAGCGTTTCCGCTACAAGAACGCCGACATGGCCGACCTGGAACGCTGCCTGCAGGAGGCTCAGAGCTGCCGCTACCGCATCATTGCCACCGATGGTGTGTTCTCGATGGACGGTAACGTGGCTCCGATGGACAAGATATGCGAACTGGCCGAGAAATACGATGCATTGGTGATGGTTGACGAAAGCCATTCGGCCGGCGTTGTCGGCAAGCGTGGCCGCGGCGTGGCCGAGAAATTCGACGCATACGGCAAGATCGACATCTTCACCGGCACGTTGGGCAAGTCGTTCGGCGGTGCCATGGGTGGATTCACCACGGGTCCGAAGGAGATCATAGACATGCTGCGCCAGCGTTCGCGTCCCTATCTGTTCTCCAACTCGGTGGCTCCGGCAATTGTGGGCGCCAGTCTGGAGATGTTCAGGATGCTGGATGAGAGTGACGAACTGCACGACCGTCTGATGGGCAA